>JAYTXP010000281.1:0-14319 GCA_043742885.1 Chitinophagaceae bacterium | reverse complement strand
GTAAGAGCTGGTCTAACCAGGTCATTTGGTGGGGATGGAAAAATAGTATATGCAAAAGGATCTAACCTGGTATCAGATAGTATGTATGAAGTGAGGGCTACCATGTTTGGCCGTTCTCTGAACAGAGATGCACGTTCTGAAGAAGAATTAAGAAATGAGGCCCTGGCCATCGCAGGAAATGCAGATGTGATCGTCGCTGCTCTTGGAGAAGCATCGGAAATGAGTGGAGAAAGTTCCAGTCGTAGTGATCTTGATATTCCTGATGTTCAGAAAAGATTATTGATGGAATTAGTAAAAACCGGAAAACCAGTAGTCTTAGTATTATTCGCTGGTCGCCCAATGACCATTAAATGGGAACAGGATCATGTGCCTGCCATTCTCAATGTTTGGTTCGGTGGTTCTGAAGCAGGCAATGCTATCGCGGATGTTTTATTCGGAGATGTTAATCCTTCCGGTAAACTCACAACAACATTTCCGCAGAATGTTGGACAGATACCAATTTATTACGCGCATAAAAATACAGGACGTCCATTGCCGGAAGGAAAATGGTTTCAAAAATTTCGTTCTAATTATATCGATGTATCAAATGATCCGCTATATCCATTTGGATACGGACTTAGTTATACGAAATTTGCATTTGGTGAACTGGAGCTAAGTAACAAACAGCTAAAAGGAAACCAGGTGCTGACTGCCAGCATTAGCGTGAGCAACACCGGCGCCCGTAAAGGAAAAGAAGTAGTACAATTGTATATCAGAGATATGGTTGGCTCCGTAACTCGTCCCGTAAAAGAATTAAAAGGTTTTCAGAAAATAGAATTGGCGCCGGGTGAGCGTCGTAAGGTTAGTTTCACGATCACACCGGAGGACTTGAAGTTTTACAACATGAATGGAAAACTCAATTGGGAGCCGGGAGAGTTTGAGATAATGATTGGACCCAATTCATCAGAACTAAAAAAATTAAAACTAAACTGGGAGAAATAAGTAGTTTTATAATTCAAACAGAAACATGAAAAATTTATTTTTAGTGATAATACTGACCCTTTCAGGTATGGGAGTAATGGCCCAGCATACAAAAGAAAAGTTAGTATTTGATAAGAATAAGCCTGTTTATACCCTGGATGCCTCATGTGGTAAATGCAATTTTAAAATGAAAGGGAAGGAATGCGAACTGGCTGTGAAGTATGAAAACAAATATTATTACGTTACCGGAGTTGATATTGACGATTTTGGTGATGCTCATGAAGATCATGGATTCTGTAAAGAGATCCGCAAAGCCAGTGTGCAGGGTGAACTGGTTGGAGATAAATTTCATGTCAGCTGGTTTGAGTTAGTGAAGGGGAAATAATTAATAAGTATTAATCACTAATTCTTCAAACCTCTATATAAAACTTAGGCCGCCGCTTACCACAATACCTTATAATTAACAATAAGCAATCAGTAATTTTCCCTATTTTAATTACTTTCATGGCATAAGTCATGAACAGATTATCCGTAATACTGCTGTTGTTGCTCACCTCCCCTTGCTTTTCGCAAACCTGGAAACTCGAAAAAGATCAGAATAATATTAAGGTCTATACTGCTGATGCGAATAACTCTTCATTCAAACTTGTAAAAGTAGATGCCATTTTAACCGGCACTTACACTAAACTTATTTCCATTCTTACTAATGTGAATGATTTTTCTGATTGGATCTATCATAATAAATTTTGCCGTCTGATAAAAAAAATTACGGCTAATGAGTTTATTTATTATTCTGAAATACAAATGCCATGGCCTGTTTCCAACCGGGATGTACTGATTCATTTACAGATCAAAACGGATAGTCTTCCCCGTTTTCTGATTGTAACGGGTCGTGCAGAAAAAGGAATTATTCCAGATATCCCAACTAAGGTTCGGGTGCCGAGGTATCTGGCTAATTGGAAGATCACAGTGCCTGCTCCAAACAAATTACATATCATTTATACACTGGAACTTGATCCGGGTGGCTCATTGCCTGCCTGGGTAGTCAATTCATTTGCAGAGAAAGGGCCATTCGGTACATTCAGCAACCTGGCCAAATTATTAGCGAATACACAGTGATCATTCATTTCATTGTGAAATCCCTTATTCCTTATACGAAAGGGATCTGTTATTAATACTGATATGTTAGGAGAGGTTTTCTTTTTAAAAGCAGCTAAACCCTTTCCCTTTATATCGCAGGAAGGAGTTCGTTTCCATCCAGACAATGAATGAAAATAAGAAGTCTTAATTCCTTCTTTATTTAAGGCAGCACTCGTCATATCTTCATAGAATTTAAACTGAAAAAACATTGGATGGCCCATACAAGATCTATTTGCATGTGCTGTGAGATCCCCTTTACTAAAAAGAAATGCGGCCGGACTAAACGAAGAAGTTTTTCTGCAAACGATGCCAGGTCAAATTTTAGAAGCTTAAGGAACTTCCTTAATTTGGCTCGTGATAAAAATCCTGTTCATTGCCTTACTGCTGATTTCCATGGCCGGTTCTGCGCAATACCGCATCATTGCTTATACAACTTCCAATGATTCAGTGGTGGCCCGTTACCCGGTGAACAAACTCACTCATATTATTTTTAGTTTTCTTCACATAAAAGGCGATACGCTTTGTTTTGCCAATGATAATCAACGCAAGGCCCTTAAGGGGGTTGTCGCCCTTAAAAAACAATTTCCTTCATTGAAGATCATGGTCTCCATTGGCGGCTGGGGAGGTTGTTATGGTTGTTCGGATTTATTTTCCTCTGATGCCCACAGAAAAATATTTGCACGTACTACTGTTGCCTTGTTTCATGAAAACAATATTGATGGACTTGATCTTGACTGGGAATACCCTGCTATTGAAGGTTATCCTGGTCACCCGTATAAAATATCTGACCGTGAAAATTTTACAGAGCTCGTGAAGGCATTAAGAACGGAAATGGGTGATCGATATCTTCTGAGTTTCGCCGCAGGCGGATTTATCAGTTACCTGGAGCAATCCATAGACTGGAAAGCCGTAATGCCATTAGTTGATATGGTCAACCTTATGACCTACGACCTGGTAGGGGGTTATAGTAAGGTTACAGGACATCATACGCCTTTATACAGTGGAAATGTGTCGGCCCAATCTGCTGACCGAGCAATCAGTTGGTTAATTGAAAAAGGAGTTCCCTCCAATAAACTGATCATGGGTTCCGCATTTTATGCAAGGGTATGGCAACAAGTGGAAGATAGTCAGCATGGCCTTTATCAATCGGGGAAATTTATTCGGGGGGTGGCTTACAAACAATTCAATCAATATTTTTCAGATAGCGCCGGATATACTTATTACTGGGATAAAAAAGCCAAATCTCCATGGCAGTACAGTTCGTCAAAAAAATTATTCGCCACATTTGATGATGAACGATCAGTAACAGAAAAACTGAAATATATAAAACGGCGGGCCCTCGGAGGAATCATGTTCTGGGAACTGGCAGATGATAAAGAGAAGAATGGCCTGATAGACCTGATGGATATGAAACTAAAAACCAGGTAAAATAAAAATGGGCCCATAAGAGCCCATTGAATTGTTTGTTAGCAAGTCTTAACTCAGGTGTTTGCCGAGATGTTTTGCCATATCGAACATAGATACCTGACTCTTACCACCAAATACAACTTTCAGTTTTTCATCCGCATTGATCATGCGTCTGTTTGTTTTGTCCTGAAGTTTGTTGGCTTTAATGTAAACCCAGATTTTTTTAACTACTTCAGTACGAGGAACAGCTTTGCTTCCTACTACTGCTGCCAGCGCTGCGCTAGGCGTAAGTGGTCTCATGAATGCCGCGTTTGGTTTGCGGGCTGCTTTTTTCTTAGGAGCAGCTTTTTTAGCGGCCTTTTTAGGAGCAGCTTTTTTAGCGGCTTTTTTCGGAGCGGCTTTCTTAGCGGCTTTTTTCGGAGCTGGCTTTTTAGCAGCAGCTTTCTTTTTTTTCGTTGCCATGTTGATTTGTAGATTTAACGGGTGTTCAAAATTTTTCGATATGCCATTCGCATATCGGAATCAAATATAGAGTATTTTGATTTTCCAACATCTGATTCAAGTTTTTTCTTTCCACAGAAATTTTAGATTTTTCATAGGGAAAACCGCTTGTTTGTGCCGTAATGCATCCAGGGTTTAGCTACATTTGATGTTCCATGGCACTTTATTTTTCCTCTCTGAATTCGGGCAGCAACGCTAATTGCTACTATGCCGGCACCCGGGAATCGGGCTTACTGATAGATGCCGGACTGAGCTGCCGGGAGACGGAAAAGAGAATGAAAAGCCTCGGTTTACCAATGGAAAACCTCCTGGGTATCTTTATATCCCATGAGCATTCTGATCATATTTATGGCCTTCCCGGACTTGTAAAAAAATACCGTCTTCCAGTTTATATCACTGATAAAACATTGAGTTCCCTGCCTTTTTCATTGGAGAAACACCTGGTAAAACCTTTTTCTCATGGAAAGGCCATCGATCTTGGCGATCTGCAGGTAACGCCTTTTCGTAAGAATCATGATGCCGCCGATCCGCATAGCTTTATCGTTTCCTCCTATGGAATAAAGCTGGGGATACTTACCGATATCGGCTTCCCCTGCAAACGTGTAATTCGTTACTTCAGCCAATGCGATGCGGCCTTCCTGGAAGCAAACTACTGTGAGACCATGCTGGAGAATGGCGATTATCCCTGGCATCTTAAGCAAAGAATCCGGGGTGACGAAGGTCATCTTTCCAATGCCCAGGCCCTGGATCTTTTTGTGAATTATCGCTCTCCCCTGCTAAAAACATTGATTCTTTCGCATCTTTCTAAGAATAATAACCTGCCTTCCCTTGTAGAATCGCTGTTCAGATCGTATGCCGGTAAGACCGAGATCATGGTGGCCAGTCGCTATGAAGCAGGTAAATTGTTTAAGCTGGAAGGCAAAATAAAACCAGTAAAGCAGTTAAGCCTTTTTAAAAATTAAGATTTTCCTCTCAAAAACAGTAACCTAAATTGAAGGTTAGAGGTATCATCACTCCGTCATTCTGAGGAAAAATATTTCCATTGGAATAATGCGCGATGCGAATGCCGGCATAGATCTTTCGCTGTGGACCAGCGATCATTCCTATTCCCATAAAATCATGGAAGGTGAATTTCCTTCCCAGTTCAATATCATCCAGTTTTATTTTGCTGATGAATGTGGGACCTGCCACAGAGTATTCGAGGAAGAAATCAGCGAATTTTCTTCTTACTGCTGTAAAACGAAGCACCGGGTTAATTGATATGGTTACGAAGCTTTCATTATTCCTGGTTCTCCAAACACCAAAGCCCGCAGCCCAGTCAAATGCGAATACATTCTTTGAATGAAATATGTTTCGCTGATAATAAGCGGATACACCCATCTTCACTTTTACATCTCCTCCCCAGAATATGGGAATAGGACCTTTTGACACCGCGTTATTTGCTCCATAACCGAGCCTATTGGTAGTCAGACCAATTATCAATTCTTGTTTTGGAAAATGATGAGCCGTTTTTTGCACTATAGTAACCCTTTCCGCGCTGAGGGGCCGAAGAAAATAATTAAATCCCGCTCCCAGGAAAAAGGTGACCGGCTGTTTTAACTTTTTATTCTCCGGCGACCAGGCACTACTTATTTGCAAGTCCCATTTTTTATTAAGATGATATTGAATAGCGCCACCGAATAAGCCCGTACCATAATTGGCGTTAGTGACCACTGGTTTATTGTCTACTTCAAAACCATTTCTTGTGATCACACCCAATCCCGCCTCAGCGGAAAAAGATATTTTTTTACTAATGGGAAATTGGCCATTTAATGTAAGTCCGGCAATATTCATCCATACCGTCTTAGTTAATCGCTGATTATTGATATTACGATACTCTACCCATTTCACCGGGCGCATATAGGTTACTCTCGCAGAAAGGTATTTATTGATACTCGCGCCATATAATACTATACGTACAGCAGGATGAGGAATCCCTACTGATTCCACTGTGAATCCGGGTTGTACCTGATCAAATGAAAATGGATAATTGATATAGCCCACGCTCACTCCAAATTGCGCGTTACGAAGACCAAAAGGATATTGCGCCCGTTTATCCTGTGCAAAAAGAGAAATAGCAGTAATACAGATATATAAAAATGCAAGAATAATTTTCTTCATCAGTTGATCAGTTTGATAAGTTCTCCACTATTGTTCAGTAATACCATATCTGCTATATAGCCTGTCATTAATCTTCCTCTTTCATTATCCAGTCCTAATGCCCGGGCCGGATAAAGCGAACACATGCGCAGTGTTTCTCCTGATTCAATACCGGCCTGCTGATTCAAATTTAGCAGTGCCTGGTTCATAGTTAAGGCAGAGCCGCTAAGTATTCCTGCTGCTTCATATTTATCGCCTGCTAATATATGCTGATAATCTCCCCGGGAAGTTTTAGTGACGGCATCAGTAATGGCAAATAATCTGTTCCCCATGGCTTTTTTAGCAATACGAAGAGCCGCAAAATCAACATGATTACCATCAGGGATAATGCTGGCCATCACCTTATCATGATCCATTGCTGCACCTGCTAATCCCGGTTCCCGGTGTTGAAGCGGACTCATTGCATTAAATAAGTGTGTGACCAGGCTGATGCCTTTCTCAAAACCATACATTGCCTGAGAATAGGAAGCATTGCTATGACCGGCAGATATTATTATGCCTTGACTTAAGATAGTTTCGATCACTTCATCCGAACAAAGTTCCGGTGCAAGTGTGATCATTCGTATTACTCCTTTCCCGAATGCAAGAAGCTCTTTTACTTCCTGCAGGGCAGGTGCATGAATATATTTTTCGAGATGGGCCCCTTTTCTAATAGGGTTGATCCATGGTCCTTCCAGATGAATACCATGAACCCCCCTGCCCCCCTGGTCCCAATATTCGCGAATAGCATTAATGCCAGCCTGAAAGACCGAAATATCATTGGTGGCAATAGTAGGAAGGCAGAGAATTGTTCCTCCCTGGGAATTATGCTCCGCTAATAATTTCAGGGAATTAATATCCGGAAAAACAGAAAATAGTTTTTCTCCTGCCCCATATATCTGAACATCGATAAATGCAGGGGCCAGTATATTTTCTCCCAGATGTTCTACTGCCGCTGCATCCAGTACACACAGGGGCGTGAGTTGCCGAATGCGGCCGCCTTCTGTGATGAGGGCATGATCTTCCAGCCATTCCTCTCCGGTAAAGATTTTTTTTGCAGTAAATATGCGGGTAGCTGACATTATCGGTAAAAATACCGAAACCAGCCCAGCCTCAATGCATCCTTACTTCACAAACTCCCTGTTTCATTTCGGCATGAATTCCGAAGATCTTTTTCAGGTGACGGTTCATGATCTCCATCACCAGCCTTAGCTCTTCATCGCTCTTCACCTCACCCCGGTAAACGTTCTCTTTAAGACCGCTATCCCTTTCGGTGAAATGCGCCCATTCGATAACACCATCCATTTTTTTCTTGGCGAGCAATTTATACCTCCCGGTACCTTCAATATGCCCGCTGACGAGAGAAGCTACTATCACTTCACCTTTCTCCACACGCATCACGGCCAGCTTCATCCACATAAATTTTTATATAAAATTATCTGCTCTGTTAATACCTATCCGTTTTCAAATAGGTAATTTGCAGATTGTTTATGGCATTCAAGTTACATACCAGTTATTCTCCCGCGGGTGATCAGCCCGAGGCTATTCAACAACTTACGGAAGGTGTAATGAATGGAGAGCGCTATCAGACTTTATTGGGTGTGACCGGTAGTGGAAAAACTTTCACTATTGCCAATGTGATACAGGAAATACAAAGACCCATTCTCGTACTTACGCATAATAAAACCCTGGTGGCCCAGCTCTACGGAGAATTCCGACAATTTTTTCCGGAGAATGCAGTAGAGTATTTTGTTTCGTATTATGATTATTATCAGCCCGAGGCCTATATGCCAGTTTCGGATGTATATATTGAAAAAGATCTTAGCATCAATGAAGAACTGGATAAACTAAGATTACGCGCCACTACTTCTTTGCTTAGTGGAAGAAGAGATATTATCGTGGTTGCTTCTGTAAGTTGTATCTATGGTATGGGGAATCCGACTGATTATGAGAATGGGATCATTCGCATTCATAAAGGACAGGTCATTTCAAGACAGGGATTTCTGCATTCACTGGTAAATTCATTATACAATCGTACTACGATCGATTTTAATCGCGGCAGCTTCCGGGTTAAGGGAGATACAATAGATATTAATCTTCCTTACGTAGATTATGGTTATCGCGTTACATTTTTCGGAGACGAGATCGAAGAAATAGAATCTATTGATGTGGTTAGCAGCAAGCGGATCGGGTTAATGGAAAACGCCGCCATCTTTCCCGCCAATCTTTATGTGGCTTCAAAGGATAATCTGCAACAGGTTATTTATGAGATACAGGATGAAGTAAATGCACAGGTAGAATATTTTAAATCGCAGGGAAAATATATTGAAGCGCAGCGATTGGGAGAAAGAGTGAACTATGATATTGAAATGATCCGCGAGCTGGGTTATTGCAATGGGATTGAAAACTATTCCCGTTTCTTCGATAGAAGAAGACCAGGCACCAGGCCATTCTGCCTGTTGGATTATTTTCCCAAGGATTATATGATGGTGATAGATGAAAGTCACCAGACCATTCCGCAGGTTAGTGGTATGTATGGCGGTGACCGCAGCAGAAAATTGGTACTTGTAGATTATGGATTCCGTCTTCCTTCCGCTCTTGATAATCGTCCATTGAATTTTCATGAATTTGAAAATCTGACCAATCAAACCATTTTTGTTTCTGCTACCCCTGACGATTATGAGCTGGAGAAATGCGGAGGCGTGGTAGTGGAACAGGTGGTAAGGCCAACTGGTTTGTTAGATCCTCCTATAGAGATCAGGCCCAGCGTGAATCAGATCGATGATTTATTGGATGAGATCGATAAGACGGTGAAGAAAGGAGACCGGATATTGGTAACCACTTTGACCAAAAGAATGGCAGAGGAAATGGATAAATATCTGCATCGCATCAATATCAAATCAAAATACATACATAGCGAAGTACATACTCTGGACCGGATAGAGATCTTAAGAGATCTTCGTCTGGGAAAAATCGATGTGCTGGTAGGCGTGAATTTATTAAGAGAAGGATTGGATCTTCCTGAAGTTTCATTGGTGGCCATTCTTGATGCCGATAAGGAAGGTTTTCTTCGTAATGAAAAATCACTAACGCAAACTGCTGGTCGCGCCGCAAGAAATGTAGATGGAAGAGTAATTTTTTATGCTGATAAGATAACGGAGAGCATGCAGCGCACAATAGATGAGACCAATCGTCGGCGCGAGAAGCAGGTAACCTTTAATATCGAGCATAATATTACTCCGACTACCATTGTCAAAACCATGAAGGATGTTTTTGCACAGACATCTGTTCTTGATATAAAAGGATATGATCCTGCCGATCCCAATTCAATTGCCCCTGATCAGGACCTTGTTTCTACAGCAGCAGAAGAGCAGACCGACTATAAAACTATACCTCAGATAGAAAAAGGCATTGTCTCGATTAAAAAGCAAATGGAGAAGGCTGCGCGGGACCTGGATTTTATGGAGGCCGCCAGGTTAAGAGATGAAATGTTTTTGTTGCAAAAGAATTTAGAAGTGATGAAGAAATAGTTTCTTTTCTTTCTTCTTGAATCAAACTATTGAACGATCGGGCTGACAATTCCAAAAACATAAGAACAAAACCCCTTGAAACCCAAAACCTAAGAATAAACAGAATTTCATCTATCATTTAAATAGCAATCGTAAACATACGTATTCAACCTAAGTATAACCGCCCGATTTACTTAATAACATATAGTTATTCCTTGCGCTGCATGAAATAGCTCCGTAGTTTGCATACAGATTCGAACGATATCCAATTATCAATAGAAAACCATCAAAATCCAATTATCATGAAAAGGCGCGTACGTAAAATCGTTAACTTCTTTGCTTTCAACCTGCTGTTCTTTGCTCTTTACCTGAACTTTATTCATAAAGACAAACAAGTAATGGCCATTGAAACTGAACAGGCCACACAAAATTCAACTGCGTTCGGAGGAACTGTTTTGGTAGATAATAACCAGCAACAACCTCAGAAAACAACCGTGATCGCAGCTCCTGCTACTAAAGTGATCAAAGTAGATGAGGAAAAAACGACCGCCGCATTGAAACTGTCTATCAACTAAAAAGCATAGCTGATTAATATATAGCAGAGTT
Source organism: Chitinophagaceae bacterium (assembly GCA_043742885.1). Classification (GTDB taxonomy): domain Bacteria; phylum Bacteroidota; class Bacteroidia; order Chitinophagales; family Chitinophagaceae; genus JJ008. Next base: position 4,018 of record JAYTXP010000281.1, on the reverse strand, counting down.
GTCCGTAGTTTAAAGCTACCGACAACTCTGTTTTGTATATATCTTAGAGGCATGGATAAAAGAGTTTTCTTACTCGATGCCTATGCCCTGGTCTTCCGCGCCTACTACGCTTTGATAAGGGCCCCGCGTATTACTTCCAAAGGAAAAAATACCAACGCGCAGTTTGGCTTTACCAATGCACTTGTTGAACTGATCAATAAACAGAAGCCTTCTCATATGGCCGTCTGCTTCGATACGGCCGCCCCTACTGAACGTCATACCGACTTCGCCGACTATAAAGCAAACCGCCAGGAAACCCCCGAAGATATTCGGGCAGCTGTTCCGGATATATTCCGCATTATCGAAGGATTTAATATTCCTATTATTTCAAAAGATGGTTTCGAAGCAGATGATGTGATCGGTACCCTCAGCATTCAAGGAGAAAAAGCAGGCTATGAAGTGTTCATGGTCACTCCCGATAAAGACTATGGCCAGCTGGTAACTCAAAAAGTAAAAATTTATAAACCTGCTTACCAGGGTGGTGATGTAGAGATCATGGGGCCTGAAGAGGTCTGCGCCAAATGGAATATCAAAGAAGTAAGCCAGGTGATCGATATACTTGCCATGATGGGCGATGCAGTAGATAATATTCCCGGCATTGCTGGTGTAGGCGAAAAGACCGCCGCTAAATTCATTGCGGAATATGGATCATTGGAAAAAACACTGGAGAACGCTGACTCCATCAAAGGAGCAATGGGTGAAAAAGTGAGAAAAGGAAGAGAGATGGCCATTCTTTCCAAAAAGCTCGCCACCATCATTACTAATGTACCAGTAGAATTTCATGAAGAAAATTTCAGGCTTAAGGAATGGAACAAAGAAAAGTTGAAAGAGGTATTCACTGAACTGGAATTTAAAACACTGGCTAAAAGATTGCTTGGTGAAGAATTACCTATCGCGCAGCGCGGTGTAGTTGAAAAAGAAATTCCTCAGGGAGTTCAAACGGATCTCTTTGGTAATATCATTGAAATAGCCACTCTCTCCAATCCTCTTATTTCTTCGGATGATGAAGGCACCATTCCTGTTGCCACTAAGAATATTCAAAATACAGATCATGAATATCTGGCACTTGAAACAGAAAAAGAGATCCTTGAACTGGTGAAGGAACTAAAAACGTATAAAGAAATTTGTTTCGACACAGAGACCACTTCTATTGATGCTAATGCAGCCGAGCTAGTGGGATTAAGCTTCTCCGTAAAACCTGGTAAGGCCTGGTATATTCCATGTCCTCCGGAGGAAGCAGAAACTAAAAAAATTCTCTCACTATTTGCACCCCTGTTCTCTGATCCGAAAAAAATATGGATAGGACAGAATATAAAATATGATCTGCTGATCCTGAAATGGTATGGTATTGAATTGGCCGGTGATGTATTTGATACTATGCTGGCGCATTATGTGATCGATCCCGAGGGTAAGCGGGGTATGGACGTTCTTAGTGAAAGATACCTTGGTTACGAACCCGTTCATATTGAAGAACTGATCGGAAAAAAAGGAAAGGGTCAGGGCACCATGCGCGATGTGGCTGTTGAAAAAATAAAGGATTATGCGGCGGAAGATGCGGATATCACCTTGCAATTAAAACAAGCTTTTGTTCCTCTATTGAAAGAAAAAGAAGTAGAGAAAGTATTTAACCTGGTAGAGAATCCATTGGTAAAAGTATTGGTAGATATGGAATTTGAAGGCATTCGTGTAGATGAAAATTTTCTCAAACTCTATTCTAAAGAACTCGGGATCGAAGCAAAAAAAGCGGAAGAAAGTGTATACAAACAAGCCGGGGTTCGTTTTAATCTGGCCTCTCCAAAACAATTAGGCGAAGTATTATTCGATAAACTATTACTTGATCCTTCCGCGAAAAAAACCAAAACAGGACAATATCAAACCGGAGAAGATGTATTGCTGAAACTGGCAGTTAAAGGTCATCAAATCGTGGATGATATTCTTACTTTCCGCGAACTGACAAAACTCCGTTCTACCTATGTGGATGCGCTTCCCGAAATGATCAATAAAAGAACCGGACGCGTGCATACCAGTTACGCACAAGCAGTAGCTGTTACCGGAAGATTATCAAGCAATAATCCCAATCTTCAAAATATACCAGTAAGAACAGATCGGGGCAAAGAGATCCGCAAAGCGTTTGTACCAAGAGATGATAAACATGTGTTATTATCTGCCGACTATTCGCAGATCGAACTTCGTATCGTTGCCGCTATCAGTGCAGATCCGAATATGTGCGAGGCCTTCCGTAAAGGGACTGATATTCATACTGCCACAGCATCTAAAGTTTATAATATTGAAGAGGCCGATGTGACAAAAGAAATGAGGTATAAAGCAAAGAGCGTAAACTTTGGTATCATCTACGGGCAGGGAGCATTCGGATTGGCCGATAACCTGGGCATCTCCCGTACAGAAGCAAAAGAGATCATTGATAATTATAAAAAACAATTTCCGGGTATTCAAAAATACATGGATGAGACCATCAATTTTGCAAGGGAGCATGGATATGTGGAAACCCTGATGGGAAGAAAGCGATGGCTTCGTGATATAAACTCCGCGAATTTCACCGTACGTGGTTTTGCAGAAAGAAATGCTATCAACTCACCGATACAGGGATCAGCTGCTGATATGATCAAGCTGGCCATGCAGAAAGTACACTCGGTTATGAAGAAAGCAAGAATGAAAAGTCGTATGCTGCTGCAGGTACACGATGAACTGGTCTTTGATGTATTGATAGAAGAACTGGAAGAACTGCGACCCTTGGTTTTGGAATCTATGCAATCTGCCCTGCCGCTTCCCAATGATGTGCCGGTTGTGGCTGAATGCGGACAAGGTAAAAACTGGCTGGAAGCGCATTAAAATTACTGTTGAATAAAATCCTTATTTCTTTTTATTCAAATAGCTCTCTATCCTATCGATATATTGTTTTGGCGTGACCTTTTTTGCCAGGGCAGCCAAGAGGTCAAAAGGAATATCTTCTTCTTTTTTATAACGAATACAGGCGGCACCCATATCCAGTTTTTTGATGGAGGCTTTTTTATGTTCATCCTGGAACCACTTGGTCAGCACAGTGTCACCATACATACCCATATGATGAATGGAAATATAATTTTTCTTCGAGGCTATAGCAAGAAATGGAAGTGGTAGTTTGGGATCACAATGATATCCTTTTGGATACGTGCTGAAAGGCACTACATAACCTATTACTCCATAGGAAATACACTCTTCAAATCCTTTAGGAAGATTTTTTTTGAACAGGACACGAAGTTTTTGAATGGTGGCCTGACGAGCTTCCGGCAAGGCTGAAATATAATTTTCTACAGTGGCAGCCATAAATTTTTATTAAATTATTTTACTTTTTTAACTGGTGCCGCTTTTATAACACGGCCATAATAATAATCTTTTCTTTTGCCGCCGCTACCTTCCCATATCGTATGCAGCGAATCTTTTTTGAAAAGAATATAGCTGATCTTCTGAATATTTTCTGATGCATTGTTCTGAACTACAAAACTGGTCTTGCTCAGTTTAACCACTTTATATTCCCTGCTGGTATTAGCCGGAGTAAAATAATATTCCTTATTTCTGCGCTGGAATTGCATATTGCCCAGTGATACGGTTTCTGTTGTTTTTTTATAAAGCGTTCCCTGTCCTGTATATAAACTATCGTTCATAGGAAGCCAGGTTTCCATGATCTTGCCTTCATTATTATTGGTTACCCAGGTACCTACCAGCCATTTGAACTGGCTCATTTTATCAATAGGTACATTGGTTGAGTTCTGAAATCCGGTTACAGTGATTGTTAAAAAAAGCAGGGGAAAAAATAATTTCATTTTTTATATTCTTTAAGGGATGGTCAAAGGGGCGACCATATTCTTAGCAAGATAAAACCTTCCTTGTTATAATTAACGGTTTCCACCGCCACCACCCGGACCGCGGTTAGGGCGCATAGAAGGCTGAATTTGCTCTTTCCAAATGGTATATTGGTCAG
>JAYTXP010000280.1:0-7145 GCA_043742885.1 Chitinophagaceae bacterium | reverse complement strand
AAGCATTTTCTATTGCTATCTGCCTGCAGGAATTTTTCGGAAAAAAAATTTCAAACAAAAAAATTCAAATCTTCGCTTCCGATATTTCCGAGAAAGCAATCAGAAAAGCACGCGCAGGAACTTACTCCAAAGCCGATGTAGAAGGCCTTTCTGACATGCAACTGAAAAATTATTTCAAAAAAAACAATGGTGATTTCGAAGTGAATAAGGTATTACGTGATATGTGCGTATTTGCCCCGCATAATTTTTTAAAAGACCCGCCATTTGCAAAAATGGATTTGGTCAGTTGCCGCAACGTACTTATCTACATGGATACTTTTTTACAGAAAAAAGCATTCACCACTTTTCATTTTGCGCTCAGAGAAAATGGTTTTCTTCTTCTTGGAAAATCCGAGGCCACAGGCGCATCTTCCGATCTGTTCACACAATTTTCCAAAAACGAAAAAATTTATTCGCGCAAGGCCTTACCAGGTCGGTTTATGCATGTTGCTACCGCACGCAGGGAAGAAACATTGACAATAGAAGATAGGTCTGCAACCAAATACGAAGCCGTTCATACCGATTTCAGAAAAAGCGCAGAGGCAATAATGATTTCAAAATCGCCTGCATGCGTGGTAGTGAATGAAGCCATGGACATTGTTCATATTTACGGAGAAATTACACCTTTTCTTCAGGCACCGCAGGGCAAACCCAGTCACAATGTTTTCAAAATGGCGGGTCAAGAATTAGTGTATGAATTGCGCAGCGCAATTCATAATGCAATAAAGAAACAGGTAACCATCACTAAAGAAAATATTCCTTTAAAGACCAATGGCAAGCAATCATTGGTCAGGATTGAAATTATTCCACTTACTGATACCGTTGAACCGCATTACCTAATTCGCTTTGAGAAAAAGGACCTCGACACATATTTCTCTCCAAAGGAGAAAGGCGCTGGCAAGCGCGATACCATTTCGTTGGAGATGGCCAGGGTGAGCGATATCGAAGAGGAACTTTTGCATACTCGCGAAGACATACGCTCCATCACTGAAGACATGGAAGCCTCCAATGAAGAATTGCAAAGCGCCAACGAAGAATTGCAGAGCAGCAACGAAGAGATGCAAAGTTTAAACGAAGAATTAGAAACTTCAAAAGAGGAACTGGAGTCAACCAATGAGGAACTTATCATCGTTAATCAGGAGATGCTTGAAAAACAGGAACAACTCAATATCTCTCGTTTTTATTCTGAAGCCATTGTTACTACTGTGCGCGAACCGCTAGTAGTTCTGGATAAAGCATTGCGCGTAAAAACCGCCAATGCATCCTTCTATAAAGATTTTAATGTAGAAGAAAAAGAAACTGAGGGCAAATTATTTTATGAAATACAAGATCGTCAGTTTGATGATACTTTGCTTCGCACATTACTTGAAAATATTCTTCCGCAAAAAAATCGAATAGAAGATTATGAAATCAATCTTAGTTTGCCCGGGAAAGGCCAGCGTATTATCCTGATAAATGCCCGGCAAATTGTTAATGAAAAAAAGGCAGAACAGTTGATACTTCTTGCAATGGAAGATATCACAGAGAGGGTTCGTTCTAAGAAAATATTAATAGAAAACGATGCCCATTCAAGAAAGGAACGCCAGTTGCTGCAAGACTTCTTTACACAATCGCCTGCCTTACTTGCCATTCTCAAAGGACCTGAATATGTATTTGAATTTGCCAACCCCAATTTTATTGACCTTAGTGGCGGCCGTAATCTTATAGGAAAATCGTTTCGTGAATTGATTCCTGATTTTATGGACGCGAGTTTTTTAAAGCTGCTTGATAATGTTTATAGCACAGGCGAAATATTCATCGGAAAAGAAATGCTCTTTCTGAAGAGTAAAGAATATAAAAAAAACGATCAGATATATTTGAATCTCACTCTTCAGGCATTTTCAAATGAACAAGATGAAAGAGAAGGTATTTTAGTTTTTGCCTATGCTGTAACTGAGTTGATATTGGCTCGTAAACAAATTGAAAAAAGTGAAGAGATACAAAATAAATTGGCCACGCAATTAAAACTTGCAACCGATTCTGCCAAAGTAGGCATTTGGTCGTTAGACATTGTTTCATCAAAAGTTGAGTGGTCTATTATACATAGAGAATTATGGGGGTATGAAGATTATAGTGCAGACCTAACTTACTCAGATTGGTATAAAGCGATTGTTCCTGAGGATAGAGCATTAGCGTTTCAACGAATTGAAGAATCGAGGGTTAATCATAGCATTTATGAAGTGGAGTACCGAATTAACCGGGCAAATGACGGGGCGATGGTTTGGATAAAATCAACCGGGCATTATCAATATGATAAATTAGGCGTAGCACAATCGCTTACCGGTATTAGCCTGGATATTACCCGTCAAAAAAAGATTACTGAAGATTTAGAATCAAAAGTAAATGAACGGACCTATGAACTGAAAAGTTTAGTTGAAGAATTAAATCAAAGCAACAGCCAGTTGGAACAGTTTGCCTATGTAGCAAGCCACGATTTGCAGGAACCGTTAAGAAAAATTATCACTTTTTCTATGCGTTTACAGGATAATCTTAAGCACGAATTATCGGATGAAGTAAAATTATATCTTAACAAAATTGAAAATGCATCCAACCGAATGGCTTCTCTTGTTCGCGACTTGCTTAATTATTCGCGCTTGCTTCAACATGAAAAATTATTTGTACGAACGGATTTAAACGAAGTGTTGAGGAATATTTTGATTGACTTTGAATTGCTTATTGAGGAAAAAAAGGCCCTGATAGAATTTGATAATCTTCCAACTGTTGATGCTGTTCCTTTGCAGATGAATCAGCTTTTTTATAACCTCATTGGTAACGCGCTTAAATTTTCCAAAGTAGATGTACCGCCGATTATTAGCATTACATCAAGCACACTTTCGAAAGAACAAATTCAAATGTATCCTGCCCTTGATCCGTTAACGCCTTATGTTGAAATAGTTGTTAAAGATAACGGCATAGGCTTTGATCAAAAATACGCCAAGCGAATATTTGCCATTTTTCAGCGCCTTCACGACAAAGTATCCTACATCGGTACAGGTATTGGTCTGGCACTTTCCCAAAAAATTATTGAAAATCATCACGGAGAAATATTTGCCAATGCTAATGAAAATAAGGGGGCATCTTTTCATTTGATCCTTCCGTTTTCCCAACTCAGTTAAATATTTCTGATATTAGTGGTATCCCCTTAGTCTCCTTTTCCCTTAAAGGAAAGCAAGATCATGATCAGCCCGAACAGCAGGAAGCCAATGCCGCAATACTGATTAATAGGAGCATTTCCCTTTTCGGTAAAACTGTATACAATAAGAAGTAAACCTGTAAGGGAGAAAAAACTGCCTATCACAAAGCGGAGGTCAAATAATTTATTCATGATAATCCGTTTAGTAGAGTAATACATTAATGATCAACGTTAGAATCAATACAGCCACTCCCAACCAAAGAGGATTCTTATACCATCGCTTGGCTGGATCGGTTTGTTTTGGGGTCAGACTATATACCAGGCCTCTTAATTCTTCATCTGGTTTTCTGGCAGTGAAACTGCTTACGATCGCTGTTACCAGGAAACAGGAAATAAAGGCAATACCTGCAATATTAAAGGCCTGACTGGTACCTGAATAATATTCATGCAGGTTAGCGATCCATCCGCCTTTCCCTTCTGCTGTTGTTAATCCATATGTAAACGCTGCTGCACCTGTACCACTGAGCAAACCCCAGAAAGCGCCATTTGATGTAGTTCTTTTCCAGAACATACCCAGGAAGAATGTAGCAAACAATGGAGCATTTACAAAGGAGAATACCAATTGCAGCAGATCCATGATGCTGTTGAAGTTTCTGGCTACATAAGCAGTAGCTACAGAAAGTAGAATGCCGACTACAGTTGTTGCACGACCTACATTTAAATAATGTTTTTCTGTTCCATTCTTTTTAATATGCGCCTGGTAGATATCAAAGGTCCAGACCGTATTGAAGGCGGTAACATTTCCGGCCATGCCCGACATAAACGAAGCGATCAGGGCTGTAACTCCCACACCCAAAATACCACTTGGATATAATTTCGATAAGAGCAGGGGGAGCGTCATATTATAATCTACCTGTCCGCTGGAATTTAGCGGCAATTCAAATCCTGAAAACTGTTTTTGTAAAGCGAGAATAATAATACCGGGAAGGATCACGATCAATGGCATGAAGATCTTTGGTACCGCAGCGATTATGGGCGTGCGCCGTGCATCATTCTGACTTCTTGAGATCATGGCTCTTTGGACCACCAGGAAATCGGTGCACCAGTATCCGAATGCCAACACAAATCCTAAACCAAATACCAGACTGAAAGCATCTACTCCCATCGGATTGGTTGAGGCATGCGCCATTCCTTTCCAGAGGTGGAGTTTTGAATTCTCTACATTATGAAGAATGCCATCAATGCCACCTGCTTTATTCATTCCAATAATGACCAGTGGTGCGATACCCAGCACAATCAAAAAGAATTGCATCACTTCATTATATACCGCACTGGTAAGGCCACCCAGATAGGTATATACCAGCACGATGCCCGCGGCCAGCCAGATGGACACGTTGAAATCCCAGCCCAGTATGGTTTGCATCAGCATGGCAAGAGCATATAAAGAAATACCAGAAGAGAAAATGGTCATGACCGCGAAGCTCAGGGCGTTGAAACTTCTGGTCTTTTCATCGAAACGAAGTTTTAAATATTCAGGAACGCTGCGGGCCCGGCTTCCGTAATAAAATGGCATCATATAAATTCCAAGAAATACCATCGCAAAGGCTGCTCCCAGCCAATAAAAATGAGCGGTATATAATCCGTATTTAGCTCCGCTGGCTGCCATGCCTAATACCTCCTGCGCTCCAAGATTGGCAGATATAAAAGCAAGAGAAGTGATCCAGAGAGGTATGCTCCGGTTGCTCATTAAAAAATCATTGCCCGTCTTTACTTTTTTCTTTAATAAAACACCGATACCGATCACAAAAAGAAAATAAAGCGCGATGATGCTGTAATCAACTAAATATAGTTTCATGCAAGGGACTCGTTTAGTTTGGAAAAATAAAGGATTATCATGGCAATATTCATTGCTCTTACTCCGTCCATTGAATTCCTGGGCTACGAAAGGATAAATCATTCTGAGATTTGATCATCGTAGAAGGGTTCTGCATATTTTTTTCTGTGCGGCGATTCTTACCATAAAGATAGATGCAGCATCCCAAGGCAACTATAAGAAACAAGGTGCTTGCTTTTGCCCATTTATCTATTTTATGAATGCTGATAATATCCTCTCCATAGGAGTGGAAAGCAGTTCGTTTATAATCAGGTAAAATATGGTGCATATTCTAACAGGATTTGCCTGGCAAATTATTTCTATTTGCTTCAATCGCAGACAGAAGATATACGAATTTTGAGTAAAAAATTGTTAAAGAGGGTGCGTGTGAAAAAAGGGCAATTTAATGTGGAAAACGCAGACTATTCAGAAAGGAAGCAGCTGCCCCATCCGGTAGATTTTTGCCATATGTATATAGCACAGCGATAAAGGAACCGTTGGTCCATGCATTTACCAGCCACTTGTTTTGCTGAGCATCTGCCCACTGATCATGAATGCCCCTGGTTTTCTCATCTTTATTAAGGCGAAGGCCATTAATGTATCCTTCTGCATGGGTGATATTAAAACTCTGGTTCAGATACTGCAGGTAATCGCCGGTGATCTTTTCCGCTTCATTGAGGTCTGTAATGGGATGAAGCAATTTCACCAATATGAAACCATAGTTCAATTCACCCATTTTGCATTCGCCATTGTAAACAGTAGATGAATCCTGGCTCTGAGATCTGTCATAACTGGTCTGGCAAGGAGAGGAAAAGCTAACCCCGGTATTTCCAATGGTAATTTTTTTCTGAGCCTGAGCCTGGTTAGGGAAGAAGAAGCTTATTATGATCAATATGGCCAGCATCTTTTTCATGATTCGTGTTTTTATCTTAATCCGGATGAACGCCGATAAGGATTAGTGTTCAATTTCTTGTTAAATATCCTATAAAATTAATTAAGAATGTGGAATTCATATTAAGTATAGGTATATTCAAAATAGCAGATTAAAAAATACTACAATGAAAAAAGGAATATCTCTTCTTTTGTTTTGGAGCTGCGCAATAGCTCTTCCGGTTCAGGTTAAGGCGCAGATAATGGCTTCGGCAGGAACAACCTTCCTTCAATATAGGCAAAACAGTGTAGTGTTTTTATCCGACAGTACCACCCGATCTGCCTTATTATGTAATTTGCTGGCCGACCAGTGCGGGGCCCAATCTCCATTGATAGGAACCGGTAACTGGGATGAAAATGGAAATAATGTACAGGTTTGTTCCCTGCTGTATTTCGATCTTACCTCTTTAGCTGGAATAAATCAGAATGATATATTGAAGGCCTGGCTGCTGATGGTGCCGGTGAGTTCAAAACTTGATGTGTTTAATCCTTCTTTCACAAAGATCCGTATAAGAAGAGTGGAGGAACCCTGGAATGACAGTATAACCAACTGGTCAAATCAGCCATCCATCAGTTCCCAATATGGTTACAATTATTCACTGAATAAACCTGACACAAATAATTATTATCGCTTTAATGTTACAAGACTGGTCAGGCAAATGAAAAAATCAGGCAATTTCGGATTTGAGATCAGCTTCAACGATAAAGAAAATCCCAATCCATTCGGCAGATTATATTATTCTCCACGCGAGGAGGATAGCCAGTTAAGGCCAATGCTGATCATACAAATTGCAGATGATGTGATAGGTCATTATTATTATTCTCAGGCAGACAGAAGTAACCAAATAGATAATTTTGCCTCTTTCAACAGAACAATGCCTATGTATGACAGAACACAGATGATCGAATATATGAAACCACCTGTAACTCCTCCTGCTCCTGCACCGGCTCCGGTTAAATCAGATAATTGATATTATCTCATTCCCGGAAAACGCAATCCCTCCAGGAAGACCTCTGCCTTCTTTTCAGGCATTTCTTTGGTGCTGTGTACATGTAAAATGCATATAAACTGGCCATTTGTCCAGGCCCTGACCTTCCATTTTATTTTATTCGCATCTTCCCAGGTATCGC
>JAYTXP010000279.1:0-6447 GCA_043742885.1 Chitinophagaceae bacterium | reverse complement strand
CAGAATCGGTATAACTCACATTTATAGGAACGAATCGCTCTAAAAATTCAGGACTGTTTCCTTTCAACAATTGTTGCACCGCAAATGAATCTCTGGCGGCCCATTTCATGGCGAAGGCTTCATGGTAAAAAGCAGTGCCAGTCATAGAAGAATTTCGCTTAGGCCATGCCATACGCATTCCCTTATTGCAGGAGATAAATAATGTTAGTATAAGGGGAAGCAATACCCTGAGCATCTGGCAATTTACTTATCTTTGCGCAAATTTTTTCCCCCACGAATCTCCACGAATACCAGGCTAAAGAACTGCTGAAAAAATACAATGTACCTGTTCAGGAAGGATTTGCATGCACCACTGTACAGGAAGCGGAAGATGCTTATCGCCAGATAAAAACACAGAGTGGCTCTAAATTTTGCGTGGTAAAAGCACAGATTCATGCGGGCGGACGAGGTAAAGGAACCATTAAAGAAAATGGTCTTAATGGTGTTAAGGTGGCAAAATCTATGGAAGATGTGACGGAATTTGCGCACAAACTTTTAGGTGGCACCCTGGTTACGCTGCAAACAGGTCCTGCTGGAAAAGTAGTGAACAAGATCTTTGTAGCTACTGATATGTATTATGACGGTACTTCCGAAAGAAAAGAGTTTTATTTATCTATTCTTTTGGATCGAACCAAGGGACAGAATGTGATCATGTATAGTACCGAAGGCGGAATGAATATTGAGGAAGTAGCTCACAATACACCCGAAAAAATTTTCAAAGAATGGGTACACCCTTCTGGTGGCCTGCAGGCATTCCAGGCAAGGAAGATCGCTTTTAATCTAGGCCTTTCTGGAGAAGCATTTAAGAATTGCGTAAAATTTGTGGTCAATCTTTACAATGCATATACTGGTCTCGATTGCTCTATGCTGGAGATTAATCCACTTTTTAAAGCGGCAGATGATAAGATCCTCGCGGTTGACTGTAAAATGAACCTGGACGAAAATGCGTTGATGCGTCATGCTGATCTTGCCTCTTTACGTGATGTAACGGAAGAAGATCCTACTGAAGTAGAAGCAGGTAAACATAACCTCAATTTTGTAAAACTGGATGGTAACGTGGGTTGCATGGTAAATGGCGCGGGGCTGGCAATGGCTACCATGGATATGATCAAATTAAGTGGTGGAGAACCCGCTAATTTTCTGGATGTAGGCGGAACAGCCAATGCCCAAACGGTAGAAGCTGGATTTAAAATTATACTTAAAGACCCCGCTGTAAAAGCTATATTAATCAACATTTTCGGTGGAATAGTAAGATGCGATCGGGTTGCCCAGGGTGTAATTGACGCATATAATAAAATGGGTAATATTTCTGTTCCTATTATTGTTCGTCTCCAGGGTACTAATGCGGAGGAAGCCAAGAAACTGATCGATGAAAGTGGTCTGAAAGTTCAGTCCGCTATTCAGCTTAGTGAAGCCGCGGAACTGGTGAAGAAGGCGGTGGCTTAAAATGAGCTTTCAGTTAAGACCCATACAATCATCGTATGATCAGGCCTGTTAGTTTGCCTTAATTTCTTCCACTTCATACACCGGACTGAACAAATATATCTTTCCAGTCTTTACTTCAATGCATTTATATCTTTTTCTTAGTTTTTCGATCTTTCGGAATACTCTATCACCTGAAATGCTGAACAAACCCTGGATTGGTATTTCCTCTACCAGTCGGTGATGAGAACTCACCTGATCATATTTCCGAAGCACACGAAGTAATCCTTCTTCCGCACAACTGCTTGCTGCCGGATTTTGAAGTGACACTCTTAGTTCTTCTTCAATATCTAATGGGAAAATTTTTTTGTCAACAAATTCTTTCAGCATCAGCCCAAATAATTTTTTCCATTCTTTTCCATGGGCCAGCACTTTATTTCCGAATTCTTCGAATGTAAGCAAATGGGCCAGTTCATGTAATAGCGTAATAAGAAAAGCATATTTATTCAAATTGCCATTAACTGAAATGCGATGATTATGATGATGTGTTTTGTGCCGGTAATCACCCAGGATCGATTTTCTTTCTTTGGCAACAGTAAGATGCACTTTGTATTTATGCAGCCTAGATGTAACTGCCGGACTGGTATTTTCCGGAAGAAAATATTGTAAATGGTCGACGGGTACTTCTTTTTTAGACATTCCTGTTCACCTTCAGTAAGCGGTTAAGTCCGCGAATTTCAAATATGGTATAGACGATATATAATAACGCACAAACAGCCAGCGCCATTTTGCTGACATCTTTTTTTACAATGATGATATAGGTGAAAGCAGCCACTACCACGATAAAGAATTTGATCATGAAACTACCATACATAGCCCTTACAAAAGCTTGCGGGTTTTTATTTTGAAATGAACGGGCTGTAATAAAAAAGGCAATAATACTCACGAGGAATAATACACTATTACCTCCAATCACAACCCAATTATTAATATCATAGCGGGCAAGTCCGGCCTTTCCGGTCAGACAAAATGCAGTGATAATAACAAATACATAAACCAGAGGGCGAATAGCGGAAAGCAAAACCTTGTTCATTCAGGAATCAATTATTTTAATGCCGCGGACACTGATTGATCTGTATTACTCATCTCTACTACATTGGCACCCATATGGCATTGTCCGTTAAATGTTGCAGTAGGTTCCACCTGCAGTTTTCCTGCATATAGATTTCCAGTTACTACTGATTGATCTCTTAATTGAAGAAGTTCTTTAACACGAATATTGCCGTTAACTTTTCCCACCACATCGGCATTATTACCAGCAATATCGCCTTCGACCATACCAGTACTGCCTATTATGATCTTAGCCGATGAATTGATATTACCGATTATGGTACCGTCGATACGCAGGTCGCTATTGCTGCTGATATCACCCTTAAGGGTAGTTCCGGCGCTTACCAGGGTAGCACCATTGCCACTGGAGATTGGTTGTTGCATTTCTGTCTTTGTTTTGTTGAACATAAAATGAGTTTCAGGTAATCGATATTTTTGTGTTCTGCCACCTCAATCATCGCTAAGTTCAGGCTTTGGCAGATTAAGCTTGGTGGTATCCAGTTTTACTGAATTACCTTCGCCAAGGGCTTTTCTGATTCCCTCAATATACTGAACATTATCATGATTCATTTTTTCGAGCTCATCCACCCTATATTTCAAAGCCTTTAATTCTACGATGGATCTGTAGCTGGTTCCCGTGCCGGGAATGTAATATTTTAGTGGGGTGAATACGATCAGGGCTACCGTCAATCCCGTGAGGATCACGAATATGGAACTAAGCATGACATAAACACTGAGTCGTGATAATTTGAATGTGACCACTTCTTCATAGGTATCATCATTCATTACCACCAGTCTGTAACGATTGCGTAACCGTTGTAATGTGGAGCCTGCGTCTAATTTCACCATAACCGGGGTTTAGAAATTTAAAGGTAATCATTGCATTTGTTGTAAAAAATTGACCCCTTTTTATACTAAAATATTTGAAATTCAGTTAATAAGGAATTAGATTGCGAACGAAAATGCGACCGATCCGGTATACTGTCAGGACTGTTTTCCTCCTTATTTTCCTTCAAGTGTGCGTCCAGTCATCTGGCCAGCTTGGATTCGCATATAATATCAAGAAACCCGAAGAATACGATGACCGGGTTCTCCGCTCCGAAAAATCGGATGGCAAATTCAGGCTTCCCACCCGTTTTATTCAAAATACAGTTACCCATTTCAACTACTATTTTAACGCCAATCTCAAACTGAATGAAGTACTTGAAAGGGCTAAGCAACTTAATAAAGATGATTATTCCAAGCTAATAAGCTTCTATAATTATACACTTGAAAACACAAGGAAGGATTCTGTACAATTGGACTCTATCACCTATAAATCCTCCTCGGGTATTGCTCTGCATGATCTTCGTGGCGACTGGATAGATAACCTATACCTTTTATGGGGTGCTTCCTATTACCTGCAGCAGAAATACGATTCGGCTTATCTGATGTTTCAATTCATCAATTACGCTTTTGCTCCAAAGGAAAAAGATGGTTATTACCGGGTCATAGGAAGTGGAAAGGACGGCAACTCCGCACTCAGTATTGTCACTAAGGAAAAAAATAGTTTGCCTAAGAAGATATTCTCGGAACCTCCCAGCAGAAATGATGCATTCATCTGGCAGATTCGCAATTTTCTCGCACAGGACCAATTTGCTGAGGCAAGTTCATTGTTGGTAGCCTTAAAAAGTGATCCTGCTTTTCCTAAGCGACTGATCAATGACCTGCATGAAGTTCAGGCCTTCTATTTTTACAAGCAGAATATGTATGATAGCGCTGCCTCCCACCTTGTGCAGGCACTAAGTAATGCGACCACCAAACAGGAAAAGGCGCGATGGGAATTTCTTGCGGCTCAACTTTTTGAATTGGCAAAGAATTTTAAGGATGCAGAAAAATATTATGGTCGTTCTATCAATCATACCACCGATCCAATAATGGATATATATGCCCGCCTCGGGTCCATCAGAACCAATTTGGATGGAGGTGAAAAGACCATTCAGAAAAATGTGGAAGAACTGGTGAAGATGGCTAAGCGCGATAAGTACCTGGATTACCGGGATATCATTTATTATATGGCCGCTCAGATGGATCTGGAAGGAAAGAATATCGATGGCGCCATCGGATTATTAAAGAAAAGTACAGCAGCCTCTACAAAAACGGATCAAAAGAATAAAGCCTTTATTCAACTGGCCGAATTGTCATTTGGTAAAAAATTATACCGCGATGCTTATAACTATTATGACAGTATCAATTTAAATGATCCGGCTCTAATTGATGTTAATGCGATCGCTTTGAGAAAAGCCTCCCTACAGATCATTGCGGAACAATCAGATATTCTTTATCGTCAGGATAGTCTGCAGCGAATTGCAGCTATGCCCGATGAAGAACGTAAGAATTTTGTAAAACAGCTGGTGAAGCAACTGCGTAAAGCACAGGGATTAAAAGATGAATTGCCCCGGAACAACAACTCCCCTTTTAATAATAATAATACGGTCCCCTCCAACCTTTTTGGAAATAATGAAATAAAGGGCGAATGGTATTTTTATAACGCAGCTTCCAAGCAAAGAGGCCTGGATGAATTTCGCAGTCGCTGGGGCAACCGGGCAAACGTAGATAACTGGAGAAGAAGTGCTGCTATTCTTGGATCTGTGGGGAATTTTAATAACCAGCAGAATAATGTACCAGGCCAGCAGCCTGGCCAAAATGGAAATGGTAGTTCAAATGAGATCAGTTACAATATACTCTATGATAAATTACCATTAACAAAGGAGCAGAAAAAAGCTTCAGACGATTCTATACAGAACGCATTATTCGTTCTAGGCAAAGCCTATATTCTGGAGATTGAAGATTGCCATGCAGGCACTCCTTCATTAGAAAGAATAAGAAAAGATTTTCCTGAGTTCGCATCAATGGATGAAGTATTATTCAATCTCTATTATTGCTATAATAAGAATGGCGATCCAAAAGCGGCCGAGATCAAAAAGCAAATGAGCGATAAGTTTGCTTCCAGCAAATTTACTACTATCGCCACTACAGGAAAAGACCCGGTTATCACAAGGAAAGATCAGGCTACAAAAACATATGAGGAGATCTATGATCAATTCATTGAAGGCAGGTTTGAAGAGGCGATCAATAATAAAAAAATCGCCGATTCTCTGTATGGCACTAGTTTCTGGACACCTCAGTTGCTATATATCGAAGCTGTTTATTATGTGAAGCAACGTAAGGATAGTATGGCTATAAAAACACTTGGGAATATCCTGAATAATTTCCCTAATTCTCCGCTGTTTAATAAAGCCACTGTACTTATTGATGTAATTCAGCGAAGATCCCAGATCGAAGAAGAACTTCGCAATATGGTCGTAACAAGGGCTACCGATTCTACATTAGGAAGAGCAGTTAATCCTGTTGTAATTGTTACTCCCACTCCTGTCAAACCAGTGGCAGATAGTAGCAAGAATAAACCGATCACGGTGGTTACAACACCTGTTCCAAAAGATACTACCCAGAACAGACCAATTCCGAAACCAGTGAATACTGCATTCACGTACGATCCGGCTGCCGCTCATTATGTGGTGCTGGTTCTTAATAAGATCGATCCGGTATTTGTGAATGAAACCAAAAATGCATTTATCCGGTATAATAAGGATACTTACTGGTCAAAGAATTTTATTACCGACCTGGTACAGTTAGATGCAGATAACCGTTTACTACTCATCTCTCCATTTGCCAATTCAACCGAGGCAATGACCTACCTGGATGCCACAAAACCAAAAACGGCAACAGAGATTCTGCCCTGGCTGAGGGGAGGCAAATACAATTTTATTATTCTTACCGACAAGAACCTGGAAGCGCTTAAGTCAAATAAGGATCTGGAAGCTTACAAAAATTTCC
>JAYTXP010000278.1:0-8406 GCA_043742885.1 Chitinophagaceae bacterium | reverse complement strand
TTATTGGTGGAGATCGAAAGTTCGGATTAAAAATTCCGTACCTGCGAAATTCATATCAAAGTAAGCGACCCGTTACTTCAATTCTGATGCAGGCACTTCCCGGAACTATTTTACTTGCCATCTCTGCCATGCTGATCGCCATCCTGATCGGTAGTCCTCTGGGTGTACTGGCAGCAGTAAAAAAACATACCTGGCTGGATAGTACTGCCATCTTCTCCAGTATTGTCGGTATATCTGCTCCCTCTTTTTTTATGGGAATCATTATGGTCTATGTTTTCGGGTTTTTATTGGGCGATTTTACAGGACTTCATATTGCGGGAAACTGGTTCGCCATAGATAATCAGGGACAGCACCGCCTGAGTTTACAGAATCTTATTCTTCCTGCAATTACACTAGGTATTCGGCCTCTGGCAATCATAACTCAGCTTACACGAAGCGCGATGCTGGATGTACTGGATCAGGATTATATACGTACCGCTTATGCCAAAGGGCTGAGTCGAAAAGCAGTGATCTGGAAACATGGATTAAGAAATGCGCTGAATCCTGTTATAACGGCCATCACTGGTTGGTTCGCTGAGTTATTAGCAGGTTCTTTTTTTGTGGAATATATTTTCGGATGGCAGGGAATAGGGAAGGTGACCGTTGATGCGCTGGAGAAGCTGGATTACCCAGTGGTGATGGGTTCGGTATTGGTGTCTGCTACATTTTTTATCCTCATCAATTTGCTGGCGGATATTCTTTATGGTATTGTTGATCCAAGAGTAATGATCCGATAACTGCCATGAAAAAAAGAATTTACAACCTGGATGGATTAAGATTTTTTGCTGCCTGGCTGGTTTTAACAAGGCATTTCCATTCTATTATGGTGGCCTATAAATTACCAGGGTTTTCGAAGACTGGTTTCCAAGCAGTATCACAACCTTCGGTCACCTTATTTTTTGTTATCAGCGGATTTCTGATTACTCATGTACTGACAAAAAATCAAACGATTGACCTCAAAAAATTCTACCGAAACAGGGCATTAAGAATATGGCCGCTGTATTATCTGGTGGTATTATTAGTTTTCTTCCTGATAAGACATTTATCTGCTTTTGAATATCGGCCAGATAATCATTCAATAGCTTTTAACTTTCGGAAATTTGCTGGTTACATTTTATTTCTACCCAATACCACCGATTTTATTTTTGGTGTATCACATTTTCTTGGCGTAACATGGTCCCTCGGCGTTGAGGAATTCTTTTATTTATTTTACCCTTTATTACTTTTTCTGGCGCCAAAAAAATATCAATTCAAAATTTGCCTGCTACTTACCATTCTTTCACTAATTGTAAGTGTTACAGGCATTTTTATAAAGTTGCCTTCTTCTTTGCCTTACCGTTATGAATTATTTTTTCATTCCTATTTACCACGCTACAGAATGTATGCATTTCTTCTAGGCGCATTAGCCTGTTTTATTTGGCAGAAAAAATGGCGTATTGCAATGTTAAATAATAAATATCTGGTGGCAGCATTATGGCTACTCGCCCCCATATTATTTCTTCTAAATGTGCGTTTTGGAGAATTCAATGAAATTTTCTTTGCAATTATATTTGCCACTGGACTCTATGCATTAGTAGCTTCCGGAATAAAATTTTCGTTACTGGATAATTCAATTATGAATTACCTGGGAAAAATATCCTATGGCATTTACCTGCTTCATAGCCTGATGATCGTGTTCATAATAAATTTAATGAGTCCTCATTTACCGCCCACTGTAGAATCTGCGATCCTTCAATGGCTGGTGATTACCCTGATAACTATTTCTGTATCTGCCATTATTTATCAGTTATATGAGAAGCCATTTCTTCGATTAAAGAAGAATTGATCATTGTATAACAACATCCTTAATAACATTTTCCCCCAGCGCTTCATTCACTTTCTGGCGGATCTTCTCGCGCTGGTAGGTCAATTCATTTCGAAGCGGGGCCATGGTAGTATGAATGAATAATTTATCTCCAAGGATACGGATCTTATCTGTGTAGCGAGCAACAGTTTTACCCATCATCGATTCCCAGATCTCCTCAATTTGCAGGGCACGGATATCGCCTTTAATGCGGCTGCCCCGAAGAAATTCCTTAAGAGCGTCATTTAGGGAGTATTGAGCCATGGAGTAAAGTTAGGAGTTATTAGTTAGGAGTCGGGAGTATGAGCGATATAGGTTCATGAATTGGTAAACAGCTTTAAACTCGTATACCATTAAGCTAGCAGCTAGTGGCTAGTAGCTATTCAAGAAGCTATTTCCATCAATTGAAATTCCTCTCCCGTTTCTCTCAGGTAATGTTCTAACCGTTCCTTATTCGTATCGGTAATAAATACCTGGCCATCATTCTGGAGGCAGACTTTTTCCATGAGGTTACTCATTCTTTCTTCATCGAGTTTTTCAAAAACATCATCCAACAAAAGTAGGGGAGCAAAATGTTTTTCTTTATGCAGAACTTCCAGCTCCGCAAGTTTCATAGCAAAAAGCATGCTCTTGCGCTGACCCTGCGAGGCCAGATTGCGGAAGGAGTGATCATTGAGCAAAATGTCAATATCATCACGCTGAATTCCACAGGTTGTTCTTTGCATCAGCAGATCCTTTGATCTGGATCCATCCAATAATTCTATTAAACCGGCTTCCAGCAATTCACTTTCATAAAAAAGATCAACCCTTTCACTCAATGGATCTTCACCTGCGATCTCAAAATATAGATGTTTAACCTTTGGTAAAAAAGAAACCAGAAACTCCCTGCGTCGCGCAAATAAATAATCTGTAGGAGACTGTAATTGGTCATCAAAAACATCCAGCAGTTGCTTATCATAGACACGTTTATCTGTCAATCCACGGAGAAATGAATTTCGTTGTGTAAGTATCTTATTGAACTGGATCAGTTCCTGCAGATATTTTTCATCCACCTGCGAGAGAAGTGAATCGACCAATCTCCTTCTTTCCTCTGAAGTACCAGTCAACAATCGGGCATCGTCGGGAGATATGAACACACAAGGGTAATGACCAATATGCTGTGAAAATTTTTCATAAGACTGATCATTCAGTATAAATTCTTTTTTTCCTGTTTCACGAAGAATGCAAATGGCTTTTTCGGGTTTATCCTGCCAATCCAGGTCGGCCTGGATACGAAAACCCTGGAAACCATGGCGACTATTCAGAGCATCCTGTCGATTGAAATAACTTCGGGTAAAGCAGATATAATAGATGGCATCCAGCAGGTTGGTCTTGCCCACACCATTCTTCCCATAGATGCCCACCAGCCTTTTTTCGAACCGGTAGGAGGCCTGCTCGTAATTCTTAAACCGCGTGAGTTGTATCTCCTTCAGAAATAGCATGTCCGCAAGGTAATAAACCCCTGATTACCAAAATCAACCGAATAGATATCCACCTTGAATTATTGGGATTAATCCCTTATTTTTGCGGCTCAAATTTTAGCCCGTGGCCGTTAAATTTTCAAGAGAAACTTATTTGTACTGGTATGAGCTTATGCAGCTTATCCGTCAATTCGAATTGGCAGCGGAAGAGAAATATAAAATGGATGGAAAGATCCGTGGTTTCTTTCATGCATATATAGGCCAGGAGGCTATTGCAGGCGGATGTTTAACGGCAACTCGCCCTGATGATCTTTTTATCACAGCTTATCGTGATCACGGACTGGCAATTGCCAAAGGTGTAACGGTAAACAGCTGTATGGCCGAATTATATGGAAAGGCTACCGGTTGTGCCAAGGGAAAGGGTGGAAGCATGCACTTTTTTGGTAAAGAAGTGAATTTCTATGGTGGTCATGGTATTGTTGGCGCACAGATCGGAACAGGGGCTGGACTTGCCTTTGCAGAACAATACCGAAACAGTGATAACGTAGTGCTTTGTTTTTTTGGAGATGGTGCTGCCCGCCAGGGTATGTTGCATGAGACATTCAACCTGGCCATGCTTTGGAAATTACCTGTGATCTTTATTTGCGAGAATAATAATTACGCGATGGGAACTTCTATTGAGAGGACCTCTAACGTAGTGGATATTTATAAACTGGCCGACGCCTATGAAATGCCTGCTGATACAATCGATGGAATGACTCCGGAGGCTGTTCATGAAGGAATCAGTCGCGCAGTGACCAGGGCTCGTGAAAAAGGCGGACCAACACTTATCGAGATCAAAACGTACAGGTATAAGGGTCACTCAATTTCAGATCCGCAGAAATACCGTACCAAGGAAGAAGTGGACGAATACAAGGGACGTGATCCGTTGATGCAGGTAATGCGCACTATCCTGGAAAATAAATTGGCTACGCAGAAAGAGATGGATACGATCAATAAAAGAGTAGATGAAATGGTAAGCACTTCAGTAAAATTCGCTGAAGAAAGCCCATGGCCGGATGATAGTGAAGTATTGAAGGACGTGTATGTAGATCAGAACTATCCATTCATTGTAGATTAATAGTCATCATTTGTAAATCGAAATAAGTATGTCAGAGAAAAAATTCACAGAAGACAATAACAGTGAAATTATCATTGCCAAAGCAAAAGACTTCTGGAGTAAATATGGAAAATTGATGACCATTGCAAGCGTAGTGGTCATTCTGGTAGCAGGTGGATATTATGCCTACAGCAATTTTGTATTAAAACCAAAAGAGGCCAAAGCCGCAGAAGTAATGTTCAAAGCAGAAGAATACTATCGTATGGATTCACTTCAGAAAGCGTTGAATGGCGATGGCCTTTACTGGGGATTCCTTAAAGTGATCGATCAGTATGGTGGTACAGATGCCGGCAATATGGCTAATTTTTATGCAGGAGCCATCTATGTTAAGCTGAATGAAAATGAGAAAGCGATCAAATACCTGAAGAAATTCAGTTCAGATTCAAAGATGCTGAATTCAAGGGCATATCGCCTGATGGCTGATGCCTATTCTGATATGAATCAAAGTAAGGAAGCGCTTAATTATTATAAAAAAGCTGGTCATGCTTTTGAATCGGATGAAGCATTTTCTGCTGATTGTCTTTTCATGGGCGCCTATCTTGCTCAAAAGGTTTTGAATGATCCGGCATCTGCGATCGAAATTTACAAAGAAGTAAAGCAGAAATTTCCACGTACCCAGCAAGGATTTGATGCCGACAATTACCTGGCTCAATTAGGAGTTTATAAATCTGACAATTGATATGGCGGATTCCGCAAAAAGCAGTTTAATGAGTAATAGCGCAGGCATTCTTTTCAAGGATGCCTGCGTCGTTCTGGTAAAGACCGAATGGAACAGCGCCATTGTGGATGAACTGGCGGCAGGTGCTATTCGAATATTGGCAGAACAGGGCGTTACACGAATCGTTCGAATAACAGTGCCCGGTGCCGTGGAGATCCCATTTACAATTCGTAGTTTCTGGAAACATACTTCAAAGAAATTCCGTCCGGATGCGTTTATTGCATTAGGTGCTGTGATCAGAGGGGGAACACCGCATTTTGAATATGTTTGTAAGATGGTATCGGAAGGCATACTTGCACTTAATATGGAGTTACCTGTACCCAGTATATTTGGTGTGCTGACTCTTGACAATGAAGAACAGGCCAGGGAGCGCATAGGAGGGATTCATGGACATAAAGGAGAGGAAGCAGCGATGACGGCCGTGAAGATGATCGCGGTAAACAGGAGTTTTAAAAAAGGATTATGAACGTACAGCTATTCATACCTTGTTTTGTAGATCAGCTATATCCGCAAACTGCTTTCAATATGGTGAAAGTTCTGGAGAAAGCAGGTTGCACTGTTACCTATAATACGGATCAAACCTGTTGCGGACAACCCGCCTTCAATGCAGGCTATTGGGAAGAGGCGAAATCAGTTTGCAGTAAATTCATAAAAGACTTCAGCGGAACTGATCCTATTGTGGCACCAAGTGCCAGCTGTGCGGGATTTATAAAAAATTACTACGACAAATTATTCGATAATTCTTCCATGCACCATGAAGTGCAGGACCTTAAGAAAAGAACTTTTGAACTAACTGAGTTTCTTATAAAAGTGTTGAGGACAGATGACCTTGGTGCTACACTTGAGGGAAGGGCAACCTTCCATGATAGTTGCGCGGGCCTGCGCGAATGCGGAATAAAAAAAGAGCCAAGACAACTGCTTAGTAAAGTAAAAGGGCTTCAGTTGACAGAGATGGATGATGTGGAGACCTGTTGCGGTTTTGGAGGAAGTTTCGCAGTAAAGTTTGAGGCGATATCCGTAGCGATGGGAGAACAGAAACTGGACCATGCACTTGCTACTCAATCAGATTACCTCATCTCCACCGATCTTTCCTGCATTATGCATTTGCAGGGAATCATAAATCAAAAAGGATATTCGCTGAAGACCATGCATATTGCGGATGTACTGGCATCGGGTTATTAATCATAGAATTTTCAAAATATTCAAATGGCTTATTGGTTAGTAAAATCAGAACCTTCGGTTTATAGCTGGGATCAGTTAGTAAAGGATAAACAGACCAGCTGGACCGGTATCCGTAATTATGCGGCAAGATTGAATTTAAGAGCCATGAAAAATGGAGATGAAACTTTATTCTATCATAGCAATGAAGGAATGGAAATTGTGGCTATTGCCACGATTGTGAAAGAAGCATACCAGGATCAGACCACTGAAGATGAGCGCTGGGTAGCTGTAGATATTAAAGCGAAAAGAAAATTGAAAAAGCCAGTAAGCCTACAGCAAATAAAAAATGATCCTGACCTTGTCAATATGGAATTGGTAAGACTGGGTCGTTTATCTACTCAAAAAGTAACTGAGAAGGAATGGAAAAAGATAATGGAAATGGCAGGAGAAAAATAATGGCTCCTGATCATTCATCTGTTTCTTCAAATCGAATCCCTGCTTCTCCAAGTTCTTTCAACACCGGTTCATAGATCTCGCGGGAGGTTGGTATATGCAAACCTGTTAGTTTAATTTTTCCATTAAGAAGATTTCTTGCTGCAATTCCAAGTGGCAATCCGACTGTTTTGGCCATGGCTGTACGTAGATGATTTTCTCCATTTACCACCAGCGAACTATGTAATTTTTTATTCTGGCCATTCAGACTCCATCCGATTTCATGCTTCATTATGATCATATCCTTATCATAGGGTCGGAGCGATAATTTTTTTTCTGCTGCGTACTGAAGTATATCAGCCGCACTGCATTTTCCTTTATCCATTCTGGTTTCATTATCATCCATTCCAAGGAAAAAAAGTTGCTTTAGACTAAGATTTGCCTGGTGCATCCGATGGGCCAGGTGAGAAGCCGCCTGGTTCTTTACTTTTTCAATTTCTATTTCCTGTAATGTGCCCGATTCGTCAGCAGTAATAAATGAACGGGGGATTTCTTCACCTTCTCTTTTAGCTTCTTTTTCTGCTTCCACTAGTTTGATAAGGTTTTCAAGCATTCCACGGGTATCTTCAAAACGATCGGATAATTTTTTAGTCAGCCATTCTCCAAATCCATTCAGGTCCATATGTTCTTTGAATAGTGCCTGCAAGGTTTTATTATCGGATTCATACATCAGCGCCTCATCTGTAAGTTTCAGATCAACAATATTTTTCCAACCGAAAAGAAAATCCGGATGACGAAGCGTAGTACGAATAAAAGTATTCAGATCTTTGAGTCCATATAATGGAATATAGCTCAGAGAATCGCGGTTAGGGTACCAGCCTAATTCGCCAATGCCTGGTACGTCGATGGTTTTATTCTGAGAAAACAGATCTTCATAAGGAATGATCTTTTCAATTCCATTTTCTAAATAATGAGCCCCGGCCTTTCCAGCCAGAATAATATTGCGTGCATTCCAGCTGATCTTATAATGCCAGGGGTTATCATCGCTTTCTGGAGACACCAATCCACCACAATGGGAAATAAAAGAATCAACATGGCCGCCACGGGCATGTATGCCATCAAAAAGTTGCATGGCGCTCATATGATCAATTCCTGGATCAAGTCCCATTTCATAGAGGAAAAGCAGCTTATTCTTCTCTATTTCTTTTTCCAGTGCTTTTATCTGGGGATCAACATAAGAGGCTGTGAGCAGGTCCCTATGGTATCTAAGACAATCTTTAGCCACTTCGATATGAAGGGAAGGAGGAAGCAGTGAAATGACCAGGTCGGCTTCTTTGATCTGCACTCCTCTTTCTTCTTCATTCTGTATATCGAATGAAAGGGGAGTGCCCCGCTGTGAAGGTCCGATCTTGGAACTTGCCAGTGAGAGATCCGCATCTACTAATACCAGTCGCCAGTTTCCATTAATGGCATTTTCGAGTAAATAATCGATAAGTACCGTTGCTGATCTGCCTGCTCCAAACAATAAAATGGTCTTCATATTTATCTGATTCCAACAGTAAATTAACACGAAAAACCCATACCTGCCAGTATC
>JAYTXP010000277.1:0-6197 GCA_043742885.1 Chitinophagaceae bacterium | reverse complement strand
ATTCAGCCCGATGATGTGCACCGGCCGGCTAGTAGGCTGGTATCTCTTGAAAATACCAGCAATCGCGGAGGTGGATCCTGTTATGAAATGAAGGACCTTGAAGAAATTAAAGAGGTTTGCGTGAAGAACGGCCTCTCCTTCCATTTGGATGGTGCCCGCTTATGGAATGCAATGGTGGCTAAAGGACAAACTGCAAAACAATATGGTCAGTTATTCGACAGTATTTCAGTTTGCCTGAGTAAGAGTTTGGGTTGTCCTGTGGGCAGTTTGTTATTGGGTAATGCTATTTTTATTAAAAAAGCGAGAAGGATCAGAAAAGTTTTTGGAGGCGGAATGAGGCAGGCCGGATTTTTAGCAGCGGCCGGCATTTATGCCTTAAATCATCATATTGATAGATTGAGTGAAGATCATTTACATGCGAAAAAAATCGGAGAATCATTCCGATCTAAGAATTTCATACACCAGGTTCTACCCATAGAAACTAACATCATCATATTCGAATTGAGGCCTGAATTATCAGCAAAGGACCTGGTAGAAAAATTAAAACAAAAGGATATCCTGGCCTATGCTATCGCGCCAGATAGAGTAAGACTGGTAGTTCACCTCGATATTACACCCGAAATGGTATCTCGTACCCTGGAAGTGATCGCTGAACTATAGAGAGAAATACAAAACAAAGTATCTTTAAGCATATCATATGTTACCAAAGATAAATCCTGCACATACAGAAGCCTGGAAAGAGCTGACTCTTCATGCCGAAGTCCTGAAAAAAATTCATCTGCGTGATCTGTTTGCGTCGGAGCCTGACCGTTTTCTTCGATATTCTCTTTGTCTTGACGAAATGGTCTTTGATTATTCAAAAAACAGGATCGATGATACGGCCATGGGGCTATTATTTCAATTAACAGGTGATTGTCATTTGAAAGAAGCCATTGATTCTTTATTCAATGGGGAATTGATCAACGAAACAGAGAAAAGAGCTGTGCTTCATATGGCTCTTCGAAATCTGGGTGATGAACCTTTTTTCACTTGTGGAGAAGATGTTATGCCTGAGGTAAGAAAAGTCAGGGCGCAGATGAAACAATTCTGCCAGGAAATACATACAGGAATAAGAAAAGGCTATACAGGCAAGACAATTAAAAATATTGTCAACATTGGAATTGGTGGCAGCGATCTGGGTCCGCTGATGGTAACCGAAGCGTTGAAACCCTACTGGATAAAAGGAATAAAAGCGTTTTATATTTCAAATGTCGATGGTTCACATATTGCAGAAACAGTGAAGAAACTGGATCCTGAAACCACTTTATTTCTTATTGCCTCAAAGACCTTTACCACGCAGGAGACCATGACCAATGCTTTTTCGGCACGTCAATGGTTTTTGGACAAGGGAGCAACAGAAAAAGATATCGCTAAACATTTTGTGGCGTTAAGTACGAATGAAAAGGAAGTGAATAAATTTGGTATTGACAAGGAAAATATGTTTCCTTTCTGGGATTGGGTGGGTGGCCGGTATTCACTTTGGTCTGCCATCGGACTTTCAATAGCACTGACCATTGGCTATGATCAATTCGAAGAATTACTGAAAGGCGCTCAAAATACTGATACTCATTTTCGCCAAACCAGTTTTGATAAAAACATTCCGGTTATCATGGCTCTTCTGGGTATATGGTATACAAATTTCTTTGGAACAGATACCGAAGCCATTCTTCCCTATGATCAATACATGCATCGTTTCCCTGCCTATTTTCAACAAGGGAATATGGAGAGCAATGGAAAAAGTACAGACAGGAATGGCGAAGCGGTGGATTATTCTACAGGCCCGGTTATATGGGGCGAACCAGGCACTAATGGACAACATGCATTTTACCAATTGATTCATCAGGGTACTGTATTGATACCATGTGATTTTATTGCCTCCGCTATCCCCCATCATCCAATTGGAGATCATCACGAGAAACTGCTTAGTAATTTCTTTGCGCAGACAGAAGCACTGATGAATGGAAAAAATGAATCAGAAGCAAAGGAAGAATTAGAAAAACAGGGATTGAATGATGAACAACTAAGCAGATTGTTACCCTTCAAAGTATTTGAAGGAAACAGACCCACTAATTCTATACTATTAAAACAACTTACCCCTTATACTTTGGGAGAACTGATAGCTCTGTACGAACATAAGATCTTCGTACAGGGTATTATCTGGAATATATTCAGCTTTGATCAATGGGGAGTAGAATTAGGTAAGCAACTGGCCAATCGAATTCTGCCGGAATTATTAACGCCTGATCCTGCAGTTTCGCACGATGCATCTACCAATGGGCTGATCACTGTTTACAAACGATTCCGATCCTGAATTTTTATATATTATTGAAAGGACCCAATGAGGTCCTTATTTTTTGCTTAGAGTATACCCATAAAAAAAGCCCCGGAATTTCCGGGGCTTTTCTATTTGTCAGATTACTGATTATTGTTTGATCAGCAAACCTTGAACGTGTTTCTTGTCATAAAGGTCAGAAACCTGAATTACATAAATACCACCTGATAAGCCTGAAAGGTTAAGATCCATTTGCAGGTAGTGAGGAGTGATATTTGATAAAGGCCAATCGCGGCTGGCGATCTGTTGTCCTGCAGCATTGAAAATTCTTACCCTTCTGATCTCGGTGTAAACACCAGAGTAGTACCAACGAACCTGGAATTTACCAGTAGTTGGGTTAGGATAGATCCAAAGCCTGTCAGAAACTTCAGATTCGATCAGCAGACTGTTAGAAGAATTCGTACAACCGTTAACGTCGGTTACAGTAGCGCGGTAAACACCCAGTTTGTCAACATTTGCTGTTACAGTATTTGTATTAGCACCTGCGATCGTGCTTCCGTTTCTTGTCCATGACCAGCTTGTTGCAGTTAAAGCTGCAGGAACACTGGTAGCGGTAAGAACTGAAGTTGATCCAGGAGTCAAAGCAAGGTCAGTTGCAGTGATCGATACCGCAGGCAAAGCAAATACAGTTAGCAGAGCCGCGTTAGAAGTTAATGAAGTACCACAAGCTGCAGCATTTACATTCACTCTGTAACGATACAGGTTCATATCTGCAGGAGCGGCACGTGTAACACCATTCAATGACAATGTATTTGTAGTTGCACCCGAGTATACGCCACCGTCAGAAACATTCTGCCATGTCAGGCCATTGTCTCTGGATTCCTGCCACTGATAAGTGAAAGGTCCATCATAAGGTGAACCTGCAGGAGATGTAGCCGTTACACTGAAACTTGTATTTGAACCAGCACAAACACTCTTGTTTGCAACAGTTGAAAGAGTAGCAAGAGGTTGAGTAACATTAACAGGAATCTGAGTAGGAGCACTTGTACAAGGAGGAGAAACTGTGCTTGCAATTACTGAGTAAACAGTATTTGAAGCTGGGTTAACCCAGATCGTAGAAGCAGCACCACCAGTATAGGCGATAGTACCAGCAGCGTCTGTCCACATTCCAGCGAACTGGTTTGGTGGAGCAAGAGCAGGAGACTGAGACCAGATACCAGTGATTGGAGCACCATAAGAAATAGTGATAGTCCAGTTTTGAAGAACACCAAGGTCAGCAGGACCCAAGTCAGCCATACCAAGCGACCATGTACCATTGATTGTAGCAGCATTCATCAGACCTGTCCATACCTGAGTATTTACAGGAAGTGAAGTAGGTCCGAATGGAGCAGCATTCAACACCGTACCATAACGATCGGCCCGGTAAACACCTGTTCTTGGAGCAGGAGCACCGCTCAGAGGAGGACGTGTATTATCGGAACTTATAGAGGTATTAACAAAGTTTGCAGAACCATTTGAACCAGTACCACCATCGAGCAGTGCAAAAAGGTTAATAGTTTGACCATTTGGAGCTCTCAGGTTAATTGACATATCGCCTACATAGGTATGAGTCATATTAAAGGAAACTCTGATTTCTGTAATGGTTGCAGAAGTAGGGATACCTGAAACAGGCAGTGTAGTGATGATACCTGCAGGTGTAAAGTCTGGAACACCCAAATTCATTGGACCAGATGAGAAGGAAGCCTGAGGGCTTGCCAGTTGAAGTTGAAGCAATTGGCCTTTGCATATTGTAGCTGAAGTTGGAGAAACACGTGCAACCAACGGATTGATCGTAACCGTTGTTGGAGGCGCAGTGAAATCAGGCGCTGAACAAGGGTTGGATACTATTGCTCTGAATTGGTATCCGGAAAGTGAAGAAGGAACGTTGATCAATACCAGTGTACTAGTAGTAGCACCAGTGATCACACCACCTAAACCACCATCAACAGCCATCGCCCAAGGCGAAGAAGCATTCACGCGATACTCCCACTGGAATGATGGAATTGAAGCGATACCTGTATTTACAGGAATCGCAACAATACCAGAACATTCACCGGTAACTGATGCAGGAGCGGTAACACCTATAACAGGCAATGGAACACAAGGCTGAACATTTACGAGGTAATCTTCTGTTTCACCCCATATATAAGAAGTACATGGAGTCATAGCAATAGGTGTAGGACCTCCAATATTCTCAACTGCGATCACTCTCAAACCAGTAACTCCAAAAGTGGCAGTTGAAGGAATTACAGCGACACCAGTAGCAGTGTGAGGACCTGTAGTAGTTCCAGGCTCATAATAAATCCTTTCAGCAGGATGATCAAATACACCGTTCTGATTTAGGTCGATCCAGGCAACTCCACCATTAGGCCAGTTACCACCGCAAGTACCTATCTGAATAGAAATAGGAAGATTACCGGTAACCAGGGTTTGAGGTGCAAGTGTCTTATAGTTTGAATAACGATTTTTTACGCTTCCTGGACCAGGAGCTGTAGTACTGCAATCGGAAGAATTATTCAGTCCTCCAATTGTAATATTGAAAAGATCCTCATCCGCATTGCTGCTGGGAACATTATTGCAATAACAATTATAGAAAGGATTCTGATCAACAAATACTGGAACAGAAGTTCCGGAAGTTGCAGTAGTAGCACAGGTAACAATACAACGATAGTAAGTTGCCGCTGTTTGAATAGCGGAATAAGTACCATTAGTTGCACCGGAGATATTAGTATAAGGACCGCCTACTACAGTTGCTTTCTGCCACTGGTAAGTAACACCAGATCCCGGAGTTGGGTTCTGAAGTGAAAGATTTACCGGAGTAGTAGGACAAGCAAAGGTCGCATTTGCAATCGTGTTGCCCGGGTTAGGCGTACCTGCACAAGGAGCAGGAGGAGTACAAAGCGGAGCATCTACTGTAAGTGTTGCAGTAGATGGGCTCACAAGAGCTGTGTACATGAAAACGATGGTTGCGGAAGGAGGTGCGTTAATGGAGAAAGTGATTGTCTGGCCATTTGTAGCACTTGATCCCGGATCACCGATCCAGTTAGTACATAGGTTGCTCAATACAACTGAACCATTATGCGCGGAAACCATACCAAAATTGGAGTTGGTACCAGTATAGTTGATTGTTACGCATTGTACAGCCGCAGTAGGATTGGTCCATGTGTATTGCTGATAATTAAATGTACCGCCAATACCTGCATTACAGGTACCTGGAGCAGCACAAGTTTTGGGAACACCATCTCTGAAAAATCTTAAGCTGGTCGTAGGATTCGCAGAGTTTA
This sequence comes from Chitinophagaceae bacterium, assembly GCA_043742885.1. Lineage (GTDB taxonomy): Bacteria > Bacteroidota > Bacteroidia > Chitinophagales > Chitinophagaceae > JJ008. Next base: position 563 of record JAYTXP010000277.1, on the reverse strand, counting down.
CATTTACAGTCCAGGTGGTACAGATCGCCTGGGGATTGTTCGGATTGTGAATGATGATAGGCTTGTTTGGAAGACCTGCATCATTGTCGGACCGGGCCAATGCCTCTAGCCTGTCCAATGCTGCTTTTTTCTCCGCTGGAAGATCCTGAGCCATTATGATCTGGCTGGATGCAACTAAGAACATTGTGAGAACAATGAACTTAGCGAAGAAAAACCCTTTTTTTCTTTGCGTAAATTTTGGTTGCATAATTGAAATTTTAATTTATTGTTTTGAAGGCCCCGGCAGTCTGAAGCCTAAAATCGGTGCGTAAGATAGATTTTTTTAGGAAATTTATAAAAAAAATAACAATCACCATTTATCCACCTCTTCGGTGGCTGTTCCTGACACCTGATCAGGAGCCTCCAAAGGCGCAGATTCCACAGTATCAACCACTACGGTACCTTCGGTCATCTCTACCTTTTCGGCTACCGGCTGGAGCTCATCATGCTGCTCTTCACTCATTTCATCGTGGTTAAATGCGTCGAAATCAAAATCAGGCATCAACTCAGTCTTTACATAATCA
>JAYTXP010000276.1:0-3287 GCA_043742885.1 Chitinophagaceae bacterium | reverse complement strand
ATCTCTTAACGCACCCGCTTTCAAATGAGGAACATCCTGAGAGACTACAGTAATAATGCTATTGGCTTCCTGTATTGCTTTACAGAATAGAACTATCAGGATATTATAAGTCTTCCCCGAATAAGATCCACCCTGGTTAATGATCACCGGGGACTTACTCCATCTGCTGAACCAGCAGATTTTTTTATATCAGCACACCCAGCTGTTTAGATCAAAACTTTATAATTAAATGATCAGGGGCCTTTTTTAGAGTGTGATAGTAATCATCGGGTAGGGGTAAGCCTTGATCGTAACTTTAAAATATACCAACCTGCCTTATGGGGAAATTATTGCCTACGGTACATAGTGAATTCTCACACAGTCCCAAATCAAGATTCCCTAAGTCTATAATTCTTTTTCAAAAAAAAGATCTGATTGTGGCATGATTTTTCTAACCTATAGCTGGAAAAGGAAACCTAATTCTAAATAAAAAACTGAAATCTATGTTACGCTGGACAGTTATTCTTCTGGTGGTTGCCATTATTGCAGCCATATTCGGATTTGGTGGCATCGCAGCGGGAGCTGCAGGTATCGCAAAAATATTATTCTTCATCTTTATCGTGCTGTTCCTTTTGTCTCTAATCTTTGGCAGGTCTGCCACAAGAACTGGCTTATAGTGATCTGTCCTGACATAAAACAAAATCGTTACGTAAATCAAAAAAAATAAACACTATGAACTCAAATTCAAAATTCCTGTTGGGCATCCTTGGGGCTGCTGCAGCAGGGGTAGTAATCGGCTTGCTTGTAGCTCCTGAAAAGGGAACTGAAATGCGTGATCGTATTTCCCGTAAAGCAACAGACCTTGGCAATAGCCTTAGCAGCAATCTTAACAATCTTTTTTCCAAAGCCAATAGTGAAATGGAAGAATTGAAAGGGAAAGCACGTCGTGCTAAGTCCACCGCTGAAGAAAATGTTAACTCACTGAAAGAATCTTTTAGCTAAGACAAAAAAAGCAGATCCCGTAAGGTCTGCTTTAATTTATGCTATGAATACAAATACATCTGCTATTCCGGAAAAGGAAAATATCAAGGATTCCGCTGAGGATCTGCTTCGGCATGCCTCCGATTATATGGAGACCTGGTATGAAAGAACCGCACTTAATCTTATCAGCAAAACCATAAAAGCCAGCGCCTCTTTAATTAATGTCTTATTGGTGCTGTTAATTGGTCTTATCATGTTTTTCTTCCTGAATTTTGCCCTTGGATTGTATTTGGGTCAGCTTTTGAATAGCCGGGCCCTTGGATTTCTGGTGCTGGGAGGATTTTATCTACTTGTATTACTGATCATGTTCGCTACCAGAAAATCATTTCTAAACCTGTTCCGTAATATGCTCACCAAGTTATTTTATGAATAAGAATCTAACAAAATTCAAGGAACTGGAGCAGCGCAGGGCGGATCTTGATATGCTTCTAAAGGCACAAAAAGAACTGGTGATCGCCGATCTGAAAATGCTGCAAGCGGATTTAAAAGGCCCTCGTGCCATCATGAAAACAGCCGAACAATTTGTGTCTCCAAAAACGACTCATCCATTACTCAAGGCGGGTATTGCAAAAACTGTGGATCTTCTGGTAAACAGTTTACTTTTAGGGAGGGCTAGCTGGGTAACGCGTACCCTTATTTCTTATCTGGCCCGCAATTATTCAACTCATCTGGTTGAAAATAAAAAAGGTACCGTAATACAGAAAATTACCAGCTGGCTGAAGTCACATTCCCGAAATGGAAAAGCGGCTCCCATGGCCTTTGGAGACCTTGGATAATGGACAACAGTTTCTGTAACTTTATATTCCATTAAGGGAATAAAATCTTCACATGCCTAATTTTAATGACAGGATCAAGCAGGTATTGATGATTGGTCTCATGATACTGATGATCTTCCTTTCACTGCGTGAACTGGGTCTTTTTATGCCTGGATTACTTGGAGCAGTTACCCTTTACATTCTAAGCCGGGCCAGTTATTTTCAACTTGTGTATAACAAGAAATGGAAAAAAGGAAGGGCCGCCTTCTTATTCATGTTTTATTACCTTCTCCTCCTTGGGGTGCCCATTTTTATAGCCGTTACCCTGGTCTCTCCTAAGATAAATCAATTACTGAATGATCCTACTGCGCTGATCGGAAATGTTAAACAAGCGGTACTTCAGATTCAGGCGCGTTTTGGAATAAATTTCGTTTCTGAGAAATCATTATCTAATTCCCTTGACCAGGTAATAGCTTTTATACCCTCTATTCTGAACAGCACCGCCAATTTGCTAGTCAATCTGATCCTTATGCTATTTTTTCTTTATTATATGCTGGTCAATGGAAAGGAAATAGAAAAAACCTTATTTCGAATCATACCCTTATTAGATGAAAATACAAGTAAACTCGCTACAGAAACAAAGAAAATGGTAAAGGCCAACGCACTGGGAATTCCTATGATCTCCATCATTCAGGGAATAACTGGTACGGTGGGTTATGTAATTTTTGGGGTTCATGATTTCGCGCTCTGGGGGTTTCTCACCGGAGTGTTTGCTTTTTTCCCCGTAGTTGGTACCATGATCGTATGGGTTCCTCTGGTCATCTATATGTTTGCCACAGGAGATACCTGGAATGCCACGGCCTTAACTGTGTACAGTATCCTCATAACAGGTAATGTAGATTATATAGCCCGTATTACTATCATGCGAAAAATGGGAAATGTACATCCGGTAGTAACCGTATTGGGGGTAATTGTTGGACTGGGTCTGTTTGGCTTTATCGGTTTGATATTTGGCCCATTACTCATCAGTTATATCATTCTGCTTTTTAAGATCTATGTAAGTGAGTTTGGCGGTTTTGGACAGCAAGAGCTGGTATTAAATGAAGAGGAGAAAAAGTTGAGGGGTGAGGAGTTGAGAAGTTGAGAAGGTTGAATTGCTTCGCATTAAGCTTGTGCGGAGTGCCAGGCTATAAGTAGAAAAGGGATCCTGATCGGATCCCTTTTCTACTATAAAAAATATTTTACTTTATCAGTTGCGTTGCAATTTGCTTAACAAGCGAAGCAATTCAAAATAAAGCCAAACGATAGTCACCAGCAAACCAAAAGCACAATACCATTCCATGTATTTAGCAGCACGAAGCTCCACACCTTTTTCAATGGTGTCGAAATTCAATAAAAGGTTCAATGCAGCAAGTGCGGAAACCAGTACAGAAAAACCAATACCCATAGGAGTGGCGGCATTAGTAAAACCTGTAAGCGGACTTCCGGTAAATAATACCCAAACCCATTGAA
>JAYTXP010000275.1:0-1746 GCA_043742885.1 Chitinophagaceae bacterium | reverse complement strand
GGCCTGATCTTTAATGTTCTTGCTGAATATTCCGATCTGATCAAAAGAAGAAGCATAAGCAATAAGTCCGTATCGGCTTATTCTTCCATAACTGGGCTTCATGCCAATGATACCACAGAAATCCGCGGGCTGTCGCACAGAACCTCCGGTATCTGAACCCAGAGAGACCATACAAAGTCCGGCCTGAACTGCCACAGCAGAACCACCGGATGAACCACCGGGAACCCTTGTTTCATCCAATGCATTCAATACTTTTCCATACACTGAGTTTTCATTGGTAGAACCCATGGCGAATTCATCGCAGTTCAATCGACCAATGATGATTGCGCCCGCCTCCAGCAATCTTTCGATTGCAGTAGCGGAATACACAGCAGTAAATCCTTCAAGTATTTGTGAGGAGGCGGTGAGTGTATGATCCTTATAAGAGAGAACATCCTTAATCCCAATGACTACACCATGCAAGGGAAGATGAATATTATCTTTCGATTGCTGATCGAGCCATAAGGCTCTTTGCAGCGACTCTTCTTCATAGACTTCAATAAATGCGTTGAGATGCCTGGCAGATCGGATCTTTTCCAGATAATACTTTACGGCACCGGTACAGGTGACTGATCCCTCTTTCAACTGAACATGGAAATCCTGAATAGAGGTGAAATCAAACAATAGCCAGAAGTTTAATAAAGAAAAAGATCAATTATTTGGGGAGTTCCTGATATCGGTGGCGCTCTCCTCTATCTCTTTCTTCACATTACTCTTGGCATCATTGAATTCACGAACACCTTTTCCAAGGCCACGCATTAACTCGGGGATTTTTTTTCCACCAAACAAAAGTAAAACGATCACCAGGATGATGATGATCTCATTTGTTCCGAGTACACCCAATAATGGAGACTGAATCATAATCAGAGTATTAGACAGCAAATATAAAACTAAGGGTTGAAACCAGACCGGATAGTTTGTTAATAGCTGACTAACAAGGTGAGAGGTGAGGGATGAGAGTTAATTGATGAAAGAGGAGAGGTGAGGAGTTTGGGTGACTGACTAAAGAATTTATATATTTTTGCTTTTATGATCTTAATTAAAAGGGCCTCCATTGATGATTTTAAAGCCATTACAGATATCGGTAATATTTCGGTGAAAGAGGCACATAAAGATAGCTGTCCGGAGAAAGACCTTGATGAATATATGAAAAGCCATTATAATGAAGAAGCCCTCCGGGAAGAATTGGCTAATACCCAAAATATTTATCATATCCTTTTCTACGATGAAAAGCCGGGAGGTTTCTCTAAAATGGTACTGAATGCTGAACATGCCAATATTGATGAGACAAAAGTGGCCAAGCTGGACAGGATCTATTTATTGAGCAAATATTTTGATAAGAAGGTTGGGGCTGAACTTTTGATACATAATGTTGACTTTGCAAGGAAAAATGATCAGTCAGGTCTCTGGCTGGTTACCTGGGTTGGAAATTCCAGGGCTATACGTTTTTATACAAAGGCAGGGTTCAATATAATTGGTTCCTATAATTTCCATGTAACGGCCAATACTTCCAATCTCAATCACCTAATGTATTTGAAATTTTAGGTTGTAGTATTGTATTGAAAAAAAGGAACTATGAAGCAAAAAATTCTATCTGTAATAGCGGTTTTGTTTGGTCTCATTTTTATCAATTCCGGACTGAATAAGTTTTTGAATTATATGCCTGCCCCAAAAGACCTGCCGGCAGATCTGCAGAAAGCATTTGGC
>JAYTXP010000274.1:0-39496 GCA_043742885.1 Chitinophagaceae bacterium | reverse complement strand
ACTGGTTCTTTGGTCCAGTGGTTGGCATGTGTACCTGGATTATACATAGCCAGTATCTCTGCATTATTTCCATCGCTATGCAAATGCGTACTTAAAATGCCCTGACCCGGTTCATCAGTTGGTTGCAAAACCACTGCGCCGGCACCATCTCCGAATATTACAGATATATTACGACCCCTTGTACTGAAATCAATTCCGAAGGAATGTTTCTCCGAGCCCACCACCAGTATATTTTTATACATGCCTGTTTTGATGAACTGATCGGCTACACTAATGGCATATAAAAATCCGGAACACTGATTACGTACATCCAAAGCGCCAATCTCTTTCATTTGCATGGCTCTTTGAAGCAATACCCCGCAGCCGGGAAAATAATAGTCAGGACAAAGTGTGGCAAATATGATGAAGTCGATGTCTTGTGGAGTAATGCCCGCTCTTTCAATAGCGATGCGCGCAGCTTCCACTCCCATGGTAGTAGTGGTTTCCTCCGTTCGGTGGGCGTACCTTCTTTCTTTAATACCTGTTCTTTCCTGGATCCATTCGTCGCTGGTATCCATATATTTCAACAGGTCATTATTGGTCACAACATTGGAAGGAAGATATTTCCCGATCCCGGCAATTTTAGTGTGGTGCATGGCAAGTTTTATGAAAATGGAAGTTAGGAAATGTGAGGCAAATGAAACTATTGTGATTGTAACTGTTACATCTGCAACTAAAAAACCGCTCTGTGGGAGCGGTCTAGAAATTATTGGAGAATTTAAGCACCTTTTTGGAGAGACCTAATCTTCTTTTCGATCTTACGGATCTTTACTGATTTAGTGATCTTTCCAAGCCAACCCTTGATAGGTTCTTTACGAATATGATCGATCTTCATTTCAAGCTCGCGAATATGATGTTCTTTATTCATATTGGTTTAAATTTTAAGAAAATGTATATCATTAATCATGTATGATAAAAAAAATTACCGGGCATTGACTTCTTTCATTTTTAAAATCTCCATCGCGAAATTACCACAAGCAGCCTCTACAGTTACCAAATCCTTTGATTTAATATACGAGCCCAGCACATGATCCCCTCCATTGGGAATGGCAACTTCTTTTTTCATATTCTCTGCTGTTGACACTTGCACGAACATTCTTTTCATGGCCGATACTTTCACTACCGGATCCTGGTGCTCCTCATCCTTATAATAATAAAGAAGCAACAACGGTTGCGTCACTTTTTTAAATACCGAATGTTTCATAGTTGTCTCCAGCAATTCTTCCAATTGTACAGTGGCTTCCATTCGATATCGATTATTCCAGTATTGAGCATATATAGCAGTGGTATCAGCCACTACATTATACCTTCCCTTAAACAATCTTGATATCTGCAGTCCCCAGGGATTATTCAGCATCCATGCTTTTGAATCATTGATCTCAATATTTGGTGATAGCAAGATCAATGCGGCAATATCAGGAAATTCTGAAGCCAGCTTAAGAGCCAGTGAACCCCCTGTAGAGGTGGACATAAGTATTACCTTTCTTCCCAATTTCTTTCCAATTACATAAGCCTCCTTAGCAGAATTATAAAGTCCTTCTGCCGTCATATTTAATAATGGCTCACCTGTTATCAATCCATGTGCATCAAGCCGACTCAAATAAAGATTACAACCAAATTTTTGAGCGAAGGAATAATGTACCGGATCACCTTCATCCTGACTGGCAGAGAATCCATGCAGATATACCACCGAGTATTCAGTCATTTCTTTGGATGAATCATTTGCCCAGATAATACGGGCTTCATTATCGGGTTTGATCCTGAATCCGGCTTCATGACTTTTTACAAAACTGTCCATTTTAATAACGGGCACCTCTATAATAGGCAGATCCTTTGCGTATTTAGGGGTAGAAGGGTGTGGTCCCATAAAATACAGGACGATCAAAATAAAGGCGAACAATCCCAACCATCTAAGCAATTTCATGAATAGGTTTTAATAAAGCTACATTTTTTATTTATTTGAATCAGTGAACATCAGTCCTTTATACTATTAATACTTTATAAGTTAAACAATACCTCATTTACCCTCTTTAGGTTTGTTACCCCCGGTTTAAAAGCGTACCTTTGCGACCTCTAAAAATGAATATGGAAATCAGGAACATCGCTATAATCGCCCACGTTGACCATGGAAAGACAACTCTTGTTGACAAGATCCTTCACGCTACTAAGGTGTTCAGGGATAATCAGGACGCAGGGGAACTCATCATGGACAGCAACGAACTGGAAAAAGAGCGTGGTATCACGATTTTCTCCAAGAATGCAGCTGTAGTATATAAAGGAATTAAGATAAATGTGATCGATACGCCGGGTCACGCCGACTTTGGTGGCGAAGTGGAAAGGGTATTAAAAATGGCCGATGGTGTGATCCTTTTGGTGGATGCATTTGAAGGTCCCATGCCTCAAACTCGTTTCGTTTTGCAGAAAGCCCTTCACTTGAATCTTCACCCTATCGTGGTGATCAACAAAGTGGATAAACCTAACTGTCGCCCGGATGAAGTGCATGATGCGATTTTTGAATTATTCTTTAACCTGGAGGCTACAGAAGAACAATTACATTTCCAGACTTATTATGGTAGTGGAAAAAATGGTTGGTTCAATACTACCATAGAACAGATCGAAGGCATCGAACCATTGCTGGATGGTATTGTGAAATACGTACCGGCGCCTAAAGTAAATGAAGGCCCTGTGCAAATGCAGATCACCTCTCTGGATTATTCTTCTTTCCTCGGACGTATAGCCATTGGTAAAGTGAATCGCGGTGTATTAAAAGAGAATCAACCCATAGCTCTGGTGCAGGCCGATGGCAGCATCAAAAGATCTAGGGTGAAAGAATTATATGTGTTTGAAGGAATGGGTAAGAAAAAAGTAACTGAAGTGATAGCCGGAGATCTTTGTGCCGTTGTTGGTATCGAAGATTTTAATATCGGTGACACACTCGCAGATATGGATACTCCCGAGGCATTGCCGGTGATCAGCGTGGATGAACCTACCATGAACATGCTGTTCTCCATCAACAATTCTCCATTCTTTGGAAAGGATGGAAAGTTTGTTACATCACGTCACCTGCGTGACCGACTGATGAAAGAAACAGAAAAAAATCTGGCCCTTCGCGTAGAAGATACAGATAGCGGAGATAGCTTCCTGGTTTATGGTCGCGGTATTCTTCACCTGGGTATCCTGGTTGAGACCATGCGCAGAGAAGGGTATGAACTGACCATTGGTCAACCACAGGTGATCGTGAAAGAACTCAATGGAGTAAGATGCGAACCTTTTGAGAACCTGGTGGTGGATGTACCACAGGAATTTGCCAGTAAAGTGATCGACCTGGTAACCAGAAGAAAAGGTGAATTGCATGTAATGGAAACCAAAGGAGAAATGCAGCACCTGGAATTTGAAATGCCATCCAGGGGTTTGATTGGACTCCGTTCACAAATGCTGACGAATACAGCCGGTGAAGCCGTAATGGCCCATCGCTTTGTAGAATATAAACCCTGGAAAGGTCCTATCCCAGGCAGAAATAATGGGGTATTGATCTCTAAATTCCAAGACAGAACCACCGGTTATTCTATCGATAAACTTCAGGACCGCGGTTCCTTCTTTGTGGATGCGGGAGAAGAGGTTTATTCCGGACAGATCATCGCGGAAAATATTAAACCAGGTGACCTGGTAGTAAATGCCACTGAACCGAAAAAATTGACCAACCATCGCGCCAGCGGATCGGACGATGCTACCCGTATCGCACCGAAAACCCAGATGTCACTTGAAGAATGTATGGAGTATATCCAGCAGGATGAGTGCATCGAGGTAACGCCTAGTTTCATTCGTATGCGTAAAGTGATCCTCAATGAAGAAGACAGGAGGAAAGTACAGAAGAGAATGGAGGCCGATGCGGTTTAATGCAGTTGAGAGGTTGAGCTGTTGAGGGGTTGAGAAGGTTTAGAAAGTTGAGAAATCTCACATCATATTTTAACAAGGTATTAGTCCTTACTGTTCCTCGATTGAGGGAAAGACAGGAGCATGTGCGGGATCGATTGAAGCCGATGGATTTTGAATTCTTCTATGGCGCTGATAAGAATGAACTCAGTGATGAGTATATCCAAAACAATTATCAGTACGATAAAAAAAATTCCCTTTCTGTTTCGCAGACCTTTAAACCCATGAATAAGGGCGAGATCGCGTGCGCCCTTTCTCATCGAATGATCTATCAGTCGATGCTGGATAATAACTGTCAGCATGTATTGATCTTCGAAGATGATGTGGTTCATGCTAAACCTATTTCGGAAATGGAAGCCTGCCTTTCCCAATTGCCCGATGATTGGGAACTCTGTTACCTGGGCTATCTTAAAAATGAAACTATCGGGATAGGGAAAAAAATAAAACAAGCCTGGTATCGCTTGCAGGCTGCGCTGGGTTTTAGTCATCTTTCATCTGCAATGATTTCAAGAATGCTTCCACGAAATTATAGTTCACAATTAAACATCGCGGGTTTTCATGATTGCACCCATGCTTATGCGATTAGTTATTCCGCAGCTAAAAAATTATTGGCTGCACAAACACCAGTCACACTCAGAGCGGATAATTTACTTTCATCTCTGATTTTAAAAGGAGAGTTAAAGGCTTTCGCAGTAAAACATTCTCTTTTTGATCAGGAGATATTTTCTAATACGGTTCATGCTTCTGAAATCAGGGATGGTTCTAAGATATCGATCTGAGACGATCGAATAATTCTTCCTCATAGGGGATTGGATATTTCTGACTGAATGTATTAAAAGCATTTTTTCCCATATCCTCCCAATTCTCGCGATCATTCCAGCATTTTTCCAGCACTCTATCCATTTCAATATTGGTTAACTCGTCACATACCCATCCATTTTTTCCATTTTCTATCCAGGCAGGCATTTCACCTAAATTAGTGACCAGGCAAGGTCTTGCCATGGCCATTGCTTCCGCTACGCTTAATGGCATCGCATCAATACGTGTGCATTGAATTAATACATGCGTATCCTGTAAGATCTGTTTTACGTTTTTATGAAAGCCTTCGAGTTTTATTTTTTCTTCCATATGATAATGAGCTATCATTTCATGGATTCGCTGTTCATCCTTTCCTCTTCCGTATAAATGAAGCATCCAGTTGCGTTGCTTCCATTTTTCTGATGAAAGAGTTTCGATCAGCAGATCCTGCGCTTTGCGGTGCAGATCCAGCTCGGCCAATACACTCCAATGAAAACAGCCATTCTTTAATTCAGAGAAAGGAATGTATGTGGTGGGGAGATCGATAGTTACGGGGTTAGGCCAGACTTGTTTTTTTTCTGAACTGATCCCAAAATTATTTTCCAACACATCAAATATTTTTTCGGCTGCCCCAATATTTAGAGAAGCCTTACTTATCCATTGCTGCAATGAATGGACTCTATTTGTGGAGAGAGTTTCCGCTTCATCATAATTATGAAATGCCAGTATATATTTTTTCAGCCTGGTATATAGATGGTCAAAAGGAGGATATACTACTTCCTTATATCCACCTTGGTTCACAAATACAAGATCATAGCTTTCCCAGGGAATATTATTTATTTTTTTCTTCAGCGCAAACGGAAGTAACAATGATTTTTTTCTGGGAAGCAAATGAACATTTACTCCAAAAGCACGGAGCTGGTCCAGCTTATCTTTTTTCCCTTCCCAGTCATAACAGGCAACGCTTATTTCCTGTTTTTGTTTTGCCATCCATAGCGCCATCCGGAACCAAAGTTCTTCGCTTCCACCCCAATGGGAGCCATTCATTAATGAAAGGAAACAGATCTTCACAGTACACCGGTTTTGGCCATTCTTAATGCGTGTTTGATATGTGAAAAGATCACCAATGGTTTTCTTTTATAATGAAATATAAGCGCGCGATATTTCATCACGTGAAAAAACATTTTCTGGCTAAAATGTATTCCATCCATTTCATCCAGAATGTCGGCATATTGTAACAGAGCCGATCTTTCATTTTCCCTGCCTCTGTAGCTAGCGAAAAAATGACGAATGAAATTGCTCCATTCTTCCCTTTTTAGTTTATTTTTTTCTTCCGCGTCTTTAATATTATGAAGCTGGTGAGAATAATTATTTCCGTGCATTCTTTGCCAGCAAAGAGTTTTTGGAAGACAATCTATGGTTCCCTCACTTGCGGCGATCATACTCATCCACCAATCATAATAAATATCTGTGGGAAACGGCATGCAGAAAATAGCGAATTGTTTTTTGATGATGCAGGCATGTCCATTTACAGGCGTATTAAAAACCAGGGTATGAAGGCGATCAATATCAGAATAATATACAGGAGCTGCGGGCCGGCGAAGTTCTATTCCTCGCTCATCGATTTTTCCTGAAAGGCAGAACATAAAATTACTTCCTGGCCTCCAGGCCTGCATCATTTCACTTATCTTCTTAGGAGCCCAGTAATCATCCTGATCACAGATGGCAATAAAGTTGGCATTGGCCAGTTGAATGGCTTTTTCAAAATTCTTATTAAATCCCAGATTCTTTTCGTTGCGAAAGATCCGAAACCTTGGTTCCCTTGCAGCATACTCTTCCAGAATTGAAAAGGTTCGATCGGTAGAATGGTCATCTGAAACGATGAACTCCAGCAGGGGATAGGTTTGGGCCAAAATGGAATCCAGCTGTTCACGCAGGAATTTTTCTCCATTATAAGTGCAGATCACCACAGATACCAGGGGCAGATCTTGGTTTTGTATACTAGATGATGTGTTGATACTCATTAAACGATAAACAGCGGTTTAAAGATAACCGAAATTAACCTTCTTGCTTTTGCTACCATCGGGCGATTCATTAAATTTGTACCCTGCAATGAAAAAGACCCTTATCATATTGACGCTGATCTTTCTGCTCTCTGGCTTCTATAAAGCCGATGCGCAATGTTCGATCTGTACAAAGACAGCCCAGCAATTGGGAGAGAAACCTGCTAAAGGAATGAATGGCGGTATTCTTTACCTGGCCTTCGCGCCTTTTCTTATCGTGGGGTATATCAGCTATAGGTTTTATAAGGGGAATAAAGTTTCTTAATACAGAACACTAATACCACTAATTACACTAATAATACATTTGTGTATTTGTATTTATTCGTGTCTTTCGTGAAATTGGTGTAATTAGTGTTACGTATTTTGCATATCCAAAACAAACCCAATGCGCCAGTTATTTTTTTGCCTGTTCTTACTTCCTTTATTCAGTACAGCCCAAACTAAACCCCTTCCTTCTGTTGAAGACAGAACTAAAGAGTTGAAAAAATATGAAGGATATTTTAATTTCTACTGGGATGAGGCAAATGGAAAAATGCTGCTTGAAGTTGATAAACTGGATCAGGAATTTCTATACCTGAGTTCCTTGCCTGCAGGACTTGGCTCTAATGACCTGGGACTGGACCGCGGTTTATTAGGTGAAGAGAAAGTAGTGAAGTTTTCAAGGGTAGGAAGGAAATTACTAATGATCCAACCGAATTATAGTTATCGTGCTGTTAGTGGCGATATAGCGGAAAAAAGAGCTGTAGAACAATCTTTCGCTCAATCCGTATTGGCAGGATTTACTATTGAAGCAGAAAATAACGGTCATGTTATTGTTGATATCACTGATTTTTTGATTCGTGATGCGATGAGCGTAATTGATACTCTGCGAAATAATCAGCAGGGAAATTATTCTTTAGATAAAAACCGCTCTGCCATTTATTTGCCCCGCACAAAAAATTTCCCTTTTAATACTGAATTTGAAGCCACAGTTACTTTTTCAAAGAATGATGGCAATATCGGAAACTTTGTAAAGTCCGTTACGCCTTCTGCAGAAGCGATCAGCCTGCGTATTCATCAATCATTTATTCAATTGCCCGATAACGATTATAAACCAAGGGTATTTGATCCGCGAAGCAGTTATATAGATATCTCTTATTATGATTATTCTACGCCGGTAGCTGAGCCAATTATAAAATACCTGATCACTAAACATCGTCTGAAGAAAAAAAGTCCTGCCGCTATGCTGAGTGAAGCGGTGAAGCCGATCATTTATTATTTGGATAATGGAACACCGGAACCAATTCGTTCTGCATTAATGGAAGGCGCAAGTTGGTGGAACCAGGCATTCGAAGCAGCAGGATATAAAAATGCCTTCCAGGTAAAACTGCTTCCTGAAGATGCAGATCCCATGGATATTCGATACAATATGATCAATTGGGTGCATCGTTCTACAAGAGGCTGGAGTTATGGCGCTTCGGTAACTGACCCGCGCACAGGAGAGATCATTAAAGGAAATGTGACCCTAGGTTCCTTACGTGTGAGGCAGGATTATATGATCGCACAGGGACTTCTTTCTCCATTTGAATTAAAGGATCTTGAAGAGAACGGACTTCCAAAAGATGATAAAATGCTGAAAATGGCTTTGGCCAGATTACGTCAGCTGGCAGCACATGAAGTGGGACACACACTTGGACTCATGCATAATTATATTTCAAGTACAGATGGAAGAGCCAGTGTAATGGATTATCCGCATCCGCAGGCCCTGATCAATAATGCTGGTGAGATCGATCTCTCTGGTGCCTATGATGACAAGATCGGCGCCTGGGATAAAATTGCAATTACCTGGGGTTACCAGGATCTTCCATCTGGTGTAAATGAACAAACTTATCTCAATGGTCTTTTAAATGATGCGCAGTCAAAGGGGTTAGAATTTCTTACAGACCAGGATGCGCGGCCTGCAAGTTCTCTTCATCCCCGAACACATTTATGGGATAATGGGAAAGATATAGTGGATGAATTAAAAAATGTAATGATCATTAGACAAAAAGCGCTGGCGAAATTTGGAGAGAATAGTATTCGCCCGGGTACACCAATGGCCATGCTGGAAGATGTTCTGGTACCAGTTTATTTATATCATCGTTATCAGGTAGAGGCAGCCACAAAGATCATAGGCGGATTAAATTATACATATACACTAAGAGGAGATAAACGGGTGCCCACTGAGCCGGTAAAAAAAGAAGATCAATTGCGTGCGCTAAATAAAGTATTAGAATGCATTGACCCTTCCTTTCTTTTATTACCACCCAGAATAGCTGCGCTTATACCTCCCCGCCCTGCTGGATATAATTCTTCAAGAGAATTATTTAGAAAAAGAACAGGTCTTTCTTTCGACCAGCTATCTCCTGCTGAAACTGCAGCGGATCTTCCATTATCCTTTTTATATAATAGTGAAAGATTGAACAGACTGGCCATGAATATCGGGCTTACTACACTTAGCCTGGATGAAATGATCAGTCAGGTAATGCTAAGTACCTGGAAAGCATCACGCCGAAACGGAATGGAACTACTTATTCAACAGCAAACGGAACAGGTATTTCTAACCTATCTTCTTAGCGCTTCTGTAAATGAAAATAATTCATTTGTCACCCGAGCCATCATTAAGCGCGTGCTGGATGAACTTAAAAATTATATTGATCTTAAATTAAAGTCTGCAATAAGCGATAGCTATAAAGGGCACCTGCTCCTCGCTCTTGACAGAATGAAAGAACCAGAAAAAGCTAAGCCAGCTCAGCATAAGGAGATACCACCAGGAAGCCCTATTGGTTGTGATCAGGAATTGGAAGACTAAGCCTTGGTCAATTCTTTTTTAACCTGATTATGACTGCCATCGCAGAAGGGTGGAGTTTTTGTATGCTTGCATTGGCAGAACCATACTTCCTGCGCGGTTTCAAACTGAACCTTTACACTGCGATAGGGCATGTCTTCAATATTTTTATGCGCACTATCGCAAAAAGGGGTTTTAGCAGTTAGCCCGCAACTGCACCAGGAATAAACTTTGCCTGCTTCTACATTTATAGCAATAGGTTCGCAGGCTTGTACATGGGGAAGATCTTTATTGGGAATTGTTTCCATTTTTTTATTTGGTGACGATAAATTGATACAGATTAAAACTGCCGGCTTTAAAAGCGGCTTCGATCTCTTGTTTCAGCATCTGCTTATCAACATCCTTCATTCGTTTTTGTTCAATAAGATAATAAGCTTTTTCAGCAAGCAGCCAGAAGGTGCGATCGTTGATATGAGAACGCTTCAGATCGTGCACTAGTATATTCATTAGTTCCTCTAATCCTTTTTTCTCAGAGGCTACGGTCTTTACAATAGGTACTTCATGATAATGGTTACTGAAAGCCGGAGCCAGCATCTGCCGGAGATGATGTACAAAAATATCTGCCCCAGGTCGGTCACTTTTATTGACCACAAAAATATCTGCAATCTCCATCAGGCCCGCCTTCATTGTTTGTATTTCATCACCTGCTTCAGGAACCATGACTACAATGGTTACATCTGCGAGTCCGGCGATCTCAATTTCGCTTTGCCCCACACCTACGGTCTCAATAATTATATGTTCGAAAGGAGAAGCCTTTACCAGGTCAGCGATCTCAATAATTTTTGGATGCAAACCGCCCATTGATCCGCGAGTAGCCAGGCTTCGAATAAAAACATTTGGATCATTGTACCAGTCGCTCATTCGAATACGGTCACCTAAAACTGCTCCCAGATTAAAAGCAGAGGATGGGTCAACACAAAGCACGGCCACTTTAGATCCATTTTTTGTCAGCTGACCGATCAATCCATCTACTAATGTGCTTTTACCTGCCCCGGGAGGACCTGTTATGCCAATGATCTTTTTATTTGAAGAGGGAAGTTGCTGAAGTAATTTCTCATAACCCGGGTATTCATTTTCCACCAGGCTGATGCATCGGGCCAGGGAGCGGATATCGCCCTGCTGTAAAGAAGATAATAGTTCAGCCCAGTTCATTAATGGCAACTTACACATTTATTCTGCTTCCTGTATCTTGTAAAGGAATTTTTCATGCAAAAAGCGCGACCGCATATCCTGTTCTTACTGCTGATCCTAATGGTGACAGGCCTGTTCTTTTCAAGGGCAATGCTGGCAGTTTCCATTGGCGTTTTTACCGGCATTTCTCTTATTCATGCAGGTTATCGTGAACATCTCTATGCGTTTTTTAAACAACCTTTGTGCTGGGGGAGCAGCCTAATTTTTTTTATTCCCTTTATTTCCGGCCTATGGTCGGCAGATAAAGAACAATGGCTGCAGATGATACTGATAAAATTTCCATTAATATTATTGCCTATTGCATTTGCATGGCCTTTGGGATTCAGTGAAAAACAATGGAGATGGTTGATGCAGTTTATAATGTTGGCCGTCTTCGGGGGGTGCATTTATTCACTACAAGCCTATTTTATGGATAAAGGATTTTTTGATCAATCCTACCTGGAAGGGCGATCACTATTAACGCCCCTGGCAAATGATCATGTACGATTCAGCCTGATTGTCTTTGTTATGATCATATGGGGCGGACTTCAATATTATAAGGACCGGTTACTGAAATTTAGCTGGCTCTATTTGGCACTTATTGTTTTTTTCATTACCTACCTGCATATTCTGGCAGCAAGAACTGGCTTACTGGCATTTTATTTATCGGCATTCATTCTAACGATTTATTATTTCTTTGGCTTGGATCGAAAAAAATCAATCCTTGTTTTTTTGCTTATGCTTTTATTGCCTTTAATGGCTTGGTTTATTTTCCCGAGCTTTAAAAATAAGCTGCTGCTTTTTAATCATGAGTCAGCTTTTTCTGCAAATCAGTCCTATTTACCCCGGTCTAATGATGTCGTTCGAGTCATATCCCTTCGTGCGGGATGGAATATTTTCCTGGAATCTCCTGTTTCCGGGCAAGGATATGGCGATATTATCAGTAAAAGCAGGGAATGGTATAAAACCCAATATCCGGAAATGAAAGAAGAGGATATGATCTATCCTTCCTCTGAGTATTTGATGATGGCTGCGGGTACGGGAATAATTGGATTAATCGCCTTTATAATGATTTTACTTTTCCCATTTTTTGTCGGCATGCAATGGTCATTGGCCTGGAAAATGATCATTACGGGTCTGGCGGCATCTTATCTTTTCGATATTGGATTGGAAGTACAGTATGGCGTATTCCTTCACTGTTTAATTCTTTTCCTGAGCTGGCAATGGATGAAAAGACAAAACACAGCATCTTTGTAGATAATGACTCCATTCTCCATAGTCATCGTTTGCCGCAATGAAGCGCATATCATTGAAAGGTCTCTGAGCAGCATGCAGGGCTGCACAGATGATATCCTCGTATTTGATAATGGCAGTACCGATGGAACCCAGGATCAAATAAGAAACATGGGTGTAAGATTGATTGAAGGAAGCTGGGAAGGATTTGGTCCTACAAAGAACAAAGCTATTGCCGGGGCAAAATATGACTGGATATTAAGTCTGGATGCTGATGAAGCTCTGGACCCGGAATTGAAGGAATCTTTAATTCAATGGAGGCCGGAGAACGATAGGGAGGTATATAAAGTTGCTTTCAAAAATTTTTTGGGAGAAAGACACCTGGCCTATGGCGAATGGGGGAGAGATAATCATATAAGATTATTCAACCGGCTTATGGTAAAATGGGATGATGCTCCCGTACATGAAAAACTGATCTTTCCTGAGGGGGTTCAGGTGAAGAAATTAAAAGGCCATGTACTGCATCGTACTATGAAGGATCTGCGCGACTACAGTAATAAAATGGTTTATTACGCTATGCTGGGGGCAGATAAATATTTTCAGCAGGGGAAAAAAGCAAGTTGGTTCAAGTTACATTTGTCACCAGGTTTCAATTTTTTTAAATTTTATATTCTTCAATTAGGATTTCTGGATGGGTATCCTGGTTATTTCAGTGCACGCATGACAACCTGGTATACCTTTCTGAAATACGCAAGACTGAAAGAACTCTGGCGGAATGAAACAAAACCATGATTGTTATTAATCTGGCATATAGTTGGCAGAAATATGAACCATTATTCAAATTAATCTTGTGACGAATTTCATTCCCATATTTCCATTAAGCATAGTAGTATACCCTGGTGAGCACTTGAACCTCCATATTTTTGAACCCCGCTATAAGCAATTGATCAGTGAATGCGTGGAGCAAAAAAGATCTTTTGGAATTCCTGCCGTCATTGGTGAGCGAATGCAGGACATAGGGTCTATAGTGGAGATCAGGGAGATCAGTAAGGCTTATGAAAATGGTGAAATGGATATTAAAACCCAGGGCACCAGGGTGTTTCGCATTCTGGAAGTGATCAAAGAAATACCCGATAAATTATACAGCGGCGCCATTGTGAATTATCCTTCCACTTATGAGCATGGCATCCCTGAGCTTATGAATAAAGTGATCGAGACTATTCGCGAACTCCATGAGCTGCTGCATGTAAAAAAAGATTTCTCCCGCACAGATGAAGACCTGCGTGCTTTTGATGTGGCACATCATATTGGCCTTTCTTTAGCGGAAGAATATGAGTTGCTGGGTCTTTTTGATGAAAGACAAAGGCAGGAATATCTTAAAAGATTTCTTGCCAAAGTGATCCCAATGCTTTCCAGTATGGAGCAACTGAAGGAAAAGATAAAACTGAATGGCCATTTCAAGAACCTTGAAGGTTTTGATCTTAAGTAATTCTACATTTGAACTATGGCGGACCTCATCACTCTTTGTTTTGATTTCGGGAATACCCGTAAAAAAATGGCCGTGTTTCAAGGAAGGGAACAACGGGAGGCAATTATACTGCCGGATGATTCAACTGCGACGATTCAATCATTGATAGATCGATATAAGCCTGCAAAATCTATTCTCTCTTCGGTTATAGATCATAATACTCAGATAGAGGAACTGCTTGCAGCTAAAACTAAATTTCATAAGCTTAGTCATCTCACTAAAGTTTCTTTTACAACGCCTGTTGGAAAACCGCAGACCATTGGAGCTGACCGGCTGGCCCTTTCTGCTGCTGCTGTTCTTTATTATCCAACAAAAAATAACCTGGTCATTGGTCTGGGTTCCTGCGTCACCTATAATTTCATTAATAAATATCATGAGTTTATCGGGGGTGCTATTTCTCCGGGCCTTGAAATGCGTATAAAATCAATGAATCAGTATACTGCTCATTTACCGCTGGTAAAACCCGACAGCAATGTGCCTTTAATGGGGTATGATACAGAGACCAATATATTGACGGGCGTGGTGATGGGAATGGCCAAAGAGATCGATGGATTTATTGCTGCTTACAGAGAGAAATATGGCAATTTTAACGTCCTCTTAACCGGGGGTGATATAGTGTATTTGGGTGCACTCATTAAAAACAAGATATTTGCAGACCCCGATCTAATCTTTAAGGGGCTGTATGCAATTAGTGAAGTCAATAATTCCTAAGAGAATCAATACGTTACACTGCTTTTATCTAACGATTTTGATTTCTTTTCTGGCTGCTCCGGTGGCCCTATCCGCACAGGATAATTCTCCCTATTCAAGATTTGGTATTGGTGACCTGGTCCCTACCAGTTCTATCACCAGTCGTGGAATGGGAGGGATCTCTGCAGCCTATACTGATTATTTATCTATCAATTTTAATAATCCGGCCTCCCTTTTTAATTTTCAAACAAGCCCGGCAGCTAAAGGAAATAAGATCAATTCAGGCCGAATGATCTTTGATGTAGGTACATCGGTGGATTCAAGAAACTTGACTGATAATACAAATGGCAAATCCTTTACTGCAAGTAATGCCTTGTTCTCATATGCTTATATAGGTGTTCCACTTAGAAAAAACTGGGGACTAGCTTTTGGATTACGTCCTGTTTCAAGAATAAGCTATAAGATCTTCCGTAACGAAAGATTACATGATCCGATAACCGGAGCCCCAATTGATAGTGCCACTACAAGATTTGAAGGTGATGGTGGTTCCTATCTGGCCAATATGTCAACCGGCTTCACTGTTTTTAGAAATAAGAAATATGATATGGAACAGAACCTCAGCATCGGGGGTTCATTCGGTTATTATTTTGGAAAAAAAGATTATAGCAGCAAGCGTACACTGGTGAATGATACCGTGGAATATTTCCAGGGTAATTTTCAAACCAAGACCAGCTATGGTAATGTATATTATGATCTGGGTATTCAATATCGCTCTGTTCTCAGTAAAAATATGCTCCTTACCCTAGGCGCCTTTGGAAAGCTTCAGCAAAAAATGAATGCCCGTCAGGATAAGATCCGCGAGACATTTTATTACGATCAAACCATTGGCGATATTCGTCTTGACAGCGTTTCCGAGCAAAAAAATGTGCAGGGAAAAATAAATATGCCAGGTTCGCTTACTGCGGGTTTCACTCTTCAGAAAGTGGCCACCACGACAAAAGAGTCTTCCTGGATGATCTCGATAGATCTGCTTATGCAGAACTGGGAGAAGTATAGTTTTTACGGACAGAAAGATTCCCTTCGCAAAAGAACGGAGGTACGCATCGGTTCACAATACAATCCTGTTTACGGAAAAAGTTATTTTAGTAAAGTAGCCTATAGAGCCGGTATTTTCTTCGGCCCTGATTATATTAACGTAGGAGGTAAACTACCAATGTTTGGGATTAGTGGCGGATTGGCTCTTCCGGTAAAAAATCAGAATCGGTTAACTCCATACCAGGCTTCTGTGGTCAACCTGGGCTTCGAGTTCATTCGCCGCGGAAATACAAGCAGCGTAATAAAGGAGAATCTTTTCCGTATTTCTCTTGGATTCTCACTCAGCGACTTCTGGTTCATCAAGCGTAAATATGATTAATCGTCCTGCCAACACTATTATTTTCATTCTCTTTATAAACTGCCTTTTCGCAGGAGGCTGTGAGAATGATGATAAAAAGATCAGGGATCTTACTCAGAAAGTAGAAATGAAAGAAGTGGCCACAGATGTAGACAGCTATCTAAGCCAGGGTGGCACTTTAAGAGCCCGGTTGCAATCCCCAATGATGATTCGTGTATCATCAGATACAATCTACGTTGAATTTCCACATAGACTTCATGTTGATTTTTATAATGATAGCCTGACTATCGATTCTCGACTTGATTGTTTGTATGGGAAATATTATGAATCGCTGAATAAGGTTTATTTACGCGACAGCGTAGTATTGATCACCATTAAAGGAGATACTTTAAGAAGCCCCGATCTATGGTGGGATCAGACTACAAAACTTTTCTACACAGATAAATATGCCATCTACCACGGAATAGGCAAAAGCATTTACGGAGGTAAAGGACTTACCGCTACACAGGACCTTAGCAGCGTTACCTTTCATGAGACGACGGGAACGATGCAGGTGTCGGAGAATGGATTCCCTAAATAAGCTTCTAGCGACTAGCTTCCAGCCAATTCAGTTTATGAGAAACTGGTAAGGGTAAACTGGATAGTAGCATGTAAATTTGCACTATTAAATTTTGAGGTATGGAATACAGAAGAATGGGAAAGACAGGGCTTCAGTTAAGTGCTCTTTCTTTCGGTTCATGGGTGAGTTTTCATAAACAGATAGATGATAGCATTGCGGATGAACTGATGGGTATTGCATATGATCATGGCGTGAATTTTTTTGATAATGCGGAAGTATATGCTCTAGGAGAGAGTGAAAAAATGATGGGCCGCGTGTTGAAACAAAAAAATTGGGATCGAAGCTCTTATACTGTTTCCTCTAAAGTATTCTGGGGTTGGAGAGGAAATGAAAATAAACCAAATCAATTTGGCCTTAGCCGAAAGCATATAGTAGAGGCTTGTAATGAAGCCTTGCAGCGATTACAGATGGATTATCTTGATCTTTATTTCTGTCACCGCCCCGACAAGAACGCGCCCATTGAAGAAGTGGTATGGACAATGCATAACCTGATCGCGCAGGGTAAGATCCTTTACTGGGGAACCAGTGAATGGAGTGGAGTGGAGATCATGGAGGCGCATCGCGTCGCGCATCAACATGGATTGATCGGTCCATCAATGGAGCAACCTCAATACAATCTTTTTGAAAGAAATAAACTGGAGAATGAGTTCCTGATGATCTTTAATACAGTCGGAATGGGCACCACTATCTGGAGTCCGCTGGCCTCGGGATTATTAAGCGGAAAATATAATAACGGCATTCCGGAAGACAGTCGTTATGCGCTGACAGGCTTTGACTGGCTTCGTGATCGCTGGATGAAAGAAGATATGCTGAGCAAGGTGAGAAAATTATCGAACCTGGCGGATGGATTGGAAATTAAGATGGCCCAACTTAGTATAGCCTGGTGTTTAAAGAATCCACATGTTAGCACCGTGATACTGGGTGCTACTAATAAACAACAATTACTGGATAATCTTGGTTCGCTGGATAATTTATCTAAACTTACAGACGAAGTATTGAAGCAGATCGAAGAGATCGTTCAAACAAAACCACTGCTTCCTGAATATTGATCATTAAACTACTGACATGTCATTTGCCAACAAGACCGCTATTATTACCGGAGCCACCAGGGGTATCGGAAAAGCCATTGCAATTCGATTAGCCAAAGAAGGAGCTAATATTGTGATCGCTGCAAAAAGTGTAGAGGAAAATCCAAAGCTGGGTGGAACTATTTTTAGTGCAGCTAAAGAAATAGAGGAGGCCGGCGGTAAGGCATTAGCTGTACAATGCGATATCCGTTTTGAAGATCAAATACAGCAGGTAGTTGATAAAGCGGTTGAAACATTTGGTGGAGTGGATATACTGGTGAATAATGCTTCCGCAATTTCACTAACCACTACTGACATGACCGAAGCAAAACGCTTTGATCTTATGCATAGCATCAATGTGCGTGGTACTTTCCTGGTGACCAAAGCCTGCATTCCTCAATTAAAGAAATCATCGAATGGGCATATTCTCACTTTATCACCACCACTGAATCTTGATCCAAAATGGTTCAGAAATCATGTGGCTTATACGGTGACAAAATACAGTATGAGTATGATGGCAATAGGCTGGGCAAAAGAATTAGAAGAAGCAAGAGTGGCCTCTAATGGGCTATGGCCTCGTACAACTATTGATACTGCTGCAGTAAGAAATTTATTGGGAGGAGAAATGCTGGCAAGAATGAGTCGGACACCTGAAATACTTGCTGATGCCGCTTATTATATTCTTCGTCAGCCTGCAGCCAGTTGTACTGGCAATCTTTTTGTAGACGAACAGGTAATGGCCAAAGAAGGGATCACCGACCTTTCTCATTACTCAGTTGTTCCCGGGGCGCAGTTGTATACCGATTTGTTTGTATAAAGTGTATATAGGTGAATAGGTCAAT
Organism: Chitinophagaceae bacterium; assembly: GCA_043742885.1. Classification (GTDB taxonomy): domain Bacteria; phylum Bacteroidota; class Bacteroidia; order Chitinophagales; family Chitinophagaceae; genus JJ008. The sequence goes on along the minus strand of JAYTXP010000274.1, from coordinate 21,255 downwards.
AAGTGAATAAGTGACTGTTCGCTCAACCTCTCAACTTCTCAACTCTCAACTTTCCTCCTTTTCCGGTCTCATTTGCGGAAACAAAAGTACATCCTGGATAGACACACTATCCGTCAGCAGCATACAAAGCCGATCAATGCCAATGCCGATACCTGATGTTGGTGGCATACCATATTCGAGGGCGCGAAGAAAATCATTATCGATAAACATGGCTTCATCATCTCCTCTCTCCATTAATTTTACCTGCTCTTCAAATCGTTCACGCTGATCAATAGGATCATTCAATTCACTATAGGCATTTGCGATCTCTTTGCCATTGATCATGAGCTCGAATCTTTCAACCAAACCCTGCTTGTCGCGATGTTTTTTAGTAAGCGGACTCATCTCCACCGGGTAGTCAATAATAAAAGTGGGTTGAACAAAATTCTTTTCGCAGAAATTGCCAAAGATCTCGTCGATCAATTTCCCTTTGCCCATTGAATCTTCCACATGCAGTTTAAGCTGGCGACAAACAGATCGGATCTGTTCTTCGTTCATGCGACTGATATCAAAGCCGGTGAATTCATTGATCGCTTCGAAAATTGGAATACGTTTGAATGGCGCTTTAAAGGAAATATTTTTCTCTCCAAGTTTTACTTCTGTATTTCCGGTGACGTCAATCGCCGCTTTCTCCAGCAATTGTTCAGTTTGCTCCATCATCCAGTAATAATCCTTATAAGCAGTATAAAATTCCAGGATGGTGAACTCAGGGTTATGAGTACGATCCATACCTTCATTTCGGAAGTTGCGGCTGAATTCATAAACCCAGTCGAAGCCACCTACGATCAGTCTTTTCAGATAAAGTTCATTGGCAATACGCAGGTAAAGTGGAATATCCAGTGCATTATGATGAGTAGTGAAGGGCCTGGCAGCAGCTCCACCTGGGATGCTTTGCAATACAGGAGTATCTACTTCCAGCGCGCCCTGCACATTTAAAAATTCGCGGATAGAGTTGATCATCTTTGTCCGCTTGATAAAAGTCTCTTTTACATCTGCATTGATAATAAGATCCGCGTAGCGTTGCCTGTATTTAAATTCCGGATCAGTAACCGCATCGAATGTTTGCCCTTCCGCTTCCTTCACTATCGGAAGAGGGCGAAGGGATTTGCATAGCAGGGTCAGTTCCTTAACGTGAACCGATGTTTCACCGGTTTTAGTTGTAAAAACATACCCTTTGATACCAATGATATCTCCAATGTCGAGTAATTTTTTCCAAACAATATCATATAATGTTTTGTCCTCACCCGGACAGATGTCATCGCGACGAATATATAATTGTATACGACCCTTACTATCCTGGATCACACAGAAATTGGCCTTGCCCATATCGCGAACACTCATGATCCTTCCTGCCAGGCAAACCTCCGCAAATTGTTCTTTATTGCCTTCGTTGAACTGTTCTTTTATAGATACGGAATCGTTGTTAACAGGAAACAGAGGGGCAGGATAAGGTTCAATGCCCATCATAATAATCTCTGCCAGCTTTTCTCTTCTTAATTGTTCCTGTTCAGATAAATGTATTGTGCTCATGAGATCATTCTAATTTAAGGCGGCAAAGTTACTGTTTAGTTTGTAGAAGCGGCAATAAGAAGGCCCCCGGTTTTGCCGGGGGCCTTCTTATATGGCAGGCAATTGAACTTACTTAGATTTTTTCTTATCCTTTGTCTTGTCTCTTTGCACTCTCGGCGTGCCGCTATTTGCATTCTTAAAGATATAGCCAATACGGAATCCAAGTGTACCATTACGAAGCACATCATCTCCGGATGGTTGAGGGATCATATTACGAAGTCCCAGCGAATAATTAGCTGTGAGAACGAAACCGCATTTCATGCGCACACCAATAATACCGTTTGCTCCATAATCAGCACCTTTGTATGTGTTGGAAGGATCTTTACCCAGCAGCAGGTTAGTTTCAATACGGTTATCCGGAGTGATCAAAACTGTTTTTGAAGGAAGGTTCAAGGCAAGATAAGGACCGGCACCGAAAAATAATTTATTTGCTCCTTTAGTGTAATGAACAAAATTTAGATCGAGCTCAGCATAACGAAGGGCTGTAGCAATTTTTTTATCAGGATTGATCTGATCGTTTTTACCTTTCTGCATATAGTTCAGACTGGGTTGAAAGGCCCATCTTGTTTTGCCGATAGGTGCGTCGATGAACATACCAAGTGTCATTCCTGTTCTGGAATCACCACGTTGATCAAGACCATTCTTATTTCCGAAAATGTTGCTGGATGTAATACCGCCAGTAAGACCAACCTGGGTCTTCTGTGAGAATCCATTGATCTGGAATGTGCAAATGCCTGCGATGATAAGAATCAATGCTTTTTTCATATCAGTTATTTTGGTTCGCCTACTCGTTACGCTTTTCGGCTTAAGCGCCTTTTTCAAGGGTTCGTTTTCAGTATAGATGCCTGAGGCATAGAGCCTACTCTATTTGAAAACGGAGTTAAGATAATCAGTTTTTCAAACTTAGCGCAAATTTAGCAGAACTTAACTGTATGAAAAAACAAAATAAGCCCTAAAGGGGCTTATTATAACTCTTTGATAATCATCGTTCCTCCTTCGGTTTTCCTTTTGTAATACCCCTGATCACTTTGATTAATACAAAAACTACCAAAAAGGTACCCGCCCCCAAAACTAAAAGCCCAAGGAATTCAGCATCGGAGCATATAATCGCACAGGATAGCGCTGCAACTAAATACATTAAGCCAAGGGCAGCAATAATTGCCAGAGCGATTAGCAGCGCCTTTTCCCCATCGGTTGAGCTGGAATTTTTTATCGCACTGATCTGTTGCCGCAATAATTTCTTTCTTTCTTTTAGTTTAATTTTTTTCCCATTAGCATCTTTCATCATACTGCGGAATAAAGTGGGATTCCAGTAATGTTGTGAACTATCTCCGGGTAAAAGGCTTGTGGCACTTGCTTCGATCGTTAACAAGGATTGTTTGAAAAGATATTCAGGACGGTTGCCTAAAAATAACAGCGACATGAACAGGCAAAATGATAAAAAAAATGTGCGATCCTCGAACGATTAAAATATCTGTGTATTCCAAGGCTTTTTTTCTCAGCATCCGATGGAAAAAATAATTGCATTCCAAAATAAAGTATGCCAACAGGAAATAAAAATAAAAAAGAAATGGTAATTCCTGCAGTTTGGAAAAGCTGACCGCAGTAAAGTCCTGTGGCATATAACATAATGAAGCAAACGCTTAGCGCTATACGAGCTTTAATTTTATTTCTCTTAGCCCAAAAAGATAATTTTTTCATCTTATTTGGTTTTTTTATGATGTCTTGATTTTTTCTCAATACCTAAATTTCCTGCCACCAATTTAAATTCGAAAAATAACATAGATTGAACGGAGGACATTTCACTGGTAATTCCAAATCCAATTGCTAAAAAACGGCCTATTGGTTCCTGAATATCGGTTTTTATCATCAGTCCCATACCTGTTTTGTCTGTTCTTGTCATGGAGTAGTTGGAACTTGTAGTTTCATCATATCCTATCAGATAATTAATGGTAGTATGCGTAACAGCTTGCCTGCTAAAAGCAGCCTTTTCCCCCATTATCAGGGAAGGCCCGGCCTCTAATTGAAACCAGGTCTTTTTCCCCACTGAAAAATATCTTCCTGCTGTAGCGCTGATCATCTGGCTATGAACATTGGGATTCAGGGCTGGACTAGAATAGGGAAGAATAAGAGCAAATCCTTCTGTGTGGCCCTCATCAAAATCCTTTGGCAGGTTGGAAGGATTATTATGCACATCATGATAGGAAAGACTCAATGCCCATTTTTTTCTTATGACCATGTTTAATGCAAAGGAGCTACCATATGCATCCTCCCCTTTTTGCGGGACTCCGGTAACAGAACCACTTATATATAGTTTTGAAACAGGTGAGAGGACCTGGCTATAACTTTCCAGGCTAATTAATATAGCAATAAATAAGCAGATTAATACTAGTTGGGGTTTCATTTGTGTAATTATTGTTTGGTTTGATTTAATACTGCCAAACTAGATTTCTCCCAATGCAGGTTCTAATTGAATCTTACCTTACCCGCGGACTTAATTGCATATTTTGCAAATCGTGATTGAATAATAAGGAAACCTGCCGACAAATGACTGCAAACCATTCGCTTATACTATTGTTGGAAACTGCTTGAAAATTTCATAATTTGAAAAGAACCTGATTTTTCTTTTATTCTATTATGCCAGAACCAACAACACAGGAATTCCTATTTGATAGAATTCGGGAGCTGCTTCCTGTCAACATATCATTGGTTGATAAGGTGGCGGAGATCCTGCATATTAGTAATGATAGTTCCTATCGCAGAATAAGAGGAGAAACTCCTTTGGTTATTGATGAAGCAGGGATGCTTTGTTCTTATTTCAACCTTTCTCTTGATCAATTATTAAAGATCAGTTCTCAATCCATTCTTTTTGAACATTCAAGACTTGATGTTCATAATAATGAGTATGAAAAATTCCTGAAAAATTTACTGGATAGAGTGAAGCAGATGAATACAATTTCTAATCCGGAATTATTTTACTGTTCCAAGGATCTTCCTGTATTTCATAATTTTTATTTTCGCCCTGTTTTCGCCTTTCGTTATTTTTTCTGGATGCGTACCTTATTACAGCATCCTGATTTTGTAACCCGCAAATTCACTATGAACTGTCTTCCGGCCTCTACAGAATTGATCAGTAAACAACTTGGAGAGGCATATTGTCAGCTTCCTTCAGTAGAGATTCTCAATACAGAATGCATAAATTCAATAATTTCCCAATTGGAATTTTGTAAGGATGCCGGATATTTTGATAATCTCGAAGACCTTGTCACTATCTATGACGCGTTGGAATTAACCATTCTTCATCTGAAGGACCAGGTAGATTATGGTTCAAAATTTTTACCAGGCGAAAAAAATCCTTCATTAAAGAAAAAAAATTATCGATTTTATTATAATCGTGTGCTGCTTGGCGACAATACTATTATGGTTAAGTCGGATTCGCTTGGCGCTGTTTACCTTAATTATGAAGCCCTGAGTTACCTGGTATCCCAGGATCGTAAATTCTGCGATTCCGTATATGAAGACATGCAGCAACTAATGCAGAAGGCCACCATCATCAGCGGCACCAGTGAGAAACAAAGAAATATTTTTTTTGGTATTCTGCTTAATAAGATCAGGGATCGTAAAAGAGCAATATAAAATTTATACAAGCATGAACATTTCTGATTTGCAGGTTAAGTTGTTCCAATTCATTAAAAGTAAAATGGGTGATGGAGAATCTGCACCTGATAAGATCGCTTCCTTATTGGACATGAGCAGTGATAGCGCGTATCGACGAATGCGCGGCGAAAAGCAATTAAGCTTTGAGGAACTGGTAAAATTATGTACCGAGTATAAAGTATCACTTGACCAGGTGCTGGAGATTCAAACCGGATCGTTTCAGTTTAGTGGTAATCTACTGGATGAAAAAGGATACAGTTATGATGATTACCTGAAGGGAATGATGCATACCATGGCTTTTTTTTCCAGCACGGAAAAAAAAGAATTCTTTTTCCTTTGTAAAGACATACCTATTTTTTACCACTGGCAATACAGGGAATTTGCCTGTTTCAAATATTTTTTCTGGATGAGTATTCTGGTTTATTTCCCTGAGTTTCGAAACAGGAGAGTCATTATGAATGATTATTCTGATGAGGTTTGGCAAACGGGACAAAAGATACTCGAATACTACAATTCTATGGATAGTTTTGAGGTCTGGAACCTTGAAAGCTTGAGCTCCACACTTCACCAGGTTGATTATTTCCGTGACGGAAACCGATTTGAATCGAATGAAGATATTCTGCTGATATATGAAGGTATTCAGGAGTTACTTGATCATTTGGAAGAGCAGGCCAGGCTTGGATATAAATTTAACCGCAATGATCCGCAGAAAAAACCAATGGGAAAATATCAGATGTATATAAATGATATTGTTTTGCTGGATAATACCATGTTCATAAAGCAGGATCATTCCAAAATGGTTGTCATGCCCCATGCGGGGTTTAATTATATGATGAGCCGCGATATGCGGTTCTGCGAGAATATGGATCAGTATATTCAAAACCTTCTGAGTCGTTCCACTCTGGTTAGTAAAACCAGTGAGAAAGAAAGGGGTCGGTTTTTCCGAATTCTACGTGAAAGGATCGATCGTCGTAAAGAAAAGCTAAATCTGTAGCCAACCTATTCGTATGCGTTTTACGTCTCTGCATAATACTGTAGCTTACAGCATTAAATCCGCACATGAAAAAAGTCGTTTTATCTATAATCTCCGCCTGTTTTTTATTGATAACTAATTTTCAGGTCCATGCCCAGTTTAAACTTTCCAATCTCACTGATAAAGAAGCGGGCCAGGGAATAAAAGAAGCGCTTGAGCAGGGCCTGGTGAAAGCTGTTCTGCAATTAAATAAAGAAGATGGATTTTATAAAGACGCGCTTTATCGTATCCTGCTTCCACCGGAAGCGCAAAAAATAGAAAAAACACTTCGTAATGCGGGGATGGGCAAGACCGTAGATAAAGCAATCCTTCAGATCAACCGCGCGGCAGAAGATGCAGCGGGCACAGCCAAACCTATATTCCTTGAAGCGCTAAAGTACATGACCCTTACTGATGCGGTAGGATTACTGAAGAACAGTGATACCAGCGCCACCCATTTTTTTCGCACAAAGACCGACCAGAAATTATTTGAAGCATTTCTTCCCGTGATCAAGGCCTCATTGGATAAAACCGATGCCACGAAATATTATGCAGATATGGTGAATTCGTATAATAAAATTCCTACTACATTTAAAAAACTCAACCCTGATCTTCCTGGTTTCGTGACACAAAAAGCTACCCTGGCTATGTTCGACATGGTGTCAAAAGAAGAAACCAATATCAGGCATAACTTTACCGCCAGGTCTACCGATCTGCTTAAAAAAGTTTTTGGCAGCAAATAATCAGGTCAATAATCAGGGAATACACTCCAGTATAATAAGACAATTCTTCTTCGTTTATCATCTGTGCGGTAATCAGTGATGGTGGGATCGGGGAGATCTTCGCCCTTGCCTTTATATGAAAAGATGATATTTCCTGTATTCCTCGATTTAGTATAATTCCGAAAAAGTTCAATCACGGTTTTTGCCCTTAGGCTTGATAATGCTTTATTCAGATTCTCACTGGTAACCGCCTGTCCGGTGAAAACAATATTCGTCTTAAGATCTTTATAAAGACTGCTTCCTTCAGAAATTACAGTAGCATCGGCATAACCTTTTGCTGTTATAGCAAGTGAAAGAGGAAAATCAGGATATTTTTTTGTGAAGGAATCTATCTCTTTGGCTACCGGTTCAAATATTTTTCCGATCATTTGAACCAGCGATAGATCCACAATATACTTTCCTGGTTCAAACAATACATCCTGATCAAGTTTCAAAACGGTATTTCTGTTGATCAGATCAGTAAGCAGCATGATCTTTCCATTGATCCTTTTGGTCGCATTGAGGCAGGCCGAAAGATTTTTTTTAAGATGGTCCCAGTCTTTTTTATCTACTTCCACATCGCCTATCAGTACAATATTACTTTTATGCAGTAGATCTATTTCTCCACGGGTCTTATCTATAAATTGCTGGAGGCGGACATTGGCCGTATCATCCAGCTGATTTAATCTTTCTTTATTCTTTCTTTGTTCTTCCAGTTTGTTTACTTCATTTCCATAGGTTTGAAGTAAGCTATCCTGGGCACTCAGTTGTTTTTTCGTGCTTTGCACTTTGCTCTGCGAAACACAGGAATAAAAAATAATGGACAGGGTGCTGATGGCCAAAATGATGGTGCTTATTCTTTTCATAAAAGAATATTTAGGGTGTTCTTAAAGATAAAAAACATTGTATTACCTGACAAGTAATTAAGCGCCGTGAGAACAGAGGCCGTTTTAGTGAATCGGAGATGAATACTTTTATAGTATCAAGGTTATAAACTGCTGACAGTTAAGCTCAAATATTTATTTTTTATCTGAAAATATAGTATCTTCAAAAGGCCCCTTTTTTATTGCTCATTCTTCAGGGCCAATCCGCTAATGAGAACACCTGCCTGAAAGCAACCATTTTTAATTAAAAAAATACCAAAAATGAAAAAAACAATTTTCATGTGGCTATTTATTGCCACAACTCTTTTTACTTCTGCACAGGGCAAAACATTGTACAGCGTCAGTTTTGTAAAGCCGAAGGCTGGCATGAAATCAGCATTTGAAGGAAGCTGGAAAACACATCTGGCTAAATTTCATGCTAAAGACGATAAAAGGAATGTGTATGAAATTACCAGTGGTAGCCACAACGGTACATACATGATTGTGGAAGGTCCGATCTCCTACGCGGATATGGATATTGAAAAATCCAACACCAAGGAACACTCCATGGATCTTGAAGTAAATTTCACACCTAAGCTGGAATCTTCAATCCAGGCCACTTATCGTTGGGATGATACCGCCAGTTACAATGGTAAGGTTGCTGCGGAAAAATTTACCGTTCAGATAACACATATCAAATTTGGGATGCAGAACCAAACCCTGAGAGAAGCGAAAAGGGGCTCTCTGGTCAATGCGAAACTTAATCCAAACGACCGATTTAGCTATAATAACTATGTTCAGATCCTTTCTGGCTCGGACCCGGTAATGGTCAGTGTAAGAAACCTGAAAGATGGTTTTAAAGAGTTAGAGACAGATTATTACGGTCCCAATCCAATGGCCAATCAACCTGATGCTTTTAAGAATGCTTATATTAAGGATTATGGTCAGACCGATTGGGATGCAAGGCAAAAATTACTGGTGGATAATGCGAATATTGCCAGCAGAGAAGCATATATGATGGTGTTGCGTAAGGACCTTAGTTCCCCACCAGCCAAATAATGATTTCAGGATAATTTTTCTTAAAGATCCCGGCGGCATTTGGTCTCCGGGATTTTTTATACCCCCGATAATAATACCTGCCAGGCTTCATTTACTTTACCCTTATCCAGTAACCCTGCCGCATAACGATGAAGTTCTTTCTCCATCTCATCGGGATTTATAGAGTAGTACTGAATGATCTGTTTAAGATGCGCGTCATCGAAAAATGGATCTACAATCGGCAGATCATGAACATTAGCCAACAGCCCCAAATGATTGCCGGCAAGTATGTTGCTTATTCTGATAGTCTTTGGTAGTGCATCGAATCCTATGCCTAGTTGAGTATTGGGTTTTTCTACCTGGAAAAGGCTTCCTTCATTGGTAACAGAATACCAGTCACCACCTAATCTTGCCACTAATTGAAGTTTTCGCTGATCGATTTTTTTATTTTCATCAAGCAATTCATCAGCAATATGAATTCGTAAAACTTCGCAGATCACAAGATTTCCAGCTCCTTTATCATTTCCCAGGGGTTTAACTTCAAGCACTTTACATTCCATTTTCACCTTGCTTTCTTTCACCATCGGTGGCCGGATCAGTGTGGCTGGTTCTTCAGTAAAACCGGCCTTTATAAATTCATTCACCTCTTTTGGAAATTCACAACTGGCAAGAGAAACCTGCTGCACCATATCATAGGTTACAATATTGATTACTACCTCTGGTACTTCAAGCACATTTTGCAAACTATGCTTGGTTGTGTTATCCCGCACTCTTCTTGCCGGAGAAAATATCAGGATAGGTGGGCTGGATGAGAACATATTGAAAAAACTGAAAGGGCTGAGATTAACTCTTCCTTCTTTATCAATAGTAGAAGCAAAGCAAATAGGTCGGGGCGCTACCACATGCTGGAGATAATATTGTCGTTCAACGGGCTTGAGTTCATTCAGATCAAAGATCATATCAGATACCTTTCTTTCTTTTTAAAATACTCCAGTCGGTTTCTTCCGCTATAATGGTATTGGTCAATGTACCCAGGGCGTCAATATCCATTTCTACTTTATCCTCTGCCTGCAGCCATTGTTCAGCATAATTTGGGTCATTTAGTTTTCCTGTACCGTTCAATTCAAGAAAACAACCTGTTCCCACTGTGCCACTGCCAATCACATCACCAGGGTAAAGATCTACTCCATAAGAAACTCTTTCAATGATCTCTGCAAAGGTCCAGTCCATATCACCCAGGTTACCTTCACTTACCTGTATGCTATTTACTCGACAGCGCATATTCAGGTTCCAGTTAAGACCTACATGACCTTCCTTTGCTGGTATTTCAAATGGTTGCAATTCATCAAGGGTAACTAACCATGGACCAATACAGGTAGCGAAATCTTTTCCTTTTGCAGGGCCAAGATTTAAAAGCATTTCTTCCATTTGTAAACGACGGGCACTGAGATCATTCATGATCATTAGCCCTCCAATATATTCATCTGCCACTTCCGCTTTTATATTTCGTCCATATTTGCAGATCACTATCGATGCCTCCAGTTCAAAATCCAGTTTTTCAAAATGATCAGGCATGCACCGAACATCACCTGGGCCTTGTACACTATGATGATTAGTGAAATAAAAAATGGGATACTGATCGAATTCCGGGATCATATCTACTTTACGATTCCTCCTTGCTGCAGCCACATGCTGGCGAAACGCGTAACCATCGCGACAACTGGTAGGAAAAGGTACTGGCGCGAGTAATTGAAGCTCATTCAAAGGAATTCCTTTGTTGCTAAATCGTTGCTCTTCTTTTAGCAGAATATCGCCTGCCTGGGCAAAGGGAAAACTATCTTCCCAATAGTTCAAAAATAATGACATGGTGCCCGGGAGATCCGGATGCAGGGTTTCCATCGGATATACCATATCCTTTATAAGTACTCCCAGCTGTTCATGTTCTTCGTAATAATAAGAGACTAATTTCATTTCAATAAATATTATCCGCTAAGTTAATAAGCCTTGTCCATCCTCCGTTCTGGATTTTACAATATAACCACTCATTTTCAAAGGATTACCCGAACGGATTGTGAGCAAAATCAGGCGATCACCCCTTTTCTGAGCCACCCATTTTCTTATCTTTGTCGCATGAAATTCGAGAAAATTCATAATAAGGGGCAAGCTCAGCTTTTTGAGAACCCTCTTCTTGAAATGCTGACTAAAACACATCCCCTTCTTATATGGGGCATATATACTCCTATTTTTGGTTACCTGATCTACCTCGGTGCTGCTGAACAAGGATTTTCCACCATGAAGATCCTGGGACTTTTCATCGCTGGAATATTTTTCTGGAGCTTATTTGAATACATTTCGCATCGTTTTCTATTTCATTGGGAACCTAAAACAGAGAAATCAAAAAAGATCGTTTATGTGTTGCATGGCAACCATCATCATTTTCCCCGTGACCGCCAGCGCCTGTTCATGCCACCGGTACCCAGCCTTATTATTTCTATTTTTGTGTTTTCCATAATGTGGCTGATCATGGGACCATTATGCCTTGCTTTTTTCCCAGGATTCCTGATCGGTTATCTGTTATATGGCACTATGCATTATGCCATTCATGCCTGGAACCCCCCTTTTAAATGGATGAAACCTTTGTGGAGAAACCATCATTTGCATCATTACAAAAATGAACATAACGGATATGGGGTCAGCTCTACTTTATGGGATCATATCTTCGGAACCATGTTCGATCTTAAAAAAGAGAAAGAGGATAAAGAGAAAGTGCAGGAACTGATGTTCGAAAAAAAAAGCTGATCAGATTATTTTATTTTTAGCAGCCGCTTTGCTGATCTTTAATACGATCGCATGGCGGCTGTAATATTTTTGCAAAGCAGGAGTCAAATATATTTTTGTTGATACACCATGAGATTCCCATTTCAAATTTCCTGGCGCTCCCAATAAGCTGATCTTCGAATTCGCAGGGATATTTATTCCTTCTGTATTGATAATAGAAAGGACAGGCAGAACTTCGGAGCTTCCCATATAAATAACATAAATACTTTTCCCATCTTTCGATTGCGTAAAGCGAATATTTTGTTGGGCATAGGGAGCAATTGGCCGGCTATTATAAATTGCTTCGCTGTTTATTTTCATCCAGTCCCCGATCTCATTCAGGCGGGTATATGCGGCAGTGTCCCATTCTCCCTCCGGGGAAGGTCCGATGTTCAATAAAAGGTTTCCTCCTTTGGCTACGATACCTGTTAGCAGATCGATCAGCTGATGTGTTGACTTATATTTATCATGGGGAACATAACTCCAGGAACCGGCCATTGTCATACAGGTTTCCCATGGATTTGGCAATGGAGTAGCAGGAACTTCCTGTTCTGGAGTTGTATAATTTTCAAATTCGCCGGTTACGGAACGATCGACTACGATCAACCCTGGTTGATAGGATCTTGCCATGGTTGCAATTCTTTTCATATCGATATCCTGCTCCACCTTAATGCCACGCTGCCATTCAATGGAGGTGTCAATAGTTGAATAAGGGCGCACCCATCCTCCATCCAGCCAGAGAATATCCATTTTACCATATTCACTCATCAGTTCTTTTATCTGCTCGTAGGTAAAGTCTTTATAAGCCTTCCATTTTTCCGGATATTTTTTTGGGTCATAATTCACATTCCGGTCTTTGGGTGGGAAATAGGGCCACCAATAATTTTCAGTGTGCCAGTCAGGTTTTGAAAAATAAGCTCCCGTAGCCATTCCTTTTTTCCTGAAAGCATCGAATATCTCTTTCGCAATATTGCTTCTGGGATTTGAAGAAAATGGGGTATTTGAACTGGTGATCTTATAATCGGTTTGTTTGGTATCAAACATGCAGAAACCATCATGATGCTTGGTGGTAAAGACAACATATTTCATCCCTGCATTTGAGGCTGCATCGGCCCAGCGGTCAGGATCAAATTTTATTGGGTTAAAACTGGTTTGAAGATTCTCATAAGCTTTTACATATTCAAAATAATTTTTTGCATAGGGCCCTCTTCGTTCGCACCATCCTTCATCTTCCGGACAAATACTCCAGCTTTCTACAATACCCCATTGGCTATAGGTTCCCCAGTGCATCAGCAATCCGAACTTATAATCTTTCCATTGTTCAAGGTGTTGGATAACCAGGCTATCAGTGGGCGCCACATATTTATGCTGGGAATAAACCTTCAAACAAAAGAATAGAAGCAGCAGTAGAAGCAGTTTTTTCATGGCTTACCATTTTTCATTTTCATCGATGGGTTTATCCTGGGATTTGAATGAGGCCCTGACATTCATTTTTTGCAATTGTCTTTCGATCAAAAGATCCGCGATCGTAACACTCGCGTCTGTATCTGGATTTTTGGCGAGCAGATATCTGAGTTTTATCTCATCAACATCAACCCGGTAGAGAATGGAGACCAGTTTTTGGAAATCTTTATTGAGTAATTCATTGATTATGGCGGCAAGCCATTCGCGGTTCAATTCTTTATTCAGCGTAACGGGCAGATCATAACTGCGCGCGATCTCTGTTATTACGGAATCCGTATCCATAGCAATAAAACTAAGCAATCAATCAGAATTTATCGATGACACCGAGGCCAAATAGTGCTAGGTCGTATTTTACGGGGTCTTGAGGATCCAGTTCAGCTAATCTTTGTGTAAGCGATTTCGCCGCTTTCCAACCGCTGAGGTCCGGACCCAGCAGACCCAATTTTTTTGCTACTCTTTCCACATGAAGATCGATAGGACAAATCAATTGAGCAGGGGAAATATTTTCCCAGATTCCAAAATCCACCCCCTTATTATCTTTTCTAACCATCCATCGGAGAAACATATTCAGTCGCTTACAGCTTGAATTTTTTTCAGGAGTGGCGATATGTTTTCGGGTGCGATCTGGAATATCCGCGAGTGAAAAAAAATAGCGGTGAAAGCCTGAAAGAATTGATTCCATGTCACCACCTGCATGGGTAAAGGCCTGCTCCAGACTTTTATTATTTTGATAATGCTGACGGAAAAAGGAAATAAAATAAAGGAGATCAGTACTGTTAAATGTGCGGTGAGAGAACTGTAATAGCTTTTTCAGGTCCTTATCCTCATGTTCCATTACAAATTGAAAAGGGGAATCATCCATCAGTTTCATAAGATCTGATGACTTATTAATGATGGTTTTGCGATTACCCCAGGCAAATATGGCAGCAAAAAAACCAGCGATCTCTATGTCCTGTTTTTTATTGAACCGATGAGGAATAGAAACAGGATCATCCTTAATAAATGATGGGCGATTGAAAATCTCCAGTTTATAATCAAGAAATTCTTTAAGCTCCTTTTCGGTCATAGTGGGTTGTCACCCCGTATCAAACGCAGAATGATCGCAATAATAGCGATAACCAGCAGAATATGGATCAATCCACCTGCATGAAATACAAAGAATCCAAGCAACCAGCCAATAAGAAGGATTATGGCAACGATGTACAACAAACCACTCATAGTATTTTTTTCAAATTACTGCAAGGAGTGTACCATTTACTCAAACCGATCAGCCAATGGCTTGCCGGAGATCCTCCGTCAGGTCTTCTGCATCCTCAATACCCACACTGAGGCGTATCAATGAATCGGAAAGTCCGTTTTTTATTCTTTCCTCCCTTGGTATGGAAGCATGGGTCATACTGGCGGGATGATTGATCAGGGATTCTACACCACCCAGACTTTCCGCCAGAGAAAAATATTTTGTAGAGCTCAGAACTTGTTTAGCTTTTTCAACGCTGTCATCTTTTAATTCAAAAGAGATCATTCCGCCGAAATCGCGCATTTGCTTTTTAGCAATGGCATGACCGGGATGGTCTTCAAAACCGGGCCAGTACACTTTACCCACTTTAGGGTGCTGACGAAGAAATTCAGCAACGATGCGGCCATTGATGCAATGTTGTTTCATTCGAACACCCAGGGTTTTAATTCCTCTTAGTACCAGGAAACAATCCATAGGACCTGGAACTGCACCGCAACTTTTCTGAATAAAATAAAGTTTTTCGCGAAGGCTTGCATCTTTCATGATCAGAGCACCCTGTATCACATCACTATGTCCGCCAAGGTATTTGGTCGCCGAGTGCATTACTAAATCAGCTCCAAGATCAAGCGGATTTTGAAGATAAGGTGAGGCAAATGTATTGTCCACTGCAAGCATCAATCCTTTTTCTTTTGTGATGGTTGCAATAGCAGCAATATCCGTAATATTCATCAATGGATTTGTAGGCGTTTCCAACCATACCAGTTTCGTGTTCCCGTTTATGGTTGTCTTTACTTCATTCAGGTCGGCAGTATTTACAAAACGAAACTTGATACCGAATTTTTCAAACACCTTGGTGAATAACCGGTATGTGCCACCATACATATCATTCGCGCAGATCACTTCATCGCCCGGGGCTAATAATTTTATGACCGCATCCGTGGCGGCCACACCTGAACTGAAAGAAAGTCCATGTTCACCATTCTCAATTATAGCCAACGCTTCTTCCAATGCGGAACGAGTCGGATTCTGACTTCGCGCATACTCATAGCCTTTATGTTTGGCAGGTGATTCCTGGACATAGGTTGAGGTTTGATAAATGGGAGTCATTATAGCACCGGTACTTGGGTCAGGATGAGCGCCGGCATGAATGAATTTTGTAGCAAGCTTCATGTTCGTTGTATTGAAATGCAAAGATAGGTTCAGCGAAAGAGTATAGCGGCAGAAAAATATCTCCAGTCATAATTATCTGCCTCATGAGCATCTCTGGGAATAATACTTTTATTCAGCACATCAGCCTTGAGAATATTTTCTTTCACCAGTAATTTTTTGGCTTCCTGGATGGCGTCCTGTATCTGGCCATGCTGCATCCATTGCTTTTGCGGCGTTTCAAACCCGATCTTGTCCTTTCGCCAGCAAATATTTTCAGGCAGGCTATGCTGCATCGAATTTCTCAATATCCATTTTGTGCGACCATTTTTGATCTTGAGATGGGAGGGCAGGGAGAAAATAAATTCCACCAGTTCATGAGAAAGAAAAGGCAGACGCACTTCCCGGCCATGGGCCATGGAATTTCGGTCGGCCATTCTTAGTAATTCTTCCAGTCCGTGCGTACGTGTATTAAAATACAGCAATCCATTCAGATCAAAATGTTCAGGAGGTGTATAGTAGGCATGATCACTGCATGTTTTTACAAAATCACGGTCAAGATCTTCCTGCCTGATCGCGTGTAGAAGATATTGTCGTTCCATTACTACGCTGGCGAAGGCCGGAAACCAGGAGGCTACTTTATTTTTCCAGTTAAAATCTTCTTTTACTCCAAGAGCCAGAGCGGCAGGGATCTCCCCGCTTTTTTTTAATTTCTGTTTTCGATAGAGTTCCTGCCAATACCATTTATAGTATTTATGATAACCGGCCAGCGTTTCATCTGCTCCTTGTCCGTCAAGCAAAACAGTCACTCCCTGTGCTTTTGCCAGTTCAAATACTTTGTATTGTGCATATACACTGGAAGAGGCGAATGGTTCTTCCTGCGCGGTGCAAAGTGTTTCGAGGTCATTTAACAGATCGGTGGGACCCAATGAAATAATATGTTGCTTCAATTGAAACTGATCTGCCACTTGTCGCGCCAATGCGGTCTCGTCTTTTTCAAAATTTTGAAATGATGCCGTAAAACATTGATGACTCATTATATCAGAGCCAATGGTGGAACAGATGGCAGCAATAGATGAACTATCGAGTCCACCACTAAGCGAACTACCGATGGGCACATCGCTACGCATTCTTCTCTTTACGGATTGATGTAGAAGAGATGTGAATTTTTCAGTGGCCTCTTGATCCGAAATGGATTCATTCACATTTTGAAGATTGATATCCCAGTAACTAACAATGGACAAATCTTCATTTCCTGGTTGATAACGAAGCCAGCATGCTGCGGGAAGGCGACAAATATTTTCAAAAAAAGTCTCTTCAGGAAGAGTTGGATTATCGGTGTACCCAATAGTAAGAAAATTGAACAGCAATTTGCGATTTGGATTTTTTTTTATGCCTGCTGCCCAAAACGACTTTATTTCTGAAGCGAATAAAAGACAACCATCTTCAAGAGTATAATAAAATGGTTTTTCGCCAAATCGATCGCGTGCTGCGAAAAAATTTTTTTCCTTTTTGTCCCAAAGGCAGAAAGCGAACATGCCATCAAAATGATCCAGACATTGTTCCTTCCATTGATCATAAGCTGCCGCGATCACCTCAGTATCGGTATGAGAATGAAAATGATAACCGAGTCGTTGAAGTTCTTCTCTCAGTTCAATATAATTATAGATCTCGCCATTATGCATCAGCACATAGCGATCCATATAATGCATAGGTTGATGACCTGCAGGAGACAGATCAAGAATTGAAAGGCGTCGATGTCCAAATAAAATTTTTTGATCTTCTACCTGCCAATAGCCAAAACCATCCGGGCCCCGGTGAGCCAGGGATTCTGTCATACGATGCAAATGTTCTGCATGAAATGAATGGGAGTCG
Source organism: Chitinophagaceae bacterium (assembly GCA_043742885.1). Classification (GTDB taxonomy): domain Bacteria; phylum Bacteroidota; class Bacteroidia; order Chitinophagales; family Chitinophagaceae; genus JJ008. The sequence goes on along the minus strand of JAYTXP010000274.1, from coordinate 3,777 downwards.
TTCTGTATAATGCCGGCAATGCCACACATGAAGTCACAAATTAATCAAATCCATTGGCAGTTTGGCCTCAATATTATCCCATGCCATCAGCAGGGTGGCGCCTTTGCTGTTTTCTTCAAAGCGCATGGTGAAATATTCAATGGCATTATCTGTATTGGTAACCGGGATATCAAAATGAAAGAGATCAAGGGTTCTGTCTGGTTCAAGTCCCCAGGAATCTGTATTGCTATTAATAAAAATTGTCCAGTGATCTTTTTGAGGAATACAATAAAGTACATAACGGCCGGGGGTAATTATTTGTCCCTGGATCTTTATGGCCTGGTGAAGATCCAGCTCAGTTGATTCATTGGCACCCATTCTCCATGGTTCTCCATATTTCAAAACTTCGTGAAAAATATGCCGGCCCTGCAGGTGAGGGCGACTGTAAATGACACGGGCAACAGGATCTTTTGATTTTGCCTGCCCGGCCATTTTTGAAGTAGGATAATCTTCGGGCCAGTAAGCCTGATCCAGTGGAGAAATATCCACTGGAACCAGGATTTTTTCTTTTGCTGTTGGTTTGTTTATAGCAATGCTGTCATTACCCGACTTTCTTTCAGATGAGGGTTGTTTTTCCCGCTTACTGGCACAGGAAAACAGTAGAAAATTTAAAAGGATGAGATAAACAATCCGTTGACCCATGATCAGAATTTAAAACGTAATGGGCAGACTTATTTTGGTGTTCTCCCAGGCAATATTCAGATTACAACCGGTGGCTATTTTCTCAAACATCATGGAAAGATTCTCTACCAGGGTATCTATTTTCTGTGTAGGCACTTCAGTTCTTAAAAGATCTTTTTTAATATCGTATTTAAAAGATCCCCATGTATCATTCTCTTTATTGAAGATGATTGTCCAGGCATTATCCTTTACAATAGCATATAACGTATAGCGACCTGATTTTATTTTTTTACCATCAACATGTACAGTTTTGTAAAATTGTATTTCTGTTGCTTCATTTGCACCCAATCTCCATACATCTCCGTTTTTAACCAGGCCTCCGAATATTGCACGACCTCCACGGGAAGGGCGACTGTAAATTAAACGGGCCACCAATGGATCAGTAGCTTTATCCTGAATTTTCAGAACCGGATATCCAACCGGGAAATAGGACATATCCATCGGAGATTTGTCAATAGCAGGATAACTATTTTGTGCTATCAGGCTGAGGAAAACAAATTGGAAGATCACAATTAGACCAAGTAATTTTTTCATTTGGAAAGTTTGAAGGTTAAAAGAGACCGGACAAAAATAATTTTTTTTGAATTGAACAAGCAAGCTTCTTATGCCGCTTAACACATAATTTATCTTTGATTCAGCCCATTTTGCCATTTTTCACGGGTAAATGCCTCTAATTCGGGCCAGAATTGACGAAAAATCTCCTGTAAGGGTTGATAATACTGGTGAAATAATTCAATGGCGGGCTCGGCTTCTTCAAGATAAGCTGCTCTTCGGATCACGCCTTTCAGGCTTTTTTCAATTCCACTGGTAAGCCGGTAATAATATAACCAGTTCTGCTCTTTCATAAATGGGAACATGAAAGCGAAGCGTTCGGGAAATGCCGATTGATGGTTTTCTAATTCATTATATACTTCGCGGGAAAAATCAAACAATGAGCGTTCAGGAAATACAGAAGGTTCAATGGCCAGATAATGGTCAAAGATTACATCTACCAGGGCGCCGCTATAAAGCCGGTAAACAGGACGAAAATATTCTTTTGCATTCCTGATGGCCTCATGAGTATCAGTAAAATGATCTATATCCCGATGAAGTTTTATTCCTTTTTGAACATCCGGACTGTAATCAAATTGTTTGCGACCTTTTACAAAATCGCTGATCATATTTCCCACCAGGGTGGGGGGATCGCCAAAAGATAAATATGCGTGAGCCAGATAATTAATAAAAGATCATTTAATGTTTTTATTCAGCCAATCGCTGATCATGGTCAGCACCTGTGGTGAAAAAGTTTCTTCCAATTTTCCGTATTCGTCTATTGTGCAGGCTTCACAATGCTGGAACAGGTGATTTAAACCGGGAATTATCACTGTATTAAATTTATTGTTTCCAGCTTTTTTAAGCCCATCACGAATGCCGGCAATATTCGGTCCTGCTTCTACCTGGATGTCTTTATCACCATTCAGGGCAAGTACAGGACATTTTACCTGGGACCAATAATCAGTAGGATCGGTAACGATAAAAAAACGCATCCACGGGATCAGTTCCTGTTTTAGTTGAAAAGCATAAAATTCAGGACTGATCTTTTCCAGTTTTAATTCAGCGATCACCGATTCTGTTTGTTTGGATTTCCAATTTATATAAAGCTCTTTCATCTGTGGAAGGATCACTGAATCAGGAGCTGAGGGTTGGTCTTTGATCAAACCCAGTGTTTTCCCGGATAGTTCATACCAGCTATTATAGGCCTGTTCACTTACCTTCCCTTTGAGAGGAGCTGTTTGTTGCATTAATAATATATCACCTCCGGAAATTCCTGTACCTGCAAGAGATATGATAAAGGCCAGTGGTTTGTATTTGGTATAAACCATGGGTGCAATAAATCCACCTTCACTATGTCCGATGACGCCGATCTTATTTTTGTTTACTTCTTTTCTTGTTTGAAGATATTGTATGCTGGTGATCACATCATCTGCAAAATCAAGACTGGTAGCTTCCATCAGATTGCCTTTACTTTTTCCACGCCCCCGATCGTCTACACGAAGAACCGCGAAGCCATTTTTTGTAAGATAATCGGCGATCACCGCAAAGGGTTTATGACCGAAGATGGTCTCATCTCTGTCTTGTTGTCCGCTGCCAGTAATCATTACCAGTGTAATAAAAGGACCCATTCCTTTTGGGTAGGTTAAAGTGCCTGCCAGATGTACCAGGCTATCACGACTGGAATATTCCACACTATCCAATTTATAATCAAAAGGCGGAACCGGAGTTTGCGGGAATTGCTTTTTGGGTTCTTGTGCAAATAGTGAAGTGGAAATTAAAACCAGCAGAAATAAAAAAGAAGTTCTCATGAGTCTTTATTTATAGATCTTTTCTGTTGTTGAAAATAGCGGTAGCTGAATATAATTGGGATTAGTATGATGATCGAGATAACCGTAATAAAAAAATAAAATGCTGGTCGCGAAGGAAGAAAAATGCAGACCAGGGCAATAAGAAGACCACCTGGAAACCAGAGCCGGCCAACAAGGGCATGGGTCTTTTTCCAGTTATCTTCATTTTCAAGTGTCCAGGGTAATCGAAATCCTGCAAAATAATTTGGTTTGATATTGGGCATATAATTACCAATAAAAGAAAATAAAAGCCCCGAAGCTGCAAGTACCCATGAAACAGAAAAAATGAAGTTGCTTTTAACCGCGCTATAAATTATTGTACATGAAATCATTGAAATAAATAAGACAATACCAAAGCCAAATCTTTGCATGCGGCCACGATTTTTCACAACATTTCTTTTTGGATCGATTCGATGTATGTTCACCATTAATAACCAGGTAAGAAGGGATACCAGGCTCATTATAATAATAGTTGTGATAAAATCATTTCGGGTGCCCATTCGATCCGGGTTTCCATCCAGATCAAAATGAAGAGCCACTGTTGGGGGAAGTTTTTCCCAAACAATAAAAAGGTAGAGCAGTGGTGCTGCCAGCACAGGAATCAAAAGATATTTAAAGATCTTTTCCATGTTTATTTCTTTTTTGATTTGAATTTCAGGAGCCATTTCATGATCTC
>JAYTXP010000273.1:0-3468 GCA_043742885.1 Chitinophagaceae bacterium | reverse complement strand
ATGCCTGTACTTCTAACCGAGCCTTCCAGTCTTTCAGCTTCATGCAAAACTCTTGAAGCTATCGTATCCATTTGAGAATAAAGATCTCTTAGTTTTTTTACGCCATCCAGTTCCTCTCCACCCAACTGTTCTTTTTCCTCCAGCGATTTCTCCAAAGGATAGCCTTCCGCATCTTTTTTTACATCTTTTGTTTTTATGGGGGCATGCAGCAATCTTTTTAGTTCTACTCCTGGTCTTTCAGGAACCAGTTTGGCAATAGCATTGGATTCTGGTAAAGGAAGATCCATTACTCTGGCAACATCTTTTATACTGCTTCTTGCAGCCATGGTACCGTATGTAATGATCTGCGCTACCTGGTTCTTTCCATATTTTTCCACTACATAGTCGATCACTTTCTGCCTTCCCTCATCATCAAAATCCGTATCTATATCGGGCATTGATTTACGATCGGGATTCAAAAACCGTTCAAATAGTAAATTGTATTTGATCGGGTCTATATTGGTGATCCAGGTGCAATAAGCCACCACGCTGCCTGCAGCCGATCCTCTTCCCGGACCAATAAACACTCCTTTTTCTCTTCCTGCCTTGATGAAATCATTTACAATTAGAAAGTAACCGGCAAAACCCATGGTCTTGATAGTGAACAATTCAAACTCCAGTCTTTCCCTGATCTCATTTGTTATCACTGAATACCTTTTTGCAGCGCCTTCATAGGTCATATGCTTCAGGTATTCCCATTGGTTCAATGCCTCCGCAGTAATAGTATTTTTCCCGATCGTTTCTTCCTTGGTATGTATCTGAAATCTTTTTTCTATTGGAAAATTTGGAAGAAGAATATCACGGGTCAGCTTTAGCAGTTCTACTTTATCTACGATCTCATTGGTATTATCAATTGCTTCAGGAAGATCATGAAATACTTTGCGCATTTCTTCCTGGGTCTTAAAATAAAACTGATCATTGGGGAATGCGAAGCGTTTATTTTTCACCTGTATATCATCGTCAGAAAATTCGCGTAAGGCAGGAGTAGCTACTTTTTCACCAGTGTTGATGCATAACAAAATATCATGCGCGTTAAAATCATCCTGCTCTACATAGTGGGAATCGTTGCTGGCGATGACCTTCACATTATATTTCTTCGCCAGTTTTATGAGTACCTGGTTCACGCGATCCTGATCTGCCATTCCATGTCGCTGTAGTTCCACATAATAATCTTCCTGAAAAATATTCAGCCACCATTTAAATTCATTTTCACCTTCTTCTTCTCCTTTTTTTAAAATAGCCTGTGGTACCAGGGCACCAAGGCAACAAGTGGTTGCGATCAATCCTTTATGGTAGCGTACGATCAGTTCTTTATCGATGCGTGGATATTTGCTGTACATGCCCTCTATAAAACCAGCCGAAGTCAGTTTCATCAGGTTACGATAACCTTCATCATTTTTTGCCAGCAGGATCTGATGATGCCTTGGGTCCTTTTGTTCTTTGGTAAATGTTTTCTGATGCCGGTCGGAAGTGATATAAAACTCGCAACCCACAATGGGTTTCACTTTTACCTTTCCGTTCTCATCTTTATGTTTATATGCTTCCGCAACAAATTCAAAAACACCGAACATGTTTCCGTGATCGCTGATAGCCAGGGCGGGCATGCCATCCCTGATAGCTTTTTTATACAGATTTTGAATATTGGCAGCTCCGTCCAGCAGAGAAAATTGCGTATGAACGTGCAAATGGGAAAACTTCATATTAAATGCTCACAACTTTTTGAATGTAAATACGCTGATCGACCCCGTACTATAACTGCAAACCCAGGCCTCCAGTTTGTTATCGTCTTCATAAATATCAACGCCAACAGGGTGGCCCTTGCAGGGCAAAGATGCTATTTTGGAAAAACTATCTGAATTGATCTTATACACATCTACAAAATCATCCGAATAACAAGTGACAAATATAAATCGTTGATTTTTGGATAGAACGATGGTTCTGGGTTGTGCATGCGTTGGGGCCGTAAATAATGATTTTCCTGTTTCCGCATCCAGACAGGCAATCATGCCCAGGCTATTATAAGAAACATATAAACACTGACTGGTATCCATTACCAAATGCCGGGGATTTCCTCCCACATTCAATACGGTATCTAATTTCCAGGTCTCATTATTGATCACTGCTATACTGGCGCCACCCATAATCGCCACATAGGATCTTTTCATATGATCATTAACCACAATCCCCCTTGGAATTTCAGCCACAGGAATAGTTGCTATCACCGAACCAAAAGGAGAATGCAAGGCATCCATTTTCAAAACACTTACATTATGTGAATGCCAGTTACTGACCAGCAAATACTGATTGTCTGCTGTTCTGGCAAGCACTTTTGGTGTTTTTCCAGTTTTTATAAGCGGAACAAAAAAAGAATCTCTTTTTGCAGATCCTGGATAGACCACAGTAACAGGCTTTACTAAACCCGCAACATTGGAATTTTTATTTTTATCTAGTGAATCTACCCAGATTGGTACAATGCCTTCAGCATTATGAAGGGATACCCAGAGAAGTTTATCATCAAAGGCAAGACAGGCTTCCACCGGCTTTTCCTGAAAGGAAGGAATAGGTTTATTCTTCACATAATCCCAACCAATCCCTTTTGTTGGATGAAACCGAAATTCCCTTTGTATTTTTTTTGTGGCCTGATCAAACTCATATACGCTCATTCCTTCCAAATTCATGGCATATAATTTCGAACCTTTTGAATTGAACAGTACTGACTTTGTGCCCGGAGCGGAGGCAAGCAGAGTAGTCCCTTCATATTGCAAACTATCATAATTCTTAGGAGTGGGTGAAAGACTATCTTTTTTGGCAGGCAGGGCCAGTACCGTATCGATACTGGACGTTCCTTCAGAAGCTGCATTCTGGCATGCACTGGCCAATATCAGCAAAGCAAAATAAAAAGGGATGAATGACATAACTAAAGATTTGTAATAATATCAAAATTGCCTGATCTACTGTACTATAATTTAAGCCTGAAGGTTAAAACTTTCAACCTTCAACCCTCAAGCCATCCTGTAGCAAGCAGGTTTCAACCTTACCTTATATATACAATCTTGTTAATTTAATAACTGTATTTCAATCGATTAGGAGCGGGCAATTTTCTAATTCTTATGGCGTTCTTTATCAGGGAATGTTGATCTGAAAAACATACCTTCGCCATGTTCCAAATTTATCTCATATTCGAATAAGTAGTAATGGTTAAGCCGATCCTGACTGTCATAGGTATTTCAACGTTATTCTGTAGTTGTTCTGTATTCAAATCCCTGGATCCGCAAAACAGTAAGAACCTTCCAGAATCTACCATTACTAAGGTAGTTCCCAATAAATTTATCGAGAACATTTCTGTCAGGGCTGATGTTAATCCTAAAATAACAACAGTAAAGAAGGAATTACCTGTTCCCTCTGCGACAAAGGGGCCAGCCATACCTG
>JAYTXP010000272.1:0-4708 GCA_043742885.1 Chitinophagaceae bacterium | reverse complement strand
GGATATTCAAAATTCAAAGGCAGTGTCAGTGGAATAGTATTTACTAAACGAATATCATCAAAGTAGAAAGTGAAATTGGCAGAGCCGTCACCCATAGTGCCATTATCAAAGATCAGCACTACCCTGTTATAACTGTTTCCGGTATTAATACCGGTATAATCAAATACCAGGTCATCCCAGGCATTGGCAACAGTAGTTACCGCTTCTTTTTCATAATTCTGTGCGCCATTTGCAGAGTTCTCCACTTTCAGAAGCACTTTAGCGCCTACTCTCGGAGACCATACTTTCATACGGAATATCTTATTGGAAAAATCCATTGGTGAACTAAGGGTAATAAAACTTCCTCCCCATGGTTGACCTGCGTTCTTTACCATCTTTCCCACTTTCGTGCTGGTATTGATACCTGTAGCAGAAGGATTATTGACAACTGTTACATTGCCACCGTCAAAATTAGTCCATGCATAATTTACTGTTGTAGATTGGAAAGTAATAGGCAGTATCAATGGGTCAACAATAGTGATGGGTCGAATAAGCTGAGTGGTCGCGGCCCCTCCGCTATAAGCAATCACTTTCACTGTAAAAGTGCCCACAGTTGCATACACATGACTTACTGTTTGGCCTTCAAGAAAAACGGTACCCACTTCATTGGGCACATCACCGAAGAATACACGGAAATTTGTTTCATATAATGCGGTAGCTGAAACATTCAATTTAAAATTATTAGCAATATCGATGGTCGTGATCACATCCAGATTTTCAGGAGCACGGAAAGCAACCGTTAGCTGCTGCGTGATCTCTGTCGTTTTACCCGCTACATTATAAGCCACTACTCTTACAGAATAAACTCCTTCAGGATAGACATGGGTGGTTTTTCCGCCAGCCATAACTGATGCGGGTGTAGCAGCTCCATGTCCATAGTATATATCATATTTTACCGCACCCGTTCCATTAGGTGTAATGGTAACCAATCCGGAATTATCCTGAGTGATCTCAAATAAAACACTCAGCCCTGAAGGGGAAGCAGCAGTGTTCACAAAAGAAGTATCCTCGTAAACGGTCTTCTTACAGCCGGAAAAAACGGTGAGGAGAACCGCGAGTCCGATGAAATAATTATAAACTTTCATATTCATTCGTTTTGAGGTGGTGATTAATAGCCGGGGTTTTGCGATAATCCGGAAATAGTTACTTCTTCCTGTGGTATAGGAAACAATTCATGTTTACCCACTGTGAATCCGGTGATCTTTGCCGCTGCAAAACCAGTACGCACCAGGTCGAAAAAGCGATCCCCTTCCATAGCCAGTTCAAGTCTGCGCTCATCAAGGATAGCCAGATAAAGTGCATTACCAGTGGCACTAATATCATGTGCATTATCAAGGAAGGCACGACGGCGAACACGATTCAGATAATCACGGGCCTTGATCTCATTAGGTGATGAAGATTTTGTCTGCGCTTCCGCTGCCATTAATAAAACATCAGCATAACGAATGATGCGGAAATTATTTGTATAATTCAATTCTAACTGACCGGAAGTTTCTCCTTTTCTTGGAAGATATTTTTGGTTATACAATCCGGTGTTTTTGTAAGGAGCCACCTGGTAAGTAATATTAAAGGAAGGGTTAGCCGCCTTATATGCTTCTATATCCAGTATTGTTACATTCTTACGCTGATCACCTGCTGAATAAGCCGCAGCCAGGTTTTGAGTAGGAAGATTGGTGCTCCATCCAGCCGCGTATGGCATGTTGGCGGAACCATTCAAACCACGAATACCACATTGCTGTACCGCGTAGTTACCCTGACCACGGTTATATCCACCCCAGTTATAATAAGGAGAAGTATTAGAATATTGTATTTCGAAAATTGATTCAGGACCATTCTCCCCTGAGAAGAGGAACATAGAACCAAAATCACTTACTAAACTGAATGCATTCGGTGTGATCACATTTTCCAGCATGGCTGCTGCTTCAGTATATTTTTTCTCGTAGAGATAAACCTTACCAAGCATTGCCTGTGCCGCATATTTGGTAATACGACCTTTCTGCACCTGTACGGCAGGAAGCACCGCAATAGCAGCGGTCAGATCAGCTTCGATCTGTCTGTATACATCTGCTTTAGAAGAGCGACCGAGTGTACCGGATTCTTCAAGACCCAGGCGTTTATTGGTGAATAAAGGAACATCCCCAAAGAATTTTACCAATGAAAAATAATAATAGGCTCTCAGAAAATATACTTCACCATACAAAGCGTCTTTACCGGCAAATTCAACCGTCTTTGCTGCAGGGTTGACAGATTTATATTGCGTCATATAATTGGCGCGGTTAATTCCTTCATACGCATCTTTCCAAATCTCTGAAAGTGCGCCGTTATTAGAAGTATGTGTATAATCATCTATCTGCTGAAGAGGCAGTACATCAGAGGCATTTTCGCCACCGCTTACCGCGTTGTCGGATGCTATTTCTCCGATAACCACGGCCTGGTTCAACCATTGCAGTGGCGTGTATACGCTTACAGCCATCGTGCGATAATCGGATTCAGAAGCGAGGTAATCCAGCTCCGTGATACGAAAATCTTCATGCGGATTATAATTCACCCATTTTTTGCAGGATGCCAGCGAAAGCAGCAGGCCTGCAAACAGCGTTGATTTTATTATGATATTCTTCATTTCTTTTATGTTTTTGTTTACTGGATTAAAGTTTAATATCAATACCGAAGGAATAAGTTCTTGCTTGTGGATATGCACCACGGTCAACACCTGTATCCAGAATACCTCCGGAGATCTCAGGATCAAAACCAGTGTATTTAGTAAAGGTGAATGCATTCTTCACCTGCGCATAGATCCGCAGTCTGCTGAACACCTTACCTGTCAGTCGCTGAGGGAAAGTATAACCCAATTGCAAGTTTTTGATCTTTATAAATGAACCATCTTCCACATAGCGATCTGATACCCTGATATTGCTATTCGCATCTGTAAAAGAATAACGTGGATTTTTTGCGCTGTTGGTTGTTCCATCACCGGTCCAGCGGGCAAGGATCATACGATCTTTGTTGGTATAATTCGCATTACGCTCCTAAGCGCGATACACTTCATTGCCTGAAGAAACATAGGTGAATGCCGTGAAATCAATGTTTTTGTATTCCAGATTCAGGTTCCATCCCAACGTGAAATCAGGGAATGGATCTCCGATCTTGGTTTTATCCTTATCATTAATTACACCATCACCATTCATATCCACAAAACGGATATCACCCGGCTGCGCTCCTGTTTGAGTAGCATGAGCAGCCACCTCTGCAAAATTCTGGAACAGTCCATCAGTTTTGAAGCCATAAAAATAACCAGGAGATTGTCCTTTTTCAAATACAGTAACATTCTGTGATTGTCCGTTAAAATAACCTCCTCCGAGGATCTTAGCCGTACCATCAGTGTTTGTTTCAGTTACTTTATTTTTAACCGTTGTAAATGTCAGACTGGTATTAAACTTCAGTGATCTGCCAAAAGTTGTATTATAAGCAAGCATCGCATCGATACCTGTGCTTTTTGTAGAACCGATATTAGCAGTAGGAATAGGCACTGTACCCAGGTAGAGAGAAGCCGAAGGGGTAAACAGCAAACCATCCACGGTCTTTTGAAAATAATCAGCAGTAAAAGAAAAACGGCGCTTATAAAAGCTCATATCAAAACCAACATTTGACTGGATCTGTTTTTCCCAGCGAAGTGCATCATTAGCGGCAGAACCTACAGTAGCTCCAGGATAGAAGATGTCACCAAATGTATACCCATTACTATTTGCGGTAGGACCATAACTTGGACCACCTGTAATGATACCTACAAATAAAGGATCAACATTTTCATTTCCTATAGATCCATAACTGCCCCTGATCTTAAGAAAATCAATGAAATCAGAATGGAAGAATTGTTCTTTCGATACTACCCAGCCAAGAGATCCAGAAAAGAAATTGGCATATTTGTTATTCTTACCAAAAGCATAAGAACCATCGCGACGTGCAGTAAAGGAAGCCAGGTATTTCTCCTGGTAGTCATAGTTAATACGTGCGAAATAAGAAAGGTTGCGACGGAAGTATTGATAATAATAACCAGTCAGCGCATTAGAGTTGGTCGCTGTATTATTTCCGGTTGCAGCGGTGAAGTCCGCGAATTCCCATGAGTTAAAAGGAACATCCTGCCTGCTGGCGCCGGCTGCATTGCCAGAAACTTTAGACATGGAAAATCCAAGTACTGTTTCGAAGGAATGGTTTTCTTTTACCTTAAAATTATAGTTGGCGAAAGATTCCCAGGTCCAGTTGAAGTTGCTGGTCTTTTCATGCGATACATTATTATGTTTACCAGTAACGGTAGATCCATTTGCATTCATGGAATTCTCTACGTTAAGAGGACCATAGAATGCAAGAGGAGTAAATGATTTTGAATTACCATCATATTTTGTATAACCAAAACGGGTAGACAGTTTGAGATTTTTCAGGACATCATACTGGAATTCGCCCTTTCCATAAAGTTTTGTACCAACATTCTTATTGAAAGTATTATCCAACTTGGTAAGCGGATTAAATATCTCTGAAAGCAGCAGATTACTATATCCATAAGCACCCACTGTGTTTGGGGTTGTATTGTATTTACTTACAGTAGGATCAAAGTTGATCGCACTGCCCAAAACACTGTTGAAGGAATTCTCCTGAATACCACGGCCGTCCAAAG
>JAYTXP010000271.1:0-23139 GCA_043742885.1 Chitinophagaceae bacterium | reverse complement strand
AAGAGAACTGCATAACCTGACCATGAATGAAGCGCTTCGTCAGGAAGAACTGGTTAGAATAGAAAAAGAGCAGGTCAAAGAAAGGAAAGTAAAATTGCAATTGCTGCTGATCGGCATGCTGATTCCATTGTCCTTTCTGATCAGTGCATTTATCAGCAAAAAGAAAGTCAGCAAAAGAATGGTGGAGCTATCCGGAGTCTTTTCACTGCTATTTCTTTTTGAATATTTCACTTTGTTGTTGCATCCGGTGGTAGCAGAGAGATCCGGACATTCCCCAATCATAGAGATCATGATCTTCGTGATCCTGGCAGCCATACTTTCGCCTGCGCACCACAAAATTGAACATTGGTTTGTAAGCAGACTTACAAAAAGACATCATCATCATACAACGAAAAACATTGTTGAAGAAGAAAGGCAGAAAGAGAACCCTCCTTCTGCCTGAAAATAATTTTTCCTCTTACCTTAATTTGTCTTCGGAGGAGGAGCTTGCTCACCCTTGCCTGTGGAATCGCCTTTCCCAGTAGAGTCGGGTGGGGTAACCGGCGCAGGCGTTGGCATAACCGTCGTGTCTTTAACTTCAGTTTTGTCTTCTTTTTTAGAATTGTTGCAGCTAATGATCAGACCCGAAAGAATTACGAGTGATAAAATCGCTTTTTTCATAACCAGTTTATTTTAGAGCCCCAAAGTAACTATTTAGCAGGAAAGTCGCAAAAATTCTACATTTAGTAAATGGAAGTTCACGCACATACCCATTCACCCCGAAAAAAATGGACCCACTACTTATGGGAATTTATGATGCTTTTTCTTGCCGTGTACCTTGGATTTTTTGCTGAAAATCTGCGGGAACATAAAATTGAAAGCCAACGAGCTAAAAAATATGCCATCCTTCTCAAAGCAGACCTGATCAATGATACCTTTCAGCTGAATAATTTAATGGGTGATTCCATAACGATGAAAAAAATGCTGATCCAATCCAAAAATATTTTGGATAAATCTCAAAACGAAATAACAGTTGGAGATTTGAGACAGCTCAGTGAGCAATCTTTTAGCCTGGAGTACTTTATTCCCCGCGATGCTACCTATTCTCAATTAAAAAACTCCGGCAACCTGCGTCTTTTTACCAACCTGGATATTTCTGTAGCACTAAGCCAGTATGAATCAGCCTTAAAACATTTTACAGATATTCGACAATTGACCATGTCAGGCATGGGCGGAATACAGTCGGAACATATACTCCAGCATGACATTAGTATATATAAGTTTCTGAAACGATCAATCAATAATGACTCCCTACAATCCGCCCGGAAAGCCGGCTATAATTTTCGTTCCTGGGATGAATCCAACAAGATCAAGATAGATATGGCTGAGATTTATGAAAACTTCAATGAATTGCTTTACCCCACTCTAAAATATTATGTCATACAAATCATACAATTACTGAACAAAGAATACAATTTAAAATAACTATTGTACCCTCCAAAAAAATTACGAGGCTTGAACTTATCCACCCCCTCAAATAATCAGTATATTACCAATATGAAATATTATTTTTTATTCCTGCTGCTATTTCCACTTATACTCTTCGCTCAAAATCCTTCTAATGCAGAACTGGCCCGCTGGAAAAAATTTTCGGACCATGTTACTATTATTCGTGATGGATATGGCGTTCCGCATATCTATGGCAAAACCGACGCTGATGTAGTGTTCGGTCTTTTATATGCACAGTGCGAAGATGATTTTCAACGGGTGGAAATGAACTACCTGGAAAAGTTAGGACGCCTATCCGAAGTAAAAGGAGAAGAAAGTCTTTATAATGATCTGCTCAACCAAATACTGATCGATACGCTTGCCAGCAAAAATGATTATGCGAACAGTCCGGCCTGGCTGAAAACATTAATGAATGCATTCGCCGATGGCGTTAATTATTATCTCTATAAACATCCGGGCACCAAACCAGCCGTCTTAAAAAGATTTGAACCCTGGTTTCCTATGATGTGGACCGATGGAAGTATCGGCGCCATCTCTACTGCCGATATCAGTGCCACAGAGATCCGGAATTTTTTCTCCGGAAAAAATGAACTGGCTGCTGCGCCTTCATGGCTAAGTGATACGGCCCAAACAGGTTCCAACGGGTTTGCTTTCGCTCCATCCATCACGGCCTCAAAAAATGCCATTCTTTATATTAATCCGCATACTTCTATTTATTACCGGGGCGAAGTGCACCTGGTAAGTGAACAGGGTCTCAATGTATATGGTGCAGTTACCTGGGGACAGTTTTTCGTATACCAGGGATTCAATGAGCATTGTGGGTGGATGCACACCACCAGTTATAATGATGCGGCAGATTCCTATATCGAAAAATTGCAGAAAACAGGTGATAAATGGTTTTACGAATATGATGGAAAACAAAAACCTGCATCAGTAAAAAAATATACCATATCGATAAAGCAGGGAAATGAATTTAAGAAAAAGCAATTTCAAACATTGTTCACAGGACATGGACCGGTGATAGCAAAAAGAGACGGACAATACCTGAGTTTGAAGGCTGATAATCGAATTATGAATGGACTGATTCAGTGCTGGCAGCGCAATAAGGCAAGAAACATAAATGAGTATAAAAAGACAATGGATCTGCGGGGAAATATCAGCAACAACACGGTCTATGCTGATGCCGATGGCAATATTGCTTTCTGGCATGGGGACCGCATACCGATAAGAGATGAAAAATATGACTGGAGCAAACCAGTTGATGGCACTATCTCAGCCACCGAATGGAAAGGTTATTATCAAATAAAAGATATTGTACAATGCATCAATCCAAAAAATGGCTGGTTGCAGAATTGTAATAGTACTCCTTTCACTGTGGCAGGGGAGAACAGTCCTAAAGAAAATAATTTCCCTTATTTCATGGCTAATCATGATGAAAATTTCAGGGGGTTGAATGCCCAACGCGTAATAAGTGAGAGTAGAGATTACAATTTAGATAAAGTGATCGCTGCGGGATATGACCGAAGAATGACCGCTTTTGAGCTTCTTATTCCTGCATTGATCCATGCTATAGAAAATACCTATACCAAAACCGATTATTCATACCTGAATGAACCAATCAAGATTTTAAAAGACTGGGATTTCCGATGCGGAGAAAATTCCATAGCCACTACATTGGCCATTCAATATGGAGAACTCATTCTTCAGAATGTGTTAGCGGTTGATATAGCGGGGCCGCATAAAGCTTCTATAATTGACAAGGCCCGTAAATATGTGGCCGAAGGAAATCCTTTTGAGATGATCGCCGTTTTTGCCAATGTGTATGAATCAATGGTAAAAAAATTCGGTAGTTGGAAAATTCCCTGGGGACAGATAAACCGGTATCAGCGGATATCGGGTGACATTGACAATAAATATGATGACGCGCAACCCAGTCTGCCCATGGGCTTTACCTCCTCTGCCTGGGGCACCCTTCCTTCTTATGTAAGCCAACCCTATTCAGGAACAAAGAATCGTTACGGCAATAATGGCAATAGTTTTATTTGCGTGGTGGAATTTGGTAAAAAAATTAAAGCCCGATCATTGCTAGCAGGTGGACAGAGCGGTGATCCTTCCTCCAGGCATTTTTTTGATCAGGGCCTGATGTATACCAAAGGAGAATTCAAGGAAGTGTATTTTTATAAAGAAGATGTGAAAAAGCATATGGAGAGGATCTATCATCCCTGATTAATAAATAAAAAATGAAAAGACTAATTTTCCCGGCAGCCATATTGCTCGCCTTTCAAATTGCATTTGCCCAAATACCTCCGGCATTATCAGCTATAAAAAAAGAGGATCTCCGTAAAGATGTCTATGAACTTGCAGATGCAAAGTTTCGTGGACGAGGGGCGGGCACTATTGATGAATTGAACGCTGCTTTATGGCTCGCGGAAAAGTACAGAAGCATTGGCCTGAAACCTGCCGGCGATAATGGCACTTATCTTCAGTTCTTCAATATATGGCGCAACAGGATTTCTCCTCAATCGGTAATAACTATCAACAACAAGGATTATGAATTGTGGAAGGATGTGGCTGTTGCACAAATGGCGCCCTTCTATACAAATGCGCCAATAGAATATATCGGCAATGGAGCATCGGTGGATTTTAGTAAGGTCGACGTGAAAGGAAAGGTAGTGGCCGTGGATGCTTCCCCCGGAATTATCAATTATTCCATGTCACTACCTACCTGGCGATATGGGAGAAATTTCATCACTAAATATGGCAATGACCTGATCAAAAAAGGTGCTGTCGCCATCATTTTGATCGGCGACAATGAAACTGAAACATCCTGGGCGGATGCGGTGGAGAATTTTAAGCAGGGCAGTTTTGATATTGAAGGCGGCCTAAATACTACAGTGACCGCTACTGTTCCTGTGCTCTGGGTACATGGCTCCGTAAAAAAAGAGTTGGTATCAAATGCCCGACTGAGAGCTAATATTTCCATTGAGAGATTCCAGTATCCTTCAGTGAATATCGTTGGAAAACTGGATGGAACGGATCCCCTTTTATCTAAAGAATTTGTTTTATTTAGCGGCCATGTGGATGCGCATGGCATTCGCAATGTGATTAACAATGACAGCATCTATTATGGTGCGGACGATAACGCGAGTGTAGATGCTTCCATCCTGGCCATTGCAAGAGCCTTCAAAAAAAATCCTGGTAAGCGTTCGGTATTATTTGTAATACATGGCGCCGAGGAAAGAGGTTTGCTGGGTTCAAGATGGTATTCCTCCCATCCCACTGTTCCTATAGATAAAATTGTGGCGGTACTTAATGGTGATATGATCGGCAGAAATAATATTGACAGCGCTGCGCTGATGGGCGTGCATCCACCGCATCTTAATTCATCTGACCTGATTAAAATGGCGTTGGAAGCCAACAATGAAGGGCCTCGTTTTAAAATTGATTCAACCTGGGACAGACCTTCGCATCCGGAATTCTGGTATTTCAGAAGCGATCATCTTCCTTATGCAAGACTGGGCATACCATCCGCCTATTACTCTTCCCTGCTTCACCCCGATTATCATACTCCTATGGATAACGCGGCCAATATCAATTACGATAAGCTGAGAAAAATGTGTGAGTGGATATACAGAACAGGCTGGAAGGCCGCGAACGCACCCAATCGCCCTAATAGGGAAGCCAATTTCCATCTGGAAAGATGAATATTTTTATAATTAAGCAAAAGGCCAAACAATAATGCAAAAAAAAGAAATAAGAAACGGTTTAATAAGATTTCTGCTCTACCTGGCAATTGGATTTCTTGCTGCGTTTTTATATAAATATTTCAAGAATAGATAATTCTGCCAACTTAAATACATATCATGGACCAGACAACTTTAGGCATAGGTACCCGTCTTCAGCATATACAGTATGGCCCTGGGGTGATCGTAGGTATACGTTATGCAACTTACCTGATCTCTTTTTTCAATCATGGCATTAAAGAGATCGATAAAGATGATGATAAACTTGAAGAGATCATTCCGGCGAATGTAACAGAGGAGATAGAAACAAATTCGGAGATCGAATCCTCTTTGGTTAAAATATTAAAACTCTGGGGCGGACTATCCGAAACAGTTCCATTGGGCGACAAATGGTATAAAGGCATGATGCTTCTTCAGCCATTTGATAAAACGCTTAAACCAAAAGAGATCCCCATCGATGATTTTTTTCATAAGATCGTGATGCTTCGCGACCGCTTAAGGGTTCTGGAGCAGCAGATAAACGGTCATAAGAAACTAACCGATGAAGACAAGGTCAATCTTCAGCAATATATTACCCGCTGTTATGGATCACTGACTACTTTTAATGTGTTGTTTAGGAATAAAGAGCAGTATTTTGTGGGAGAGAAAGGGGTTGCTGGGGAATAATCAGGAAAATTTTGAGGAAGTAAATAATCTTGGTAAGTTTATACCAACCTTTTAAACTTATCCTGTATGCTGACAACTCTTTACATGAATCACTCCCCAGATTATCCTTTTAACTTGAGTACTTTTTTCAGGGTACCAACATTTTTTAAAAAGTAGTATCGAGGTATAAAAAAAGCCCCCGTTAAAGTCGAGGGCAACTTAATGTTTTCACAACGGGATAAACCCTTATTGCGATTTGCTTTCATGGCAAATATATTTAGATTTTTCAAACCACCTAATTTATGAGCAAAAAAATTTTGGGCCTGGATTTAGGTACCACTTCAATTGGATGGGCTTTCGTAATAGAAGCTGAAAATGAAGCCTCAAGTATTGAAAAAATTGGGGTGAGGGTAAATCCATTGACTACGGATGAGCAAATAAATTTTGAAAAAGGGAAATCTGAATCTGCAAGTGCAGCTCGAACACAAAAAAGAAGCGCAAGAAGAAATCTACAGCGCTATAAACAACGTCGAAAGAATTTAATTGAAATATTAATAAAAAAGGAGATTATTACATCTGATACTGTACTTGCAGAAAACGATAAGAACACAACTCATAGTACCTATGCCTTTAGGGCCCAAGCCGTAGAATCCGAAATAAGCAAGGAGCAGTTTGCCTGTGTACTATTAATGATTAATAAGAAAAGGGGATATAAAAGTAGCAGGAAAGCTAAGAACGAAGAAGATGGCCAGGCTATAGATGGAATGTCAGTAGCAAAAAAACTATATGATGAAAATATAACCCCAGGTCAGTTGTGCTATGAAATATTGAATGCGGGAAAAACATTACTTCCTGATTTTTACAGATCAGACCTTCAAGCTGAGTTCGATAAGGTTTGGCAATTTCAAAAGGAATTTTACCCAGACTTTTTAACCGATAATTTGAGAAGGGCATTAGAAGGGCAAGGAAAAGAAAATACAAGAAAAAGGATTTTCGCAATCGCTCAAATATACACTGCAGAAAATAAAGGGAAAGATAAAAAATTAATAGCTTATGAGTGGCGGACCAAAGCCCTCTACAATCAACTTTCCCGAGAAGAGTTTTCTTATGTATTAACAGAAATAAATAATAACATTAATAATTCCAGTGGTTACCTTGGAGCAATTAGTGATAGAAGTAAAGAGCTTTACTTTAAAAAACAGACTGTTGGACAATTTTTGTACAAGCAACTTTCTGATAATCCTCACACAAGAATGAAAAATCAGGTTTTTTATCGCCAGGACTATTTGGATGAATTTGAAACGATTTGGGAAACGCAGGCAAAATTTCATAAGGAACTTACCTCATCCTTGAAAGAAGAAATCAGAGATATAATTATTTTTTACCAGCGAAAATTAAAATCCCAAAAGAATCTGATTGCTTTTTGTGAATTTGAAAATCAAATAGTCAACGTAATAAATGAAGGGAAAAAAATACAAAAGACTATTGGCTTTAAGGTGGCCCCAAAATCCTCTCCTCTTTTCCAGGAGTTTAAAATATGGCAAAATCTAAACAGTTTTCTAGCAAAAAATAAAGAAACTAATAAGGTGCTTGAACTTGCCGAGGAAGCCAAAAAGTTATTATTCGACGAACTTAATTTGAAAGGAAATTTATCTAAGGAAACAGTTTTACAAATATTAGGATATAAACCAAAGCAATGGGAATTAAACTATTCAATAATCGAGGGAAACCGTACAAACAAGGCATTATATGAGGCATATTTGAAAATTCTACTTCTTGAAGGATATGATATTAAAAACTTGCTAAAGATCCCACCGGATTCTGATGAATTTAAATTAGAAAATATTTCTACCCCAGCAATAAATATAAAAAAAATTATTCGAGATATTTTTCAGTCCCTTAATATTGATTCAAGTATACTAGATTTCAATGCCGAAATGGATGGTAAAGCGTATGAAAAACAATCTTCTTACCAGCTATGGCACTTGCTATATTCCTACGAAGGAGATAATTCCGTTTCTGGTAATGATAAACTTTACAGTTTATTAGGCCAAAAATTTGGTTTTTCCCCGCAACATGCAAAGATACTTTCCAATATAACTTTACCCGATGATTATGGTAGCTTAAGTGCAAAAGCTATGCGAAAAATCATTCCATTTCTTAAAGATTTAAAGTATAACCTCGCTTGTGCCGAGGCGGGTTATAACCACTCCTCTTTTGTTACAAAGGAAGAAAATGATAATAGGACACTAAAGTCTAAATTGGAATTAATTCCTAAAAATAGCCTGAGAAATCCAGTTGTTGAGAAGATCCTGAACCAAATGGTTAATGTGATAAATACCATAATTTCTGACCCCTCCCTTGGAAAGCCAGACGAAATTCGGATTGAATTAGCAAGGGAGTTGAAGAAAAATGCAAAAGAAAGAGCAGAGATGACTTCAAGTATAAATAAGGCAAAAGCTGACCATCAGATAATCCAGAAACTCTTAATCTCTGAATTCGGAATAAAAAACCCAACCCGTAATGATATAATACGCTATAAATTATATGAAGAATTAAAAATAAACGGCTATAAAACATTGTATTCTAACACTTATATACCACGTGAAAAACTATTCTCTAAAGAATTCGATATAGAACATATCATTCCAAAGGCGCTATTATTTGATGATAGTTTTTCCAATAAAACTATTTGCGTCAGACAAGAAAACCTCGATAAAGGCAATGCAACAGCTATTGAATATATTGAATCTGCTTACAGTAAAGAAAAATTAAATGACTATGTTAAAAGAGTAGAGATGATGTTTGAAGCAAAAGAAGGGGCTATAAGCAAATCAAAATATAAAAAATTGCTTCTTAGGTCTAATGATATTGGCGAAGGATTTATAGAGCGTGACCTACGTAACAGTCAATATATAGCAAAAAAGGCTCGGCAAATGCTTCTTGAAATATGTAAAACAGTAGTCCCCACAACTGGAAGTATAACTGATAGATTACGTGAAGATTGGAATCTCATTAATATAATGCAAGAATTAAATTTTGAAAAATATCGGAGCCTGGGACTTATAGAAAGAATAGAAAATAAAGATGGCACATTCAAAGAAAGAATTCTCGATTGGACAAAAAGAAATGATCACCGCCATCATGCTATGGACGCATTAACTATCGCATTTACCAAACATAACCATATCCAATATTTAAATTACCTGAATGCCCGAAAAAATGAAAATCATAAAATGCATGGAACCGTCATTGCCATAGAACGAAAAGAAACGGAGCTTCTGACAGATAGTGAAGGCAGGAGAAAAAGAAAATTCAAATTACCAATGCCCAATTTTAGAGAGGAGGCAAAATCACATCTCATGGGAGTCCTCGTTTCATGCAAGGCAAAGAATAAGGTAGTGACAAAAAATAAGAATAAATTTAAAACCAAGGTTGGTGTACAAGTAAAGATGGAACTTACTCCCAGGGGTCAACTACACAACGAGACAGTATATGGAAGGATAAAGCAAAACCTAATTACAGTAGAAAAAATAGGGCCAAAATTTGATCGAAACACCATCTTAAAGGTCACAAACCCTCAATATCGTAATGCATTATTAAACCGACTTGAACAAAATAATAATGATCCCAAAAAAGCTTTTGGCGGGAAAAATAGTCTCGAGAAAAATCCTTTATACACAAATGAAAAAAATACAATTCAAGTACCAGATAAAATTAAAGTGATTTCCCAGGAAGAGGTTTTCACCAAAAGAGAAGAAGTAGGGCCAGATCTAAATGTTGAAAAAGTAATTGATAGCGGTATCAGAAAGATACTTCTGGATCGATTGGTGGAATTTAATAATAATAGCAAGGAGGCATTTGCTGACCTCGAAAAAAATCCTATCTGGCTAAATAAAGAAAAGGGCCTGGCTATAAAAAGAGTAACTATCTCCGGAGTCAGGAATGCGGAGTCACTACATGAGAAAAAAGATCACCTCGGGAATCTTATTTTAGATGAAAAAGGAAACAAAACACCCGTAGACTTTGTAAGTCCCAGTAACAATCATCACGTGGCTATCTACAGGGACGCAGAGGGAAATCTACAGGACATTGTAGTTTCATTTTATGAAACCGTGGCAAGGGTGAACCAGGGCTTGCCGGTCATAGACAAATCACTTAATAAGGATCTCGGATGGCAATTTTTATTTTCAATGAAGCAGAATGAATATTTTGTTTTCCCATCTGATAATTTTGATCCTTCAGAAATTGATTTATTAAATCAATCAAACAATAAATTGATAAGTCCAAACCTATATAGAGTACAAAAATTTTCAAAATTACTGTATGGAAATTCTGCAGTCCGAGATTATGTTTTCAGAAATCATCTAGAAACAACCGTTGACGATAACAAGAACTTAAAGAATGTAGCATATAAAAATTTAAAGAGCCTAGGACTATTAGAAAAAATTATTAAAGTGAGGATCAATCATATAGGTCAAATTGTGAAAGTGGGAGAATAAGGGGAAAATAAAAAGAGGTTCTGAACGTTATTCTCATGTAAATCAATATCCTTGATAAAGAAAACCCTTTATTTCGGCAACCCTGCTTATCTAAAAACCGCCCAGGAGCAATTGGTGATCGAGCTGTCTGATACTGGAGAAACCAAAAAAGTACCAACAGAGGATATTGGATTGGTAATCCTTGATCATCCACAAATTACTATTACACATGCGCTGATCGCCAAGCTGCTGGAAAAAAACGTAGCGGTAATTACCTGTGACGCTACCCATCACCCTACCGGATTATTGCTTAACCTCGATGGACACAGCCTTCAAAGCCAAAAATTTAAGGCACAAATGGAAGCTTCTGTTCCATTAAAAAAGCAACTATGGCAACAAACGATTGTTTGTAAAATCTCGAACCAAGCTGCATTGCTAAAAAAATTAAACAAAAAATTCCTGCTATTAGACAACTACGCAAAGGATGTAAAAAGTGGTGATACAGAAAATAATGAGGCAAAAGCAGCCTCTCATTATTGGAAAAATATATTTCCTGAATCTTTACAATTTCGGAGAGACCGTTACGGAATGCCTCCCAATAATTTCCTTAATTATGGTTACGCCATCTTGAGAGCAATAGTAGCCAGAAGCCTGGTAGGTTCAGGTCTTCTGCCAACTTTAGGAATACATCATCAAAATCAATATAATGCCTATTGCCTTGCTGATGATATTATGGAGCCTTACCGTCCAATGGTAGATTTGCTTGTTTGCAGCATGATTAATACTGATGAGCCAGCTTTTGAAATAACGACTGCCGCCAAAAAACAGTTGCTTAGCCTTCCCGCGATAGATGTAATTGTTGAAGGTCAAAAAAGTCCTTTATTAAATGCGGTACAAAAAACCACTTCATCGCTCGCTAAGTGCTTTGAAGGGAAAGCAAGGAAAATAATTTACCCGGAGCTATAATATTACTTTCATGTATGATCGGTTTAATGCTTATAGAATCATGTGGGTATTAGTACATTTTGATTTGCCCACTGCGACAAAAAAGGACAGGAAAAATTATTCCACTTTCCGTAAAAGGATATTGGAGGACGGTTTTTCTATGTTTCAATTTAGTATGTATATACGGCATAGTAGCAGCAGAGAAAATGCAGCTGTCCATATAAAAAGGGTGAAAACCATTTTGCCTCCAAAAGGCCATGTTGGAATTATGTGTATTACTGATAAGCAATTCGGAATGATGGAGATATTCCGTGGTCGCGAATTAGTGGATGCCCCTGAAACCTCTCAGCAACTTGAACTCTTTTGAAATAACGAACAAATAGAAATGGAAAAATGGGTATAATAACCCATTTTTCCATTCTAATTTCTGTGCCAACCAGCATAAAATCAATTCTTTAGAAGGTTTCAGTTGGTAAAGAGCTAAGCTACTTCAAAATTTGAAAGCAAATCACAACCCAAAAGAAAAAGTACTAACCAAAACTTAATGGATTCACAAACCGTCCAATGATTGGAAAGAATTTCCGGTAATTTGCACTTACAAATGATAATGAAAAAGGAAAAAATCCATATTCTAACTCTGACGGATCTCCAAAAGATGGAGAAGAATTCAATTTCTTTATTTAGGAAAAAGACCATGCCAATAAACGTTTAAATTCTCTGAGTCCAAAAGAAAAAGAAAAGTCAACAAAATCCATGGAAGCATTGTAAAAAGAATGAAGAGTTAGTTTCAAAAGTGGCTATTAATTCCTTCATTTTTAATGAACCGGAAATTTTAGCAACTGTAAATGAAACTTCGAAATCAGTATCTTTAAGGATGAAATTTCTCCTGATTCTTTTGGCCTTTCCTTTTTTGTTATCCGCACAGGATTGCGACATTCTTATCAAAAACGGTAAGATCATCGATGGTACCGGCAACAGCTGGTATTATTCAGACCTTGCAGTGAAGAATGGAAAGATCATGGCCATTGGCCCTTCTCTTAATTATAAAGCAGCTAAAATTATTGACGCCAAAGGATTGATCGTAGCTCCCGGCTTTATCGATGTGCACACTCATCTGGAAGGTGATGAGATCAAAGATCCCACTGCCACCAATTTTATACTGGATGGAGTGACCACCTGCGTAACCGGCAACTGCGGTTCTTCAAATATTGATATAGGAAACTATTTACGTTTTATTGATTCATTAAAACTTTCGATCAATGTAGCCACCTTAATCGGTCATAATGATGTTCGTAAAGCAGTGATGGGTCGTGCAAACCGGGATGCAACTCCGGAAGAAATGGAGAAGATGAAAGCCATCGTTGATAAGGCCATGAAAGATGGGGCAGTAGGTTTATCAACTGGTTTAATTTATATACCCGGTACTTATACAAAAACACCGGAGATCGTGGAGCTGGCAAAAATAGCAGCTGCTTATCACGGACTTTATGCAAGTCATATGCGTGATGAAGGCGATAGCGTTACCTATGCGATCAACGAAGCACTGACCATTGGTAGAGAAGCGAAGATCCCGGTAGAAATTTCTCATTTTAAATTATCGGGTCAGCAGAACTGGGGAAGAAGCAAAGAAACAGTTCCAATGGTCGAAAAGGCCAGGAAGGAAGGCATTGAAGTGACCATAGATCAGTATCCTTATACCGCCAGCAGTACCAGTATCAGTACACTGATTCCTGATGAGATATTGGCAGATGGGCAGGACTCTATCAATGCAAGACTGGCAAGGCCCGATATTCGTAAATATGTGAGTCGTTCCATGCTGGCAAGATTGAAAAAAAGAAAACTCAAACATTTTAGTTATGCAGTAGTAGCCTATTTTGCTCCCGATACCAGCTTTAATGGCAAGAGTATTGAACAGATCAATTTAATGATGGGGCGAAAGCATAAAAATAAAATGGAAGCAGAAACTATTATAGATATCATGAGCAAGGGAGGAGCCTCCGCAGTATTTCATGGTATGAGTGAAGATGATATCACCCGCATTATGAAATACCCTTACAACATGTTTGCCAGTGATGCCACTATCAGAACATTTGGTGAGGGCGTACCACATCCCCGTGGCTATGGTACAAATGCAAGGGTACTTGCGAAATATGTCAGAGACGAAAAAATAATTTCACTGGAAGAAGCGATCCGCAGAATGACCTCTCTTCCTGCACAGAAATTTCAATTGAAGGATCGTGGCTTGCTTAAAGAAGGAATGGCGGCTGATATTGTTATTTTTAGTGAACAGGAGGTACAAGACATCTCCACTTATGAAAAACCGCATGCCTATTCTAAAGGATTTCATTTTGTGATCGTGAATGGAATGCTTACGGTAGATCAGGAAAAACATATTGGAACCCGGGCAGGCAAAGCCTTGTATGGTCCCGGTGCGCCGCCTGCACGACCTTTCTGATCAAAGCTGATGCAGGTAACTGAACTTAACGATCACATGATCATCGGTCTGTCTTTTAAATTGTGCATTATCAAAACCCCGGTGATTGAACACCACATAGATATATGATAAGGGGCGGTACTCCCAGGACAGACGAATATTATAATTGGCTACATCACTCCGCGTATTCAGCTGATAGAATCCTATCAATTGCAGTCTCGGATTTAAGGCCAGCCTTCCGCTGAATATCCACAGATCCGCCTTCACGCTCTCCTTATTATCCCCCACTTTTTTAAAATCATTTCTATTCAGTTGCACAGAAAAGGAGAAATGCGGATCAGGAGAGAAACGAAGCGTGCTGCCAAAACTATTTAATTTACCATTAAAATAAGATCCGAGTTCAAAGTTGGAGCTTAGCGAGATCACCCTGGAAGGATCTGTATTAAAATAAAAAGAATGACGGATATAATGATAGGTACCCGCTGAGATAGGAATTCCCAGAGGAGAAAATGTTTCGGTGAGTCGTTGAAAAGTAGGATTCACCAGATACCCAAAAAATCCACCGTTTTGAAAATTTAGCCAGACCGGATTAATATTGATCTGAGATTCGATCAACTTACCGGTTGAAGCGTCATGATAAATTTCAGTAAGCAGACTGGGCTCAAAAGCACGAAGCCATTTTCGGAAAGGAAGTTTATTCCCGCGGTAATACCAATAGATACCGGGAGTAGTGCCGATCACATTACTTCTGGAAACAAAACCCATGGCAGGATCAAAGTTTTTTGATACAAAGGTTTGTGTCCACCATAATTTCCATTGGTTATTACTAAAGTAATACTGAAAATAACCCGCGTATCCATCTTTTCCTCCTTTTGAATTGGAAGAACGAATGATCATCGAATTGATCGAATGAGATTCACTGAGCCGGAAAAATCCATCAAGCGCAGTCACCAGGTTAGTTCCTTCCTCATTATTCTTCATAGTGACCAAAGCGCCCAGTCGGTTTTGGCTGCCGAGGTTCTCCGAATAGCGTCCTACAAAATAATTTGTTCCAGGTATCAGCCCTTGCGCTCTCTGACGCATGGCCAGTAATCCGAAATTTCTTTTTACGGAGCGATAAACATATCGACCACCTGCATCCAACGGAATAGGATTTCCCGAATTATCTAAACCAATCCTTCTGCTAAAAAATGGTTGAATACGCATGCTGCCTCCGGAAAGATCTTCCGAAGGAGCAACACCCGGACCAAATAAAGATGCATTCTCGAGAAAGAATTGCCTGCGTTCGGGAAAAAACACAGAGAATCGACTGGTATTATTCACTTGCCTGTCTGCATCCGCCTGTGCGAAATCGGTATTGAAAGTGAGATCCAATATTTTATTCGGACTAATGGCCCATTTTATATCTCCACCTGCACGAAATGAATTTTTTTCTGGTTTGGTGCTGGCCGGATAATTTTTGTATTGGTCATATGCACCCAGCATATAAGGCTGAATTCGAATATTAGTTTTAGGTGGAGGCGGTGATAGTCCTTTCAACACTCCGGCATAGGCCATTCTGTTGATAGTAAAAGAGCGGGGATAGGGGGAAAAAGCATCAATCTCATTGGAGAGCCTTCGCGTACGCATCACATTGAATTCCCAATTTTGTAAACTGTCTTTCATATTGGGATAACGCATAGTTTGCCAGGGAATGGCCACTTCCGCTATCCATCCTGAATCGGTTCGGGAGGTCCTTACTTTCCATAAACCATCCCAATCAAGATCAGTAAGAATATCATCAAAAACCAGCAGGTCACGCTGAACCCCATAAGCATTGGTGGCAAACGACATGGCATTGCGATGATCATTGAAAGCATCAATAGAAACAGCAACCAGGTCATGACTGCGAATACTAAAATCTCTGTTAAAATCCGTGGCCCGGATCGCTTTTTTACCTAATGAATCAAAAGCGATGACCCCTATATATAAGTATTGACGGTTGAATAATACTCTCACCTCTGTTTTCTGAGAGGCGGGTCTGCCCTGTTCGGGTTCGATCTGAACAAAATTGGAAAAAGGCAAAGCAAGCAACCAGTCGGGTTCATCCAAGTGACCATCAATATGCAAATTAGAGGTAGTAGCCCTGGCCATTATCTCTTTTTTTATGGAGTCGGGTTTAAAAACAGAGGCATCCTGCGAATAGCAGGAAAGGCTAAGTAATAAAATAAGCGGGAGAAAATATTTCATGGCAGATCTTGGTAGCGCAATTTAACAAATCAACCTAAAGACCCGCTATCGCTTATCAGTTTTATGCGCCGTTGACCTTATTTGTTTTCGGTTATAAATATGTATTTTCAATTCTCCCCCCTAAGAAAACGCCACTACCTAAATCAGAAACAATGAACCAACTTGCACCTGTGCAGGCTGCCGAAAGAGAACAGTTCATGGACGTTCTCCGGGGCTTTGCTATTCTCGGAATTTTTCTCGCCAATCTTGGAAGCGGATTCAGCTGGTACAATGAATCAGCGCATGCCACAGGCCCGTGGCTGCTGGAAGGTTGGGATCATAAAATGCAGTTCCTTCATCACATGTTCATTGAAGGAAAGTTTTATTCCATCTTCAGTCTGCTTTTTGGATGGGGAATTTCTCTGCAGGTAAAAAGAGGAATGGCGAAAGGCATCAATGCCATTCCTGTTATTCAAAGACGATTGGGCATTATGCTATTGCTGGGCGCCTTTCATTTAATGATCTGGTCGGGAGATATTGTTTTCTTTTACGCCTTGTTGGGTTTCCTTTTACTTCCATTACGGAGATTTTCCAATAGGACCTTGCTTATTATCGCTGGTGTCCTGATTCTTTCGCCTATTCTTTTATACTGGCTGAAAATGCAGTATCCGGTATTGAATCGGCCATCTGAACATTTGAATCAGCTCGGCATTAAGGTGACCACCAATATGCTGCATATAAAATCTGAAGAGGAATTTATGACCATCATGCATAATGGTAACTGGTGGCAACAATTTCAGGCCAATATCGGTGGTGTGTTTTTCAGATATAGTTATCTGCTTTTTGTGAGCCGTATTCCCAAAGTGCTGGGGATGTTTCTGATTGGATACGTAATCGGTCGAACTGATTTTTATAAAAATCTGGCGAAATATAAAAACATACTTATATGGGTGCTGATCATTGGATTGGTTATAGGATTACCTGCCAATTATTATCTGGCTCATTATATGAGCTGGTATGATGGTGATTATTATACTCTTAAAACAAAGGGCCTCTATCAAACCATCGTGTATGCAATTGGAGTTGTTCCGCTGGCTTTGACCTATGTAGCTGTATTAATGCTATTGTTTCAAACATCCATTGGTAAAAAATTACTTTCCCTGATGGCGCCGGCAGGGAAAATGGCTTTTAGTAATTATATCACGCAATCACTGATAGGTAATTTTATTTTTCTTGGGGCTGGACTAGGTTATATGGGACAAGTTGGGCCTGTTTACTTCACCCTATTGGGAATAATAATATTTATTGGCCAGATTATACTAAGCACGATCTGGTTAAACTATTTCAATTATGGTCCGTTGGAATGGCTATGGAGAAGCGCAACCTATAAAAAATGGCAGCCAATGAAAAAAACTTAGTATCCCAGTAATTTTTCAATTGAATCCTGTAGTCGGGAAGAAGCAAGAAAATTTTTCTCCAGTTCGATATTGAAGGGAACAGGAGTATCAAGCGAAGCGCATCTTAACACCGGAGCATCTAAAATAGAGAAACAATTCTCTGCGATCCATGCCGCGATCTCGCCACCAATTCCTCCGGTAAGCGTGTCTTCATGCAATACTAATATGCGACCGGTTCGCTCTACTGCATTTCGTATAGCCATATAGTCAAGCGGTGCCAGGGTTCTGAGATCCAGGATATCAATAGATATTTCGGGATGTTCCGCAGCGAAATCTTCCGCCCAATGCACTCCCTGACCATAGGTTATGATAGAGATCTCTTCACCGGCTCGCACATGCCGGGCCTTTCCGATCTCAATAGAATAATATTCATCGGGAACCTGTCCGCTAACCGACCGATATAATCCCTTATGCTCAAAGAACATGACCGGATTTGGATCATTGATCGCCGCGATCATCAACCCTTTCGCATCAATTGGAGAAGAAGGATAGACAACTTTTAACCCGGGTACGTGCGTGAACCAGGCTTCATTACTTTGTGAATGAAACGGACCCGCACCCACTCCTGCCCCCGTTGGCATTCTTATTACCACATCGGCAGATTGTCCCCAGCGATAATAGATCTTGGCCAGATTATTTACGATCTGATTAAACCCTACCGTTACAAAATCGGCGAACTGCATTTCCATCATGCTTTTAAACCCTTCCAGGGAAAGCCCCAACGCTGATCCAACGATCGCACTCTCACATAAAGGAGTATTGCGCACACGTTCCTTTCCAAATTCTTTTACAAAACCTTCGGTAATCTTAAAGGCACCACCATATTCGGCAATATCCTGTCCCATGAGAATTAAATTCTCATGCTTATACATGGACTGACGAAGGCCATCACTAATGGCATCGATCAGTCGCCGTTCAGTAGTCGGACTGGGCGAATCATAATGATTCCTAGAATTATCGATCACCAGAACCTGCTCATTCGAAGAAGGTGCGAATACATCTTCCATCTCGATTTCCGTATCAACTACTAATGATTTGGCAGAAAAGCCAATCGCCAGTTCGGATTCTATAGTTTCCCTGAATTCATTTTTTAATTCCTCTATTCCTTCAGCACTAAAAATATTTTCTCCTAATAAATACTTTTATAGGATCTTTTTCTTCCCATAAACGAAACAGATCCTGCGGTACATATTTGGTTCCACTGGCCTCTTCATGTCCGCGCATACGGAAAGTCATACATTCAATTAAATATGGCTTTTGATTTTTAAGGCAATATTCTTTTACTCCTTTAATGGTATCATAAACTGATAAAATATTATTGCCATCGATCTGCACGCCTTCCATGCCATATCCTTTGGCGCGATCTACCAGGCTGATACAACGATATTGTTCATTTACCGGTGTACTTAGTCCATATCCATTATTCTCAATAATAAAAATGACTGGAAGATCCCAAACGGCAGCTACATTCAGTGCTTCATGAAAATCTCCTTCACTGGTTCCACCATCTCCGGTAAAGGCCAGTGATACTTTATTTTCTTTACGAAGTTTATGCGCCAGCGCCACCCCATCTGCAATGGCCAGTTGGGGACCGAGATGGGAGATCATTCCGCAGATATGATGTTCGCGATTACCAAAATGAAAACTTCTCTCTCTTGCTTTTGAATATCCTTCCTGCGCGCCCTGCCATTGCATGAATAATTTATGTAAAGGCATATCACGCGCGGTAAACACACCCAGGTTGCGGTGCAGCGGCATGATCCATTCATCTTTATCAAGGGCCAAAGTGGCGCCTACTGAAATGGCTTCCTGTCCGATACCACTGAACCATTTGGATATTCTTCCCTGCCGAAGTAATACCAGCATTTTCTCCTCGATCATGCGTGGCCAGAGGAGACTTCGGTAAAAGTCGGATAATGATTGATTGGAAATATCCTTGCGGTCGAAGGTCATGTGGCGAAATTAAATTAAACAATTAATTACACTACAACCAATTCATAAAACTCATCCGGCTGAAGGTATTTATTAGCCAATTCTTTTAATTCTTCCGCACTGATAGTTTTGATAGTTTGTATCGTATCGTAAAAATATTGCTCGGTTAGTCCATTTAATACAATATTCTTCCAGCGGGATATGATCTGGAAAGGACCATCCAGGTCTCCCAGTATTCCGCCCAGCATATAATTTCGCACTAATAATAATTCCTCTTCATCTACCAGTTCATCTCTTAATAAAGTCATTTCTTTATACACTTCCGTAATAGCTGCCTCGCATACCTCTTTACCCGCCTCAGTAGAAATTCCCCAGCTCGATTCATGCACATGATTCATTAAGAAACTATGGATGCCATAAGTATACCCTTTATCCTCGCGGATATTGCTCATGAGTCTTGATCCAAAAAATCCACCGAACAAGGTATTCAGCACCATCACTTTCATAAAATCAGGATGATGCCTGTTTGGAAAAGTTCGGGCCATACGAATAGCGCCCTGCACTCCTTCTTCGTTATTCAACACCCGATATTTTTTTTCCGTGGCTCTTATTGGCTGAATCAAAGGCATAATTTTTTCCTGGTTGGGAAGATCTCCCAGCCATTTATCTAATTGCGCAGCAAGATCAGTTGGAAGTTTACCGGCGGCAAAGATCACCAGCTTGCCATTTTGATAATATTCATTATAGAAGGCCATGAGCTCCTCTCTATTCAGCGCATCAAATCCTTCCACCGTACTGTATTTACCATAGGGGTGATCAACTCCAAAAAGATAGGTATCAATAAGTCGACTGGCCACGAAATCACATTTTCGCACATTCACCTTCAATCTTTGCTGCATGTTCTGTTTGTAGGTGTCCAGTTCGGGTTCGGGCATCACCGAATCAACTACCAGTTCCTTTACTACAGGAAGCAGTTCTTGTATATGCTTATTGAGACAATGCAGGGTAATAGTGGCCGTTTCATTATAACAGGCGCGGTTCAGGTAAGAACCATAATATTCAAAATGCTCATTGATCTGAAAAGCGGATCTTTTTGAAGTGCCATTGCGCAATAAAAAATTCGCGGAGGCTGCTATCAAATTTTTTTGTTCGTACCAGTTACCTGCATTGAAAATTAATTCAATCGACATCACTTCTTCTGCTCCTGCATTGATAGCATACACTTCTACCCCATTTCTCAAGGTATATTTCTCCGCCTGTTTCAGCTTCAGATCAAAATTAACCGCATCAATGATCGAAGGCGCTTGTTTCCTGTCTACCATATATAAATTCCTTTCTTTAATTAATTATTATTAGATAAATAATGCAGCGTGCTGCTATTATTGTCACGGAAAATATTTTGGCATTCCTTCTGAATATCCTCCCTGGTTACTTCCGCATATTTTTCCAGTTCCATATTGATCCAGGCCGCATCGCCCAACAGTTCATAATAAGCAAGGCTGTTGGCACGGCTCATCACGCTCATATCTTCAAAGGCGATCATGCTCTCGGTCTTGTTCTTTACTTTTTGTAGTTCCGTTTCGCTAACCAGTTCCGACTTCATTTTTTCCAGCTCCATTTCTACGGCCTCTTCAGCCGCATTAATATCAACTCCTTTAACCAGTTTTCCTTCTATCACCACAATTCCATTATCAGTGCTGCCCATATGGTGACATTCAATGGCGCTGAATAATTTTTTTTCTTTTACCAGCGATTGATAAAGACGGGAAGAACCTCCACCACTTAAAATATCTGTAAGCAGATCAGTGATATAATATTTTTTATCCAGTCGACTTCCCATATGCCAGCATTTATAAAAAGCATCCAGGGGCACATCCGCTTTTACTTCCATTCTTCTCTCTTCATTTTGCATGGGTTCCTGTGGCAATGCTCTTTTATACGGCTCACCGGAAGGAATATCTTCAAACCATTTTTCTGCCAGGGTTTTTACTTTTTCAGTAGTCACATTACCGGCAACGACCAGCACTGCATTTACCGGACGATAATGTTTAAAGAAAAATTGTTTTACGTCTTCCACACTGGCATTCTCAATATGCGAAAGATCTTTCCCAATGGTCATCCATCGGTATGGGTGTACTTTATAGGCCAGCTCTCTTAATTTATGCCATACATCACCATAGGGTTTATTCAAATAGTGCTCTTTAAATTCTTCGCTAACCACTTTTCGCTGTACATCCAGGCTTTTTTCACTGAAGGCCAATGAAAGCATACGATCGCTTTCCAGCCAGAAAGCAGTTTCGAGATTTTCTGCAGGTATTTGTATATGATAATTGGTCAGATCATTGGTTGTATAGGCATTGTTCTCCCCGCCGGCCATTTGTAATGGCTCATCATAATTTTCAACATTCACTGATCCGCCAAACATCAGGTGCTCAAATAAATGGGCAAACCCTGTTTTTGAAGGGTGCTCATCTCTGGCACCCACATCATACATAATATTCATTACTGCCATCGGAGTACTCAGGTCCTGGTGCACGATCACCTTTAAACCATTAGATAAAATAAATCGCTCGAATTGAATCATAATTTTGAAAGGTTGAATAGGTGGCAAAGTTAACCAGAACCGCTGAGTCCTGATAACTGATAAAGGCTCGATATATTAATAAATGCTCAGGACTTTGAACTGCAGCAGGATCAGTTCACCTTTTCTGCGAAGCACCAGTTTCACTTTTTCATCTGGTTGCTGAAGGGCTATTTTGTACTGATTAAGATTTTGCGTAAAATTAGAATTGACGGCCACTACCTCATCTCCTTCTTTTACTCCTGCCTCTTCTGCCGGCGAGCCCTTGGCCACATCACCGGCAATGATCTTTCCATCCACCATATAAAGTTCCATACCCGAATAGGAGTAATCAAAATTTTCAAGATAGTGCCTATTGGGTGTGATATAAATATCTCCCTTCGCATAATTAATGATGACATTGAACCGCCGAAGCAGATCATTTCCAAGAATACCTCCTAGCTGTGGGTATTGAGTTACATTGGTCACATCGGAGAAGATCAATATGGGCACATTTCGAAATCGATATGGCCCTATTCTCACTTCTTTCATCACCGTTAGTTCCATATCGATCTTTCCTCCCAATCCTTCTCCTTCTTTTACATAATGTTTTCTCCGGGTATCCAGAAACATACTGTCATCCACAAAATCTCTTGACAATAACATGCATAAACCTGCTCCCATATCATAAAGAAAACGCGCATGCACGCTTTTTGCATCTCTTATACGAAGTGGTTGCGTTACCAATTGGTTTATCACCGGTTTCATCAGGTAGCCACCGCGGGGATATCGTATGGTGCCATTGGTACAAAAAGTAATTCTCATGCTGTCGTAATTCACTTTCAGAATAAACTTTTTGAAAACCGCGTAACCGATGATGCCATCTATTCTTTCACCATACACCTCATTGAGTATGGTGTAATCATTAATATGAAAATTCAGACTATCAATCGTCAGGCGGGGGAAATGCAATTTTCGGTTATATAGAAAACTAACCTTCTTGATCCCTGCGATACCGCGTATATCCTGGTTGGTCGGAATAGGTTTGAGTCCAAAATACTCAGCAGTAGAAGAATCCAGGGAAATACCGCTGCTTCCGGTATCCAGCACAAAATTCAACGTATCAGGAAAATTATCCAGTTTGGCCTGTAAAATAATGATACCACCGGTCAACTGAATGAAAGGGATGGTTGTTAATTCACGGGAAGGGGGCTCTATAAACTCTTCCTGAGCGCTTACATTTTGA
>JAYTXP010000270.1:0-11387 GCA_043742885.1 Chitinophagaceae bacterium | reverse complement strand
GCTGAAGAAAAGCACCCGCTTCTGGTATAGTTATCAAACTACTGAAGGGAAAAACTGGTATATCGTTGATCCGGCAAAGAGTGAGAAAAAACAATTGTTTGACAAGGATCGTTTGGCTGCATTGCTCACTGGTATCATTAAAGATCCCTTCGATGGACAACATCTGAGCCTGGATAGTCTTCAGTTCATTGGTGATGAAAACACTATTCGCTTCCAGGTGAAAAGCTCGATTGAAGTGATCATAAAAGATACAACTGCAAAAAAGGGGACTCCTCCGAAAAAAGAAAATAAAGTATTCTACTTCGAGTATAACCTGAATTCAGGAGCGCTGACCAACCTAACTGAATTCAAAAGACCCTTGCGTCGCGCAGCATGGGCATCCGTTGCGCCGGACAGCTCTATTGTTTTGTTCTGCCGCAATTTTAATCTCTACTGGATGGATTTTGCGAATTATAAAAAAGCGCAGATCAATGAAAAGGATTCGACAATAGTGGAAACGGCCATTACTACTGATGGAGTTGATAATTATAGTTATGGGGGAGATGATTTTGGCAAATCGGATACGGAGAAGGAGAAAACAAAAAAAGACAGAAAAGGCGTCAGTGTTTTATGGTCGCCTGACTCTAAATATTTTGTGCTTGACAGAACCGATGAAAGAAAAGTAAAAGATCTCTGGGTGATCAACAGCGTAGCAGATCCTCGTCCTACCCTTGAAACCTATAAATACTGGATGCCGGGAGAGAAAGAGGCGCCTGTAGAAGAAGTATTATTATTTGATGTAGCTACCAAGAAGCCGGTGAAATTGGATGTTAGTTTATTTAAGGATCAAAGCGTGGGCGTTTTCCGTCAGCCCAGTAAAAAGAATACACGCGATGATGATTTTGTTCCTAATATCTGGCTTGGAAACAATAAAGAATTTTATTTAAATCGCACGAGTCGTGACCTGAAGCGTATTGATATCTGCCGGGTGGATGTAGCTACTGCCAAACTTAAACCCATCATTGAGGAAAGAATGAATACCTATGTAGATATTCAGACTCCTTACCTTGTAAATGATGGAAAGGAAATCATTGAGTGGAGTGAGCGTGATGGCTGGGGGCATTTTTATTTATACGATGCCGAAGGAAAACTAAAGAACCAAATAACTACTGGCGCTTTTCATTGCGAAGCTATCGTTGGGGTAGATGAACAAAAAAGAGTGCTTTATTTCACTGGTAACGGCAGGGAGTTTGTAAATGCAGGGGATAAGAAAGGAATAGGGAAAGGAGATAAAGAGGATCCTTATTATATGCATTTGTATAAAGTGAATTTTGATGGCGGCGGACTTACCCTCTTAAACGATGGCAATTTTGATAATGCCGTCAGTATGGATGATAATGAACAATATTTTGTAAATAATTTCTCCAGGGTAAATACAACTCCTGAGAGTAGCCTGATGGATAATAATGGCCGAGTACTTTCAAAATTAGAAATGGCCGACTTTAGTTCTATTATGGCGGCGGGCTATAAATTTCCTGAGCCTTTTAAAGTGAAGGCGGATGATGGCATCACCGATCTTTTTGGTGTGATGTATAAACCTTTCGATTTTGATCCCAATAAAAAATATCCGCTGATAGAATATGTATATCCGGGTCCGCAGACCGAAGCGGTTAATAAGTCCTGGGGACGTGGTATGGATAGAATGGACCGGCTTGCGCAGTTAGGTTTTATTGTGATCACAGTAGGAAATCGTGGAGGACATCCGGGAAGAAGTAAATGGTATCATAATTATGGATATGGAGATCTGCGTGATTATGGATTGGCGGATAAAAAAACCGCTGCTGAACAATTAGCCAATCGTTATTCATTCATTGATATAAACCGTGTGGGTATTCACGGACATAGTGGTGGTGGTTTTATGAGCACCGCTGCCATACTTGTATATCCAAACTTCTTTAAAGCCGCAGTGAGTAATGCCGGTAACCATGATAATTCAATTTATAATCGCTGGTGGAGTGAAAAGCATAATGGTGTTAAGGAAGAGATCAGCGATAAGAATGATACTACGTTCACTTATAATATAGAAAAGAACCAGGACCTGGCTAAAAATCTTAAAGGTCATCTGCTGCTTATACATGGAGAGATCGACAACAATGTTTCTCCGAGTAATACTATTCGCGTCGTAAATGCATTAATCAGGGCGAATAAGCGATTTGAGATGCTTACCCTTCCCAATCAGCGTCATGGATTTGGAGATATGAGTGAATACTGGTTCTGGAAAACAGCAGATCATTTTTCCCGATGGCTTTTGAATGATATTACGGAAAGGCCGGTGGATTTGGAGGAACTCGTACGGGATCTAGATCAAAGCGGGGGGAAGAAATAGGTACCCCCAGCCCCTAAAGGGGAGGATGGGTTGTTTGACCGAAATATTCCTGCTGCACCAAACAAAACTCCCCTTTATGGGCCAGGGGGAGGCTGTTTATTTACTGCTCAAATCAATCTCACCCAACAACACCATCCTCGGATCTGACAATAAAGCCGTTGGCTTTTGTAAGCAGCTCACTTTGAATTGCGCTGTTCTTGAATTTATATTGAACTTCAACAGCTGGGCAGTTTTTCCTTCACTGTCTATGACCTGAAACTCAACAGGAGTGTCAAATAAAAATCCGGATGCCTGTGTCTGCTCCAAATTAATGATCAGCTGTTTTGAGCTGTCATCATATTCCCAACGCGCACTGATCTTCAACACATCAGGTCTGTTCAGCCATTGAAAAAAGAATGCCTTCAGATCCTGCCCAGATGCTTTTTCCATTTCCGCCATAAAATCATTCGTAGTAGCATTGGCATTCACGAATTTTTTATAATAAGCCTGTATTCCGTTTTTGAAATTCTCATGGCCCATCTTTTCGCGCATCATATGTAATACCCAGGCCCCTTTCTGGTAGGTCATATTATTTGTTACCGGGCCCATCTCTGCCGTACGATCATCCACAATTTTAAAAACAGAATCTTTTTTATAAAAATCAAATACCGTTTTCCTTGCTTTTTTCAATCCATCTATATACTCCTCATATCCATATGAATTTTCCTGGAACAGCAGAGTAAAATAAGTGGCGAAACCTTCGCTTAACCAGGCATCATCCCAGGTAGATTCTGTAACTGCATTGCCGAACCATTGGTGTGCGAGCTCATGGATCACCACATTTCTTAAACGGATATCTGCTTTTCCATTCACCAGGTCCTGACCATAAAATATAGCAGAGGATGTTTCCATACCCCCATTCACGCTGGGGGTTTGTATGCTGGCAAGTTTTTCATATACAAAAGGACCGATATAATTAGAATAAAACTCCAGCACCAGTTTCGTTGTATTGGCAAAATCATGAAAGCCTGCTTCCCTGTCTTTGGGGTAGACCCAGGTTTGAATGGATTTTCCATCGAACTGCTCGGAAGATTGTACAGCAAAATCTGCTACGCCCAATACATACAACCAGCTGGATACCGGCACCGATTGTTTCCAATGGGTCAACTTCTGTTCCTTATTGATCTGCGACTCTTCTATTAATAATCCGTTAGAGACAACCTTATAATGCGTTGGCGCGGTTACGATAAATTCGCTGGTGGCTTTATCATAAGGATGATCCACAGTGGGTAACCAATGCCGTGTACGGTTGGGCCAGTTCTCATTAAAAAAACTACGGTCGCCATATCTGGTGGCTCCAATTCTAAGTCCATCCGCAGGAATGCCTTTGTAGAACACCACAAAAGAATAGAGCCTGTTCTTTTCAATTTCCCGGGGCAGTTTTATAAACAACACATCGTTTTCATGGGTGAATTCAACGCGCATATTATTATAGGTCACAGAATCCACCTCCATTCCTCTGCCTTTTCGCTGATCGGTTTTATTGACCAGGTCGAGCCGAAGTTGTTTGACATCCGTTGTTTTGAACATTACCTGAATAGTGGTTCTTCCAATGATGAGATCAGCATTGTCTGAGAGGGTTAATTCAAAAGCATAATGCTGAATATCGATATTGTAATTGCGCGGATATTTATCAGCGAAGCAGGTATTGATCACTGAACTAAAAATAATGGCGAGCAGAAGTTTGCGGTTCATCATTGAAGAAGGGTTATCATCTTTAAATAAAATCCTTTAGCATCTACCTGGGGGGGAGTGGTGCTACTAACTGTAATACCATCTTTACCGATTGTCATTCTGGTAGTTCCTGAATTGGTAGTGATCTCGAATGGCAGCGGCATAAAATAATTAGTCACTCGGATAAGGTATTTCTGATAACCGGTTTCCTTAATGATTATTTTGAGCACATCGGTGGTGCGCATATAAAAATCAAAAAAAGGTTTCAGGTCCTGTTTTGATTCGGTACTGAATAATTTCTCTACGTCATCGGTAGTTACAAAATTATCGTACGTG
Source organism: Chitinophagaceae bacterium (assembly GCA_043742885.1). Lineage (GTDB taxonomy): Bacteria > Bacteroidota > Bacteroidia > Chitinophagales > Chitinophagaceae > JJ008. Next base: position 6,973 of record JAYTXP010000270.1, on the reverse strand, counting down.
TATTGAGGATCGGTAGCCAGTTTTTTGAGCGTAGGTAAGAAAATAGCATCGCCTATCAGGTAACGAAGGCTATGCATAAAGAAAGACCCCTTGGCGTAGATATCAGTTTGGTTATAGGTTTCATCTTCCGAAAGTTCACCAACGCCAACCATGGGTTTTATATATTTGATGCCTCGCTTATGACCATCAATGATCTGGTCGTACGCTGCTTGCCCGCCCAGTTCATAATGCGCAAGCGCCTCTGCATAGGTTCCTATGCCTTCCTGTATCCACATATGCGCCCAGTCTTTGTTGGTCACTTTGTTGGCCCACCATTCATGGGCATATTCATGAAAAAGATTGGCTGAATAATCGTTACCTCCGATCTTACTATAGACGAATTTATTCGCGAAAGTGATATTGGTTTGATGTTCCATACCGGAATTAGGCACTTCACAGATGCCGATCTTTTCTTTGTACCAGGGATATTCACCAAAATATTTTTCCAGTATCCTGGTATCTCTTTCTTTCAGCTCAATGATTTTCTTTGCCTCCGCGGTGTCTTCTTCAAGTACATAGAATTGAATAGGCACTACATGACCGTTGATAGTGGTCATATCTTTACTCACCACCTTATACTTTCCAATATTGAACACCACACAATAATTGCTGATGGTATAATTCGTTTTCCAATGATAGGTGGCTCTGCTATTTATTGTTGATACTTTTTGTAATAGTCCCGGACCAGAAACTACCAATCCTTTAGGGATGGTTATAAAAAGGTCCACGCCTTCATTAGGTTCATCGCCGGGGTGATCTTTGCAAGCGAAATAGATCCTTCCTCCTTCTTTCTGGCAATTGATGGCTACCCAATCATTTCCAAGACTATCTTTTGTCCAGGTAAATCCGCCACCCCAGGGAGGTCGTACAGCAACAGGAGGTTCGCCGTTATAATCAACATGGATCAGTTGTTTGCCGGAAGTAAATCCATTGGTGGAGGTTATATAGATCTTATTGTTGCTATGGTCAAATTTTACGGCTTTATTGTTCACTTTAACGTAGGTCACCTGGTAAAGATCGATCAGGTCGAGGAGCAGGGAGTCGGTATTATGTGCGAGAATGGTTTCAATCTCTGTAAACCCCGCGATCTTTTTATTGTTGATATCTACATTCAGCGAAAGGGTATAATGCCGGATGTCCATGTTCGCCTGCAAAGGATTCAGTTTTCCTCCGGAGGAAAGTTTGCTGATATCGCGGTTGGATGACTGGCTGTGAAGTTGCGCGCAGAGAAATAGGGAGCAGAGGAAGGCAGTAAATTTCATTGTGAAAGTTTTGGAAAATGAATTTACTGCATAAATATAAATACAGGCGACTAATTACACTAATTTCTCGAATGACACTAATAATACAATACAAGGTTCCTCACTACGTTCGGATTGACATGGGCGGGAATAAAAGGGAGTTGCGTCACTTACATCGAAAAGTGGAGATAGGTGCAACATTCATGAAGCGATTTCAGGTCAAGCTCACAGCTCGCGGCTCGAAGCTCGCAGCTTCTCTACATACGCTGTACAAAGCAAATCCTCCCGCCAGATTAAACACCTCTTCAAATCCCCGTTGCCTGAGAATTCTGTGTACCAGGTATCCGCGCAAACCGACCTCACAGTAAATAAGAATGGGAAGATCGATTGGAAGTCGAGAAATATTTTCGCGCAATTCATCTATTGGAATATTCACAGCGCCGGGGATGGATGATTGTTCAAATTCATACTTATTCCTTACATCCAGCAGAAACATATCGGGATCCATGTCTTCCACTTCATCCCATTGCATAAATCTGACTTTATCACTTAAAAGATTCTCGGCTACAAATCCGGCCATATTCACCGGATCTTTTGCGGAGGAATAGGGAGGAGCATAGGAATGTTCCAGTTCGGTAAGATCATGGATGGTTCCTTTTTTCTGAATTAACAGTGATAATAGATCGATGCGTTTATCTACTCCATCATAACCTGCGATCTGTGCACCCAGTATGCGACCATCTTCAGGAGAGAAAGCAAGTTGAATGGTCAATTGTTTTGCATCCGGATAATAAGAAGCATGAGACCCGGATTTTGTATACACCACTTCATAAGGAATGCCTGCTGCTTTTAAATGTTTGACTGCAGTGCCGGTGGTGGCCAGGGTCATGTCAAACAATTTGACGATAGCAGTATTAATTGAGCCCTTATATTTTGTTTTATTTCCGCGTACTATATTATCCGCGCAGATCCTTCCCTGTTTATTCGCGGGACCGGCCAGGTAAGTGTTCATCGAATTTCCGGTAATAGGGTTGGTAAATTCGATGGCATCCCCCAAGGCATAAATATTATTATCAGAGGTCTGAAGAAATTCATTTACCCAAATGCCTTTAGCGGGGCCGATTTTTAATCCTGCAGATATTGCCAGTTTAGTATCCGGTCTGACGCCAATGGATAGAAGTACCATATCCGCTTCAAGCGATTTTCCATCAGATAATAGTACACGTATTCCTGATTCTGTTTGCTCAAATGATTGGGCCGATACACCTAATTGAAGTTTCAGTTCTTTAGTTCTGAGATATTGTTGTGCAATAGCGGCAATTGGAAAATCAACAGGTGTCAGAATTTGTTTACCCAATTCTACAATAGTGATGTGAATACCAAGATTGTGAAGATTTTCTGCCATCTCTAGTCCGATGAATCCCGCACCGACAATAATGGCTGATCTTATTTTTTTATTGGTGACAAAGGATTTGATCTTATCGGTATCGGTTACATTTCTCAGCGTGAAGATACCTGGCAGATCAATTCCAGGCAGGGGCGGCCGGATTGGCTCTGCCCCCGGAGAAAGCACCAGTTTATCATAGGAAAGCTCATATTGAGAACCGTTTTGGTGATCCATCACGGTTATATTCTTTTTCAGCGGGTCAATGGCAATCGCTTCATTCAGTACACGCACATCTACATTGAATCTTGTTCCGAAGGAAGCGGGAGTTTGAAGAAAAAGATCTTCCCGGTTATTTATCACTTCACCGATATAATAGGGAAGTCCGCAGTTAGCATATGAAATATGCGGACCTTTTTCCATTAGTATGATCTCCGAACTTTCATCCATTCTTCTTAAACGGGCGGCAGTACTTGCTCCTCCAGCAACTCCTCCGATGATCACGATACGCATAGTATGAGTTTGTACAAAGGAAGAAATTAGGTCTGGCAACCTATGTGACATTAATCACGAAGGAGCAGGATATTACCCAAATCCGTTTGATTTGCTACCTTCAACGCTGAATAAATAATTATGCAACTTACTGCCAAGCTGATCTCGTTACTACCCTTGCAAACCGGTGCCGGAAAGAATGGAACCTGGAAGAAACAGGATATCATAGTAGAAACGGAAGGTAATTATCCCAAGAAGGTTTGTATCTCTATCTGGGGCGATAAAATTGAGGAAAGCAAGCTGGCGGTGGGGAATAATTTAAAGATAGAGTTTGATGTGGAGAGCCGTGAGTATAATGGTCGCTGGTATACTGATTGCAAGGCCTGGAAAATTGATCTGGCGGGGGCTTCTTCCGGGGGAGATAGTGCGGGTCCGATAGATGCGTCGCATGATGAGGGATTACCTTTTTAGGGAAACTTCAAGCCACTAGCTGCAAGCTTTGTGCTGTTGTTTGTTCATTCAGAGGCAAGAAAAGATCCCCCATATAACGCGAGGGATCTTTATTTTTAAAAAGATATTATCAGACATTTCAGAAACATGCAACGACCTTATTGGTGCATTGTTGATTGAATTGATATCATTGCCGTCTTTGAATAGAAACTGAAATACCGCTCTTAAAAAGGTTATCAGAATATTGTAACGATTGTCGATTGTTTAATAACCCATTGCCTGCGTTGGCTGCAATATCCTTAACCAGTGATTTCAGGAAATAACTAACGGGGACATGCTTGATGGGGTCAACATAAATGTTCTGAACAGGTGATTCCCCTTTCTGGTATCCTTCATGAATTTTTGTTCCATAACCACTGGCAGTATACTCCTTTTGTATATTGGAATTGCGTGACAGGCAGGTAATGAAGAGGATGGCACCAATCAAATTATATAGTATGAGTTTAAGGTTAAGGGTGGCCATCCAGGAGAAAAGGGACAACATGATCAATGGTTTATAAGTGATTAATTCTTTGTTTGACTTTGCCTGATCCTGCATGTTTATTTACTGATAATTATTTTTTTGCTTACTATTTCCATGGTCTTTTCTGTCAGTATTCGAATAATATAGATACCCGGATTCAGGTTTTCAATGATAATGGTATTGCCATTTGTAACCTTCCAGCTTCTGATAATATGACCAGAGATATCGGTCAGGCTGGCATCACGGACACCTGCTTTATCATCAAATACTATATTCACCCGGCCGTTGCTGCTTGGATTAGGATAGATCCCAATCCTTCCATCCTGGCCCAGGGCCCAAACTGAACGGATCTCTGTGTATTTATTTTTTCCATCAATATCAGTTTGCATGATCCGGTATTGCATAACTCCTGTTCCGGGATTCAAATCATTGTAAGAATAATCAAGTACAGAACTGCTATTCCCGCCGGGGGCAATTGTTGGGATGAATGAAAGGGATTGCCATTCATTGTTGCCATTATTTCTTTGTATAGTAAAACCAGTATTGTTTATTTCTGTAACTGTTTCCCATTTCAATAATACGTTCCGGGCTGAAATTCTTTTTGCTGTAAAAGCACTGAATTGAACTGGCAGCGGACTGCACTGTGTAGAATGGAAGGTAAATACATGGGAGGCGCCTGTTGCTGAACCGGTGGTTTGTGTAAACACAACAAATACACTTTGGTTCCTGTTGGCCAGGGGTACAGTTCCGCTGATCGCAGTGGTGGTGCCAGGGCCGGCGATAATACTATAGTTTATGGGGCCACTCAATAGTGTATCTGTTTCCGGGGTAAAATAATTATCACCATTAATATCTGCGTATATATTATAAAATCCATTGAGGGCAATTCCCGTCCTATTGGTCAGCGTTCCCTGGTAAACCATATTGCTGCAATTGACAATACCAGCTACTGTCATATAATTCTGGGAATAAAGTAATCCGCAATTAACACAATGAGCAATCTGAGATGCTGCAGATTGGGAAGACCAATAATCGACCGTGATAATAACAGGAGTGCCGCAAGTAATCGGAAGTGTGACGGTTATTCCCTGCAGGGTAAAATTAGCTGAGCCATCAGGCAAAACAACTTTGATGATAGAAACAACCGGAGTCATTGGTACAGTGGGGTCCGGGGGATAGCTGGATAAGATGGTTGGTACCGCACTGCTATTATCGATTCCGATGGTCATGAAGGCATTGACCAAGTCGGCCATAACCGGAGCATGGTTAGCACCATGTTGCCCTGGCTGTCCATTTACACAATGAAAATAGTCAGGGTACTGACTGCTTATCCATTGATGAATATAGATGAACTTGTTGCCAGCATTATTCATGATATTAAAGGTCATATCAAAAGTAATAGTGCAGGAACCGGGGTTCTGAGTAGTTTGCCGTTCATTCTGAAGAATGAAATGGGTTACGGTGCATTGAGCCTTTGCGATTTGAGTAACTGCAATCAAAATAGATAGCAGTAGCCCAGTGAGTACAATTTTTTTCACTTGCTTGATTTAAGTTATTAACTGTCGAAGTATATGTTGGTTATTCAGGATCCCTCAACGTTGTGGGGGTAGGGTAGGAAAAGGAAGAGTTAGTAGTAAATGAGAATCAGTAACTGCAAAGATGGTGTCTATCCGGGTCTATATTGTTATAGGGTTAAACTAAAAATTTATATAATTCACACTAGTGACGGCGTTGTGATGAGAACAGCCGCCCCCATAATTCAACAGCCGCCCCCAGCCCCTAAAGGGGAGGATAATCTTTTTACCATCGTTTATTTCTTTTCAAAATAGCAAGTACATAATTCATGATAGTGAATTCCTATTATGCAATTTGAACTGCATACCCTCCCCTTTAGGGGCTGGGGGCGCATTGGCTGTTCTTCACAAGGTTACTCGCAAGGCTCGAAATGACAGCCAATACAAGATTTCTCGCTTCGCTCGAAATGACAATGTGAGGGGCTGTTAAATTCATACTTTTGTATTATATATCATTCAAAAAATGCTTAATTTAGCATTATGACTGATAAATCATTCAACAACTGGCCTTCCCTCAGCGATTCCGCCCTCGCTGCCCATATTGGCCAGTTCATTAAACATAAACGCCTGGAACAGAATAAGTCCCAGGAGTCTTTGTCCATGGAAGCCGGTATCAGCCGCTCTACGCTCAGTCTGCTGGAAAGAGGTGAAACCGTTACCCTGGCCACCCTCATACAGGTGCTTCGCGTGCTGGACCAGCTGCAGGTGATGGATGCTTTTGTGGTGGAGGAAAAGATCAGTCCGCTGGCACTAGCTAAAGCGGAGCAATCAAAAAAACAAAGAGCGAGGACACCTAAAACAAATAACGGTTAAGCATAGATATTAAATAATGAATACGGCATTTGTAAAAATATGGGGCGAATTAGTGGGTGCCGTTGCCTGGAATGAAGCCACCGGCATCGCGGGTTTTGAATATGATCCCCGGTTCAAAATGCATGGATGGGATCTCTCTCCCTTTCAAATGCCCGTCAATGATAGTAAAACTATTTACAGCTTCCCTGCCTTGCGAAAAAAATCGAATAACGAACTCGATACATTCAAAGGTCTTCCCGGACTGCTTGCGGATGTTCTTCCGGATCGCTATGGTACCGAACTGATCGATCTCTGGCTGGCGCAACATGGTCGCAGTCCCGATAGTATGAACCCGGTTGAAACACTTTGCTTTATCGGCAGCAGGGGAATGGGTGCGCTTGAATTTGAACCCGCTATTATAAAAGAAGGGTCCCGAACTTTTTCAGTGGAGATCGATAGTATGGTGGAGCTGGCAAGC
>JAYTXP010000269.1:0-4090 GCA_043742885.1 Chitinophagaceae bacterium | reverse complement strand
TACATGGGAGCCTTTATTTGCCCGGATCTCAGGACTGAATGAGTTCGATCCGAAACAAAGAGAATTCAGAAGGGCTTTTTTATATGGCGCCACTTATGTGGAGCCAGATACGGCGGGAAGGATACTGGTGCCACCTAGTTTGAAAGGATATGCTGAATTGACTAAAGACATGGTGTTGATGGCAACAGGTGAAAAATTAGAAATCTGGGATAGTAATAAGTACAAACAGTTCTTTGATTCCATTTCCTCGGATGCATTGAGTGCTTTAGGCAGCGAAGTGTTGGGAAGCAAGAAACCTGAATGATAAAAAGTTGGAGCAAGCGTATCATATACCCGTTCTCCTCCATGAAGTCATCGAAGGTTTGCAGATACGCCCCGACGGCGTTTATGTGGATTGCACATTTGGCGGAGGCGGACATGCGCTGGCCATACTGCAAAAATTGAGTGAGAAGGGAAAGCTGCTGGCTTTTGATCAGGATGCAGATGCTGTACGGAATCTTCCGGAAGATCCGCGACTCATTTTTATTCCTCAGAATTTTCGTCATCTGTCACGATTTCTTCGACTTCATCAATCTCTGCAGGTAGACGGCATTATGGCCGATCTGGGAGTAAGTAGTCACCAGTTTGATGAAGCAGATCGCGGTTTTTCTACAAGGCACAATGCGGCGCTTGATATGCGCATGGATCAGCGACAGGAGTTTACAGCGGCGGATGTGATCAATACCTACACAGCAGAACGGTTGCACAAATTGTTCGAGCAGTATGGAGAGGTCACAAACGCGAAAACGCTGTCCCGCACTATCGTTGATCTTCGTTCCACTGTTTCGCTTCAAACCATTGAAGGATTCAAGAACGCCATTCGGGAAATAGTGAAAGGAAACCCCAACAAGTACTTTGCCCAGGTCTTCCAGGCTTTACGCATCGAAGTGAATGATGAAACCGGAGCGCTTAGAGAGATGCTGATTCAGATACCTACCCTGCTAAAACCAGGAGGCCGGGCAGCCATCATTACATTTCATTCTATTGAAGACAGGTTGGTCAAGAATTTTTTCAGACGCGGTTCTTTTGAAGAACCCGAACAGAATCCTTTTATCAATACCGAGCCGGTAAATTATTTAAAACTGGTAAACAAAAAACCGGTTACTGCTTCAGAAGAAGAATTGAAAAGAAATCCAAGATCGCGAAGTGCAAAACTGAGGATCGCGGAAAAGAAAACAGAAGAATAAAACAGAAGGGCAGAACGCCTGCTTTTAATTGAATATAAAATATAGGGGTAAATCCAATATCCAATGATAAAGACCCTGCCAGTTAAGAAAAACCATAGTTAAACCCGAAAGATGCAGGAACAACCCGATGTGATGATCAACGATCCGGAAGAGCGGATAATGGAATCCGCCCAGAACAAACAGCCTTCAGTAAAAAAAGGCTGGAAACACTTGCTGAATTATCAGTCAGTAGTAAAACAGGTTCCGTTCTTCTTGTTCCTCGCATTCCTCGCAGTGATCTACATCTATAATGGTCACTACGCTGATAAGACCATTCGGGCTATTAATCTTAGAACAAAAGAAGTGAAGGAACTGCAATACGAGTATGTGGATGTGAAAAGTAAAGTGATGGGACAAAGTAAGCAGAGTGAAGTAGTAAGGGCCGTAGAGCCAATGGGATTAAAGGAACTGACAGGTGCTCCGATCGTCCTTCGGGATTCAGTAGCGCCCACCAGGGATAATTGAGCGAAGAAAAAGATCGATAGGAAAACAACTAAAACCCCATCCGCAACTGCGGATCAAACGAACATTGGAAGTCAAAAAAGACATACTGTGGCGAGTATATCTAAGCTTTCTGGGCATAACCTTGCTTAGTTTGCTTGTACTCGGTAGAGCGTTCTACATTCAACGATTCCAGGGTAAATACTGGAGAAGCATGAGTGACAGTCTCCACCAGCGCTTCATACCTCTGACCGCTACACGGGGTACCATCTTTAGTGAAGACGGGCAAATGCTCAGTACTTCCATTCCCACATTTGATGTTTATATGGACCTGGCCGCTGACGGTCTTCGCGAAAAGAAAGGAAAAAGATTCAGCGAGAATCTCGATTCCTTTTGCATTGCTATGTCTGGTTTTTTTGGTGATAAAACTGCCGAACAATATAAAAAGGAACTCAACCTCGCTTTTAATAATAATGACCGCTATTATCAGCTTCGCAAAAAATTAAGCTTTGCAGAATATAAAGTATTCCGTGATTTTCCGCTGGTACGTCTTGGAAAAAATAAAAGCGGTGTGATCGTCGATGTTAATAGTAAAAGACTTTCGCCTTTTGGTTTACTCGCAAATCGCACGATCGGACTTTCAAGAGAATTTGTTGATGATGATGGTAAGACAAGGAAACAAAATGTAGGTATTGAAAGAAAATTTGACAGCCTTCTTTCCGGCCATGACGGACAAAGACTCGTAAGATATATTGCGGGTGGTACCCCCATCACTGTTGATGGAATCCAAACAGATCCGGAGAATGGGAAGGATATTTATACAACTATCGATGTAAATATTCAGGACATTACTGAAACTGCTTTAATGCGTATGATGTTGCAATGTGAAGGTCCCTACGGTACCGCCATTGTAATGGAAACGACTACAGGAAAGATCAAAGCCCTGGCAAATCTTGGTCGCCGCCCCGATGGCAGTTATTGGGAAGATGATAACTATGCTTTACGCACTACAGAGCCGGGATCAACTATTAAACTGGCAACCTTATTGTCTGTACTTGAATCAGGTAGCAGTCTTCCAAATGATATGGTAGAAGTGGGAAGCGCGGGAAGAATGAGAGTAGCTCCTGTGCCCCGTGATGTAGTGGATGCAGAGAGATCACCTCGTCCCTTACTAACAGTGAAAGAATGTTTCGCGCATAGCTCCAATGTGGGTATGAGCAAACTGGCTTATAAGGCTTTCGGATCAAATCCCGAAGAGATGAAAAAATATCTGCATCGTTTCCATCTTGATCAGCGATCACCGATCGATCTTCCCAATGTACCAAAGCCCGCTATCACTTCATTTAAAAGAGATGCCGGCGGTTTAATGAATATGCTCTGGGTAAGTTTTGGTTATGGCATTAATATTAGTCCGTTACATACACTCACACTTTATAATGCGGTTGCTAACAATGGTAAAATGGTAAAACCATACCTGGTAAGCAGCATTCAGCGCAGTGGTTCGATGTTGAAAAAATTTAATACGGAAGTAATGGAAGACCAGCTCTGCAAACCGGAAGTGATTTCGGCAGCTAGGAGTGCGATGGAAATGGTGGTAACAGAAGGAACAGCGAAAAAAACATTCAAGGATATCCCTTTCAGCGTAGCCGGAAAAACTGGAACAGCACACGTGTCTGATGGAAAAATTAAATATGGCGACGGTGTTTATCAGGCTACGTTCGTTGGGTATTTCCCTGCGGACAAACCTCAGTATACCTGTATAGTTGTCATAAGAACTAAGCCACATGCTGCATCACATTATGGTGGTTCTGTAGCGGGTCCGGTATTTCGTGAGATCGCGGCCAAACTATTCGCCCGTTATGTGGAGCAAAAAGATCCTTCACGAATTGCACTGGTAAAAGACAGTTCGGCTTTTTTCTATGCTGGCTACTCACCCGATGTAAAAAAAGTACTGAAAAATATGTCCATGCCATTTGTGGATTCAGGGGCTCAGCATAATTGGACACAGGTATACGCTTACGCAGCTGCGAATAAACCCGTAATGAAAGCAATGAAAGTAGAAGCTGAATTGATGCCGAATGTAAGAGGTATGGGATTGAAGGACGCGATATATCTGCTGGAGAATATGGGAATAAAAGTCGCGGTGAAAGGTCGGGGTAAAGTAGTAAATCAATCTGTCAATCCCGGCACTTTACTGATAAAGGGACTGACAGTAATTCTTGAATTGAGTTGAATAAAAAAAAGTGCTGTTAAGTGAAGTATTATATAAAGTGGCGATAAGATTCCTGGAAGGATCTACTGAAACTGTGGTAAGTGATATTCAGACTGATTCGAGGAAGGCGGGGCCTGGCTCTTTATTTATTGCGGTGAAAGGATTGAATTCA
>JAYTXP010000268.1:0-6394 GCA_043742885.1 Chitinophagaceae bacterium | reverse complement strand
TGTATATGCTCAACAGCTCAACCTTTATATGATTATTTATAACGTAACCATCAAAACCGACCCCTCCATCTCCTCCGCCTGGTTGCAATGGATGAAAGTGGAACATATCCCGGAAATCATCGCCACAGGTTGCTTTTCAAAGGCTACGATACTTCGATTACTGGAAATAGATGAAAGCGAGGGGCCAACCTATGCTGTGCAGTATTTTGCGGAAAGCAAGGCAAATTATAACCTCTATATCCAAAAATATGCGGATGAACTACGTAAAAAAGCGTTACAAAAATGGGGTGAGAAATTCATCGCTTTCCGTTCTGTAATGCAGGTTGTGGATTGAATGTGGGAAGAGCGTAAATTAATTTTGCAGGTTTCAAAAAGCCTCTAAATTTGTCCACTTCAAGTATTAACTTTCTACTATGAACAAAGCTGACTTAATTGCCAAGGTGGCGGAAGACACTGGGATAACTAAAACAGAAGCAAATGCTGCCCTTGATTCATTTATTGAGGCAGTAACCAAAACACTTAAAGGTGGAGGTAAAGTAACTCTGGTTGGCTTTGGCACCTTCTCCGTATCAAAACATAAAGCCCGTAACGGTAGAAACCCAAAGACCAATGAAGTGATCCGAATCAAGGCTAAAAAAGTAGCTCGTTTCAAAGCGGGGAAGGAATTAGCCGCAAGACTTTAAACTAATTCAAACTCATTCGAAAGCTCTGACTATCATCAGGGCTTTTTTAATTATTTTTGCAGTTCAAAATCAATAAAAATGGGAAAAGGCGACAAAAAGACCGCTAAAGGAAAACGTTCTAAAGGATCATTTGGCAAAAGCAGACCTGCCAAGAAAAAGAAAGCGGCCCCGAAGAAGAAAGATTAAGGAGCTAGTCTTTCTATTTTCCACTGACCATCTTCTTTCAGAGAATATTGCAACCTGTCATGTAACCGACCCGGGCGTCCCTGCCAAAACTCGATCATGACAGGTTTTACTATATAGCCACCCCAATGAGCGGGCCTGGGCACTTCTCTATCTTTAAATTGTTCGATGCTGGTTTTATATTCCTGTTCCAACCATTCTCTGCTGGCAATTACCTGGCTTTGTGGAGAAACCAGGGCACCTACCTGACTTTCATGGGGCCTTGAATTAAAATAGGCTTCACTTTCTTTGCTGTCAATTTTTAAAACTAATCCCGTGATCCTGACTTGCCTTTCCAATTCTTTCCAGAAAAAAACAAGACATGCCTTTGGATTCTCCGCCAATTGTTTTCCCTTGAAACTTTCATAATTAGTGAAGAACACAAATCCTTTCTTATTGTATTCTTTTAATAATACGACTCGTGCAGAAGGAATACCATCTGCCGATGCAGTGGCCAGTGTCATCGCGTTCACTTCTTCAATATCCGCCTCAACCGCCTGCTCCCACCATTTTGTGAATTGCTGAAAGGGGTCGGGGTTTGCTTTTTCTTCGACCAGTTTTTTTTGGGAGTAGGTTTTGCGGATGTCTGATATACGAGTCATGATAGGAGGGGTTGGGGGGCAAAGGTAATTAAACAACAGGGGAATAGGTGAATGGGTCTTCTGCCCATTGATTACACATTTTTCAGCCAGCACAATTTTATTCACCTATTGACCTATTCACTTATTGACCCTCTTTATTCATTCCTCATAATCTTCTGATTCACCATTCTTCCTCCGCAGCTCCGACTTCTCCTCCGACAACATCTGCAACATACTTTCCAGTTCCCCAATACGCTTTAGTTGGTTTTGCAATTTATTATTTGCTTCTGCAACCGATTGAAGATCCATATTCAATTCTTCGAGGTAAGCGATCTTTTTCTGCATTTGCTGCCGCTGAAAATTAGCTTCCCGTAATTTATCTTCTGTCTCATTAAAATCTTCTCTTAATTCGCGATTCTCCATATTCAAGGCACTGGAACGGTTTTTTTCTTCTTCAAGCAATCGGGTCAGCTTCATGTTTTCTTCCTGTGTATCTTCAAAATCCATATTCTGACGATGAGAAGAATTTAATTGCGTCTCCAGCTTACCAATCTTTTCCTGAAGTGATTGAAATTCATTTAAGGCGTTATCAAGCATGCTGCTCATTTCCGCGCTGATTTCCTTTTTCTGTGTGGTAGCATGTAATACTTTTTCCAATTTCAGTGTGAGCTCTTCTACTTGTATTTGAAGCATCTCATTTTCTTCTTCCAGTTTTTTTTGTTTTGGTCCGATAAGATCATGACCTCCGATTCGAGAAAGCATTTCACCAATTTTATCACCATAAGTTTGTAGTTCTATCTGTGTTTCCTTTAATTGTTTTGCAATCTCTGTACGATCTTCCTGTACCTGTTTGATTTCTGCAACCGGCGGCACCTGATCTTTGATCTTTCGATATTTTTCACGCATCTCTTCAGCTTCCAGTGCCAGCTCATCATTCTCCTCTTTTATTTTGATCATGCTCAGTCTCAATTCTTCGATCTCTTTATTCTTCCAGTCAATATCATTTAGGTAGCGAAGTTTTCTCTCTTCGAGTTCGCGATTTATTTTTTGTTTAGCAATTGGAGAACTTTCATTCAGGGCCTTTCTGCTTACAATAAAGAAGTGTATAGTAATGCCCAGCATGATGCCGCCTGCTATTAGTATTAGCAGCTCAATAATGGTAAGTGGCAGGGGGGTATTCATTTAAGCAGTCAAACTATTAAAAACGTTGGTCTCCTACGTTCAATAGTTTCTCACAGGCGTGGATAGGCCCTTGAAGATAGTAGTTACTGCAATAGAATCTATGGGGAAATTACTTAGTAAATTAACCCTTAACCAGGGTTCCGACCTTTTCGCCCGTTACAACGCGACGAAGATTTCCTTCCTTGTTCATATTAAAAACAATGATAGGCAGTCCATTCTCCATACATAAAGTGAAGGCTGTCATATCCATCACTTTAAGATTTTGAGAAAGACATTCCTGGAAGGTGATCACATTATATTTTGTAGCGGTAGGATCTTTTTCCGGATCAGCAGTGTAAATTCCTTCTACTCTGGTCCCTTTTAAAATCACATCTGCATTGATCTCAATTGCCCTTAATGAACCGGCCGTGTCTGTAGTAAAATAAGGATTACCCGTTCCTGCACCGAAGATCACTACCCTTCCTTTTTCAAGATGACGTATTGCCCGGCGACGTATATAAGGTTCTGCAATTTGTTCCATTTTGATGGCGCTCTGCAAACGAGTGTACACTCCCACTTTTTCTAAACCTGCCTGCAGGGCCATTCCATTAATTACAGTGGCCAGCATACCCATATAATCTCCATGCGCCCTTTCAATACCCGTCTCTGCTTCATTCATGCCACGATAAATATTACCTCCGCCTATCACGATGGCTACCTGCACACCCAATTCCGTAATGGTCTTGATGTCCGCTGCATATTGCGCGATCACATCATTGTCAAAGCCAAAGCTTTTATCACCCATCAATGCTTCACCGGAAAGTTTAAGGAGAATTCTCTTGTATTTTGGCAACATAATTTGAGGAGATTATAATCGTTGTGAAGATACGGCCTTTAACGCTTTTTCATTCGTAAACTGTACACCATTGGAATTTTTCCTTCCATTCCTTTGATCTGCCATTGACCGGAAGCAGACTCCACTATATTTTTGAAACAGGAATAGGGCGAATACATATGTTCATTGAAAAATTCCAATTCCATTCCCTCATTCAGAAGGGCATTCAGAACCTCACTCAAACTATGGTTCCAACTATATTCCCTTCCTTGTATATCGGCCTGCCGGTCAGTATAGGTTCCCTGGTTCTCGATCACAATTACCTCATGGTTTTCGTAATGATATTTTATATGTGTAAAATCATCATCAAAGGTCCATATGAATGGATGAAACTCTGCCATATAAAAAATACCTCCGGGCTTTAAATGGTTGGCCACCACGGCGGCCCATTTATTCAGATCGGGCAACCATCCGATTACACCATAGGTAGTGAATACGATATCGAATTGTTCACTTAGTTGACTGGGGAGATCATACACATTGCAGCAAATAAAACGGGCTTCCAATCCCATTTCCTCATTCAGATCAGTTGCAGCTCGAATAGCTACATCAGAAAGATCCATGCCTGTTACTTTTGCTCCGCGTCGTGCCCAATCCAGACTATCCATTCCAAAATGACATTGTAGATGGAGAAGGGTTTTCCCTTTCACATCACCCAATTCATTTAATTCAATGCTGCGAAGCGCGGGATCTCCTTTTTTAAATCCTTCAAGATCATAAAAGGCAGAGTCCTTGTGGATAAGTGTTCGCTGGTTCCAAATTTCTTTATTCGACTTAAAATAATCCTCCATAGGAAGTAATTGATAAATAAAAAGGTCCCGCTTTTGGCAGGACCTTAAAGATATAATTTAAACTAATTATTATCCGAGCGCTACACGCTTGAAAGAAGTAATGGTAACATTTCCGCTTTCTTTTAAATAATCAGCTACTGTTTTGCTGCCATCTTTTACAAAAGCCTGTGCCGTTAGGGTTTGCTCTTTAAAGAAAGCGCCCATTTTGCCTTCAGCAATTTTAGATAACATTTCATCCGGCTTACCCGCCATCTTAGGATCCTGTCTCATCAGTTCCATAATGATATCTTTTTCACGTGCGATCACATCAGCGGAAACGCTGGCCGCATCTACTGCAACCGGATTCAGCGCTGCGATTTGCATGGCTATATCTTTACCCGCATCTGCTGCTTCTTTATCCATTCCTACCAACACACCAATACGATAAGCTCCATGAATATAAGAAGCTACATAAGGCGCATTGATCCTTTCAAATTTTGTTACACCAATCTTCTCGCCGATAGCAGCCAGTTTATCATTCACCAATTCTGCTACGGTAGCAGCACCGGCTTTTGAATTCATTAGCTCTTCGAGAGAATTTACATTATTGGCAATAGCCGCATCAGCGATACTCTGACCAAAGGCTACGAAATCCGCATTCTTAGAAACGAAATCAGTCTCACAGCTCACACATACTACCATACCGGTTTTATTATCGGCAGTAGTTTTTGCGATCACCACACCTTCTTTTGCTTCACGATCACCTCTTTTCGCGGCTACTTTCTGTCCCTGCTTACGCAACCAGTCAATAGCTGATTCAAAATCACCATTTGTTTCTGTCAATGCTTTACGACAATCCATCATTCCCGCACCAGTCATCTGGCGGAGTTTGTTTATATCCTGTGCGCTTATTGTTACAGTACTCATTTTTTATGACTTTAAAAATTAATAAAGATCGAAGAAGCTATGAGCCATGAGCCTTGAGCTGTGAGCTTGAATAGTATACAAATCAAACTCCCGACTAACGACTCCCGACTCCAGACTCCCGACTCCCGACTCCTAACTACCTCCTCGCTCCACCAGGTCCCCTGCTTCCACCACCAGGTCCTGTTGAACGACGGCGTTGTCCACCTCCACCACCTGCACCACCGGGACCGCGACCACGACCACCACGTCCGCCTTCAGCTTCCGCTTCTGCAAGAAGTTTGGCTGCTTTTCTTTCTTTCTCATCATCGTTCTGATCGTCCAGATCATCTTCTTTAGCAGCCTGCCTTTCAGCAAGTCCTTCAGCGATGGCAGCAACGATATAATTCACGATGATGGCGATAGATTTGGTAGCATCATCATTACCAGGGATCGCATAGTCAACTTTATTAGGATCGCAATTGGTATCTACCACACCAAAGGTGGTGATGCCCAAACGCTTTGCTTCAGCCAATGCGATATGCTCATGTCCGATATCAATGATGAACAAAGCGGCAGGTACACGACCCAATTGAGCGATACCCCCCAATACTTTTTCCATTTTATCTTTATCGCGGCTGAGAGTCAAACGTTCTTTTTTAGTGATATTGTCGAAAGACCCATCACCCAGCATTTTCTCAATGCTCTGCATCTTCTTCACGCTCTTACGAACGGTGTTGAAGTTGGTCAGCATACCACCCAGCCAACGCTCAGTAACAAAAGGCATATTAACGCGCTTTGCGCATTCGTTCACGATGTCTTTTGCCTGCTTTTTTGTTCCTACAAAAAGGATCTTCTTACCACTGCGGGCGATCTGCTTCAATGCAGCCGATGTATCCTGCAAACACTCCACTGTCTTATTCAGATCAATGATGTGTATCCCTTTCTTCTCAGCGAAGATGTAAGGAAGCATTTTAGGGTTCCATTTCTTCTTCAGGTGACCGAAATGAACACCCGCGTCGAGCAATTGCTGTTGTAATGATGTATTGTTTTCCATTTTTTTATTTTAGCTGTGAGCTACGAGCTATGAGCTATGAGCTCAAAGCTCGCAGCTCGTGGCTCATGGCCAGATGAATTAACGTTGAGAGAACTGGAAGCTTCTTCTTGCTTTCTTATGAC
>JAYTXP010000267.1:0-7179 GCA_043742885.1 Chitinophagaceae bacterium | reverse complement strand
TTATTCTTACCGACAAGAACCTAGAAGTGCTTAAGTCAAATAAGGATCTGGAAGCATACAAAAATTTCCTCAACCAGTATTTACACGGTAAATTTTAGTGAGTCAATCGTTAATATGCTTTTTTCACCATATAATTAACCAAATATTTGGTGGCTCCGGCAGGCTTTTTCATAATTTCGGCTAACAATCATTAATGATCATATGAAAAAAGCCGTTCGAATCTTCTGGCGTATTTTCTTCGGTTCACTTGGCGCCTTTATCCTCCTGATCGTGCTGATCAATTTCGGTGTTTTTGGCAAAATGCCTTCCCTGAGTGAATTGGAGAACCCTTCTGTATTACAGGCATCTGAAGTATATGCAGAAGATGGAACATTGATGGGTAAATATTATACCGACAAAGGCAATCGAAGTAATGTAAAATATCATGACATCTCACAGCATGTGATCAACGCGTTGATCTCGACTGAAGATGAGCGGTTTTTAAGTCATAGTGGAATTGATTTCAAATCAACCCTTCGCGCTATAGTTACTCTTGGATCGAAAGGAGGCGGAAGCACCATTACCCAACAACTGGCACTTAACCTTTTTAATGAAAGAGCTTCAAATCGCGCGCTGCGTGTGTTACAAAAATTGAAGGAATGGATCATTGCGATCAAATTGGAAAAGAATTTTACAAAGGAAGAGATACTTACATTATATCTGAATACAGTTCCTTTTGGAAATAATATTTATGGCATTCGAAATGCAGCCCGCACCTATTTTCAAAAAGAACCCGATCGATTGAATGTGGAAGAAGCCGCCCTGCTTGTAGGAATGCTTAAAGGGAATACAATCTATAATCCTGTTCGCAACCCTAAAGCTGCCAAGGAAAGAAGGAATATTGTGCTGTCCCAGATGGAAGTGAATGGCAAACTTACACCACAGGAAGCAGCAAGGCTTAAAGCCCTTCCCATTACACTCAATTATCGAAAACTGGATGAGAACGCTGGTTATGCTCCCTATTTCAGAGAGGTTTTAAAAGAAGAATTAAAAGGTATTCTAAAGGTTATTAAAAAGCCAAACGGAGACAGTTATAGTTTATATAATGACGGTTTAAAGATCTACACTACTATAAATACCCAGATGCAGGAATATGCTGAAATAGGTATGGCTGAACAAATGTCTTTCCTGCAAAAAGGGATCAGCGCGCGTGGGGAAATGAAAAATGGTTCGGTGTGGAAAGGTCATGAGAAGTTGCTTGAAAAAGCAATGAAGGAATCAGATAGGTGGAAAAATCTGGAAGAAGATGGTTTGAGTGATCAGGAGATAAAAGAAAGTTTCCAGGTGAAAGTACAGATGAAGGTATTTGCCTGGAATACCCGCTTTGAAAAGGATACCGTAATGACTCCGATGGATTCTATTAAATACCATCTTCAGATGGAACAGGCCTGCTTTATGGCCATGGATCCGATCACAGGAGAGATCAAAGCATGGGTGGGTGGTATAAATTATAAGACCTATAAAAATGACCACGTAAACCTCAACACTAAAAGGCAGGTTGGTTCTACAATCAAACCTTTTCTATATACACAGGCAATGGAAGAAAGAGGATTTACACCAGAGACGATAGTTGAAAACGAAGCCCAGTTTTTCCCTGGTTCCGGTTGGGTTCCTTCAGGAAGAGACTGCAAGGGAGGCACGATGACTATGGCGGATGCGCTTGCCTTTTCCAAAAACTGTGCGACCGCATATATAATGAAACAGGTGGGCCCACAGCAGTTTTCAGATTTTCTAAGGAGAATCAATATTCCTACACCGGTAAAGCCCTACCCTTCTATTGCCCTGGGAACCTGTGATCTTTCCTTGTATGAAATGCTTTGGGGTTATACCATGTTTGCCGGAAGAGGTTTTTCAACACATCCTTATGACATTAGTCGTATTGAAGATCGTAATGGCAACGTAATAAAAAGATTTGATTTCTCTGTTAATAGAAAAGAGGTGATCAGTGAGGTAACCGCCTATACTATGGCACGTATGATGCAGGGTACGGTTGATAAAGGTACTGCTCGCGGCATGCGCACTCGTATAGGCGCAGCAGAAATGGGTGGTAAAACCGGTACAACTAATGATAATGCGGATGCATGGTTCATCGGATATACTCCTCAGTTACTGGCTGGCTCATGGGTTGGCTTTGAATATAATTTTATGCGTAACCAGGGCGATGGTTCCCGTATATCACGCCCCATAACTGAATATTTTCTTCGCAAAGTATTGGCCAATCCAAAATTGGGAATTGAAAAAGATGCAAAGTTTGTGAAGCCCGCCGAACTGGAAAATGAGATCAATAGTGCCGATATCATTGTGAGCGACCAGGATCCTGTACCCGGAGCAGAAGGGGATAATATGGGAGTAGGAAACGAAAAAGATTATGGAAATAATTACGGAAGTGATTCAATAGGTCCTGAATCCAAACCATTACAAGAGGAAAATAAAAAGATCAAAAAAGACAGCAGTTCCAAAACACCCATAAAAAAAGAGGATGATGGTAAACCTATAGGCGCACCGGTAGATCAACCAAAGAAAAAAGGACTCTTAAAACGTATTTTTGGAGGAAAAGATAAATAGTGGTTCTTATAGCGCTGGCCATTGCACCGGGATTAGCCATCTGCCTTTTTATATTTACCAGGGATATTTATAACCGGGAGCCCGCATTAAACCTGGTGATGAGTTTTCTTTATGGTGTCCTAGCCATCATTCCTGCATTCTTCATTGAAACCTTCCTTGATAAACAGGTTGCCGAAAATGCTACTGGCATCGCAGTTAAATCATTTTTCATCATTGCACTTGCGGAAGAATCTTGCAAATTTATCGCTCTGCGATACTATGCCTACAGACAAAAAAGTTTTGATGAACCTTTTGATGGAATAGTTTACAGTGTAATGGTCAGTATGGGATTTGCCACGCTGGAGAATATCTTGTACGTATATGGTTCTGCTCAGTCGGGTCATGGTTTACAAGTTGCTTTTCTGCGTATGTTCTTATCAGTTCCTGCTCATGCCACTTTCGGTGTATTGATGGGATACCATATCGGCAGAGCAAAATTTGAACCTTCCAGGGAAAAAAGACTGATGCTGCTGGGTTTGTTCTGGGCGGTTCTTTTTCACGGTATCTTTGATACGTTTCTATTCTGGCAGCAATCGCCGGAAATTACACGCTATGCTTCAGAACTCGCCTTATTTGGGGGCGCCGTAGTTTCTTTTATCCTTGCGCTTCGTCTTAGTATGAAACTAATTTATAAGCACCGGCTTTTCTCCCAGCGAAAATTCAGACCCACTGAAAAATTAAATCTGCGAAGGGCAAATGAATCAGACATTCCGCTGATACGTGATCTTAGTCAAAAAATATGGCCAAGCACTTATGCCAGCATTATTTCCACACAACAGATTGATCATATGATGCAGATGATGTATAGTGAAAACGCCTTGAAGGAACAGTTAAAACAAAATAATGAATTTGTGATCGTGAATGACGGTCGGGAACCGGTTGGCTTTGCTTCATTTGGTCTGGAGTCTCCGGGCATTTATAAATTACATAAGATCTACCTCCTGCCAAATATGCAGAGAAAAGGTGTTGGTAAATTCGTCATCGATCAAATCCTTTCTGCAATGGGAAGAAAGGGTGCCATTGCTCTTCATCTGAATGTGAACAGAAATAATAAAGCCCTTATTTTTTATCAGAAACTGGGTTTTGAGATCATCAGCGAAGAAAATATTGATATTGGAAATGGATTTTTTATGAATGACTATGCAATGGAGAAAAAGATCGGAATTTAAACCCCTCTTTTAAATACAGGGCAGTTCAGAAAAAGCGTTGGATCTACCGGCGTTTCAAATTCATACATGGTCAAATCGATCTTATCCCCCGGATTGATATAGCCCAGTGGTTGTCCAACTTTAACCACATCATTTCGCTTAACCAATAGTTTTTTCATTCCTGTGAACCAGAAATAATAATCTTTTCCATTGATACGTGAGAACAGTACCACTCCATAACCTGATTCTTCTGTGTATTCAATATTCGTGATCCTGCCTGCGCCTACACATCTAACAGTGGTATCAGGACGGCTGACAATAACAACGCATAGATCGGTTTCATCATATTGTATGGTGGATTTAGATGGAGGTACAATGGTCGCTTCCTGAAGTGGGCAGATCAATTTGATACTGTCCTTTGACTGAGCCTTCACCAATTCCGGAAGCAGGCAAAGAAAAATAAGAATGACTTTATTATAATATTTCATGAGAGTGGATTAAATCATCTATTGGTATCCATCTGCAGTTTTTGAGCCAGGTCCGCACTCATTCCTTCTGCTGAAATTCCATACCCCGAGACCAATATTCCTTTATCGCCTTTTTTTGATTCAATAGCATATAATACAGACTCATCTGCAGGATCAGAGTCACCTTCAAAACGGTAAAACGCTACGATCTCAAAATCATCAGGATCAAAACTTTCCTTGTTACAAAGAATACAGTTTTCTGCAAGATTAAAATCCAGCGTATAGCCTCTTTTGCGTAGTTCATTAATGGCTTCGGACAACGTGTCGTAATCGGGCATAGATAATTTGTACATAAAGGTAATAATAGCCGGGAAATATCGATCTATTCATTGGCAGGCATTTGGCGCATTTATCTTACCTTTGCCCACTGAAAAAAAGAAAATATGTCAACAACTACAAAATCCATCGATTTCAGTCTGCCGTATAAAGTCGCCGATATTTCATTGGCGGAATGGGGACGAAAAGAGATCCGTCTGGCTGAAGCGGAAATGCCAGGTCTTATAAGTATCCGCAAAGAATACGGTCCTTCACAACCTTTAAAAGGCGCTCGTATAGCTGGTTGCCTTCATATGACCATTCAAACCGCTGTGCTGATTGAAACCCTTACAGCTCTGGGTGCTGAAGTAAAATGGAGCTCCTGTAATATATTTTCCACGCAGGATCATGCCGCTGCCGCTATTGCTGCCGCGGGTATTGGTGTTTTTGCCTGGAAAGGTCAGACCATTGAAGAGGCTGACTGGTGCATTGAGCAAACCTTATTTTTTGGTAGCGCCGAACGCCCGTTGAATATGATCCTGGACGATGGTGGCGACCTGACCAATATGGTTCTGGATACTTACCCTGAACTGGTTCAGCATATTAAAGGAATTACTGAAGAAACTACTACAGGTGTACATCGTTTATATGAGCGTATGGCAAAAGGCACTCTGCCAGTTCCAGCTATTAACGTAAACGACTCCGTTACTAAATCAAAATTCGATAACAAATATGGCTGTAAAGAATCATTAGTTGATGCGATCCGTCGTGCCACAGATGTAATGATGGCTGGTAAAGTAGCTGTTGTTGGAGGTTATGGTGATGTGGGTAAAGGTTCCGCTGCTTCATTGCAGGGATCCGGCTGTCGTGTAATTGTAACTGAGGTAGATCCTATTTGTGCGCTTCAGGCGGCAATGGATGGTTTTGAAGTGAAGAAAATGATCGATGCGGTTAAAGAGGCAGACATTGTAGTAACGGCTTCCGGTTGTCGTGACCTGATCACTGAAAAACATTTCCGCGCGATGAAAGATAAGGTCATAGTATGTAATATTGGACACTTCGATATTGAGATCGATGTGGCCTGGTTGAATAATAATTATGGTGAGACCAAGGATACGATCAAACCACAGGTAGATCTTTATAATGTAGAAGGTAAGGATATCATTTTGCTGGCTGAAGGTCGCCTGGTGAACCTGGGTTGCGCTACCGGTCACCCTTCATTTGTAATGAGTAATTCTTTTTCAAATCAGACACTGGCTCAGCTGGAGATCTGGACAAACGGAAAGAATTACGAGAACAAGGTTTACGTTCTTCCTAAGCATCTTGACGAGAAAGTAGCAAGATTGCACCTGGGCAAGATCGGTGTTGAACTGGATGAACTGACAACAGAGCAATCTGAATATCTTGGCATCACCAAGGCAGGTCCGTTCAAATCAGATCATTACAGATATTAATGAATAAAGGTTGAGGGTTGAGGATACCTCTATAAAAAAAGTGGCTGAGAATCTTAGCCACTTTTTTTATAGTTCATCCTTAAACATTGAACCCTCAACTTTCTCTCATTGTATTAATTTCTTTGCTTCACTATAAAGACAATTTGCCAGCACCATAAAGGCCTCCTGTTCTTTAGGCGCGAAAACGACTGTTATTGGTTTTTTTTCATCAACCATCAGTATGGCCTGGGTCACCTTTCTGGTCAATATCCTTTGTAATAGAGTGGTGGGATTATTATTTGAATTTTTATAGACGAGTTGAAATAACCCCTCACAATTCATAGTACCTTGATTACGGGAACTGGTTTTCCCTTTCAAACCTTCAAAATAAAACTCAATCGTGGTATTCGCATCAAAGCAACGGTCTGGTCCTTCAATATTGAAAAGGAAGTTGATCTCTTTAGAATCAGCGTCAATTGTAACTGAGCCCCCGTCAAAATAAGTAAAACCAGTAGAAAATTTAATTTCTTTAGTAAAAGGATCCTTTTCCGTTTTCAATTTGCAATCCTGGGCCATTAGGATCAGGGGGAAAAACAATAATAGTGAGAAAAGTAGCCGCATTTTTAAAATTTGAAATAAATTTAATTAATCCCTTTTAAAAAGATAGAATAGAATGAAGACCGAATTACCAGAAAAGTTGCATATGTCATCGGGCCGGCTGGAAGCCCTTGGTGATGGTATATTTAGTGTAGCCATGACAATCCTTGCCATTGAACTGGCCTTGCCAGTACTAAAAGGAGATAACTGGTCCGACCTGGTTCATGCATTCCAGGAGGTAAAAACTGAATTTCTATGTTATGCTATCAGCTTTATAGTACTCGGGATCATGTGGTATGGTCACCGGATGATATTTGAATATATAAGCAGAAGCAACCGGTATTTTATTTTTCTGGGCGTATTATTTTATATGGTAGTATGTCTTGTTCCATTCAGCACCCGGGTGCTGGCTCATGATACGCTAAAATGGTATGCTCTTAGCATTTATGGCATTAATCTTAGTCTGTGTAATCTTACTCTCTATGCCCAATGGTCATATGGTATCAACCGAAACGCACTTAAACAGCGCCCTGTACCAGATGAGGTGAGAAAAGAAGCCAGAAATTTGTTTTTATT
>JAYTXP010000266.1:0-2876 GCA_043742885.1 Chitinophagaceae bacterium | reverse complement strand
AATCCCGGAGCTTCGCCGTTCACCTCCATGGCCAGGTCTTTTTCCTTTTCAGCTTTGTCTACTGCTGTGTAGGCCGCACAATTGATCAGCCATTGCGGCTGATTTAAACTGAAATAATGCTGAAGTCTTTCAGCGCGATGAATGGGCAGATCTTCCTTTGAAAGAAAAATAAATTCATACTGAGGAAAATCCGCGGCAATATCACGCAATGAACTTCCCAACTGACCATTGGCGCCGGTAACCAGTATTTTTTGTCGGGTTAGCATTAAAATGTAAAATCTCCAGCCGTGTCGCTGAATGAACCGAGTAAAAGATCTTTTTCCGAAACTATAGTTTCCTCAGGAAGCACACTCCAGTCAATATTCAGTGCGGGATCATCATATTTGATTCCTTTTTCGCTGGTTTTATTATAAAATGTATCGCATTTATAAAGAATATCCGCTTTCTTGCTTAACACAGCAAATCCGTGAGCAAACCCCTTAGGAATTAGAATCTGTTTTTTATTCTTCGCTGAAAGCACCACTGAATAGCTTTTGCCATAAGTAGGCGAGCCTTCGCGAAGATCGACCACAATATCCTGCACCTTACCCTTCAGCACTCTTACAAGTTTGGTTTGGGCATGAGGCGGCAACTGATAATGCAAGCCACGGATCACACCATGAAAAGAGGAGGATTGATTATCCTGTACCCATTGAACATTGATGCCTGCTTCCCTGAAGGTAGTTTCATTAAAACCTTCAAAGAAAAAACCTCTCTCGTCTTCAAAAACAGGTGGTTCATAAATTATCAGTCCGGGAAAATCGGTTATAGTAAATGGCATATTAAAGACTCCAGTATGTTCGGTTAACAATTTTATTTCTGAAAATGCCTTTCAGATCAGCTACCATTCCATAATCACGTGTTATGGAAGAAAAATAACTGTCATCAAGGTCTTTATATTCATTGTGTGGTACAGTAACGATAACGGCATCATAATCATTCCCGGTTTCTTTTACTAATCCAAATCCATACTCATGCATAAGATCATCACTATCTGCATGTGGATCTTCCACTTCCACATTCACATAATAGGATTTAAGCGCTTTTACCACATCTGCTACTTTTGAATTTCTGATATCACTTACATTTTCTTTGAAGGTGGCGCCTTTAATCAGTACCTTGGCAGACTTCACGTCACTGCTGTATTTAATGATATGCTGAATTACACTGCGGGCCACATATTTAGCCATATTATCGTTGATATTTCTTCCGGCGAGTATCACTTCCGCATCATATCCTAATTCACGCGCCTTATAAGTTAAATAATAAGGGTCAACGCCAATGCAATGCCCCCCAACAAGACCTGGTTGGAATTTCAGGAAGTTCCATTTTGTACCTGCCGCTTCCAGTACTTCATAGGTATTAATCTTCATCATATTGAAGATGATGGACAACTCATTCATCAGGGCAATATTCAGATCTCTTTGTGTATTCTCAATGATCTTTGCCGCTTCTGCTACTTTTATGGAGGAAGCACGATGCACTCCTGCCTTCACAACCAGCTCATAGGTTTTCGCAATATTATCCAGCGATTCTTCGTCAGCACCGGAAACTACTTTTACAATAGAAGATAGTGTATGATTCTTATCTCCCGGGTTAATTCGTTCTGGTGAATAGCCAATCTTAAAATCATTCGGATTTTTTAATCCGGATAATTTCTCAATTACAGGAAGGCAATCTTCTTCCGTGCATCCGGGATAAACTGTAGATTCAAAAACTACATAGTCTCCTTTCTTCACTACTTTACCAACCGTCTCCGATGCTTTTATTACGGGAGTCAGGTCAGGCACATTATGTTCATCTACTGGTGTAGGCACTGCCACTATAAAGAAGCGGGCTTCTCTCAACACATCGAGGGAGTCGGTGAACTCAATATCGCATCCTTCAAAATCTTTTTTATTCAATTCATTGCTTGGATCAATTCCCTGTTTCATCTGCCCGATCCGCTTCGCGTTGATATCAAATCCTATAACACTCATCTTTCTTGCGAATTCAAGAGCGATAGGAAGTCCCACATATCCAAGACCAATAACGGCCAATTTTGATTTTTTATCCAGCAGGTCGCTGTAAATACTCATAGATAATTTTTAACGTTGACTGACAAATTCCTTCGGTTGTTTATACCATTCTTCTGAAGGAAGACTTTTAAAATAATTATAGGTTTCCTTCAACCCTTCGGCTCTTCCGATGGTTGGTTCCCATCCCAGCAGATTTTTCGCCTTGGTTATATCTGGTTTTCTCTGTTTAGGATCATCTGCAGGAAGTTCTCTATAAATTATCTTTACTTTCCCTCCGGTTAATGCAAGTACTTCCTCGGCAAAATCTTTCAGTGTGATCTCATTGGGGTTGCCAATGTTTACCGGCATGTCATAATCACTTTGCAATAACCGGTAAATTCCTTCAACCAGGTCACTGACAAAACAAAAGCTTCGTGTTTGTGAACCATCGCCAAAAACAGTGAGATCCTCCCCTCTTAATGCCTGTCCTATGAATGCAGGAAGTGCGCGGCCATCATTCAGTCGCATACGTGGACCATAGGTATTAAATATGCGAACGATCCTTGTTTGCACTGCATGAAAAGTATGATACGCCATGGTGATCGATTCCATGTATCTTTTGGCTTCATCATAAACACCACGCGGACCTACCGGGTTTACATTACCCCAATACTCTTCTGTTTGCGGATGTACCAATGGATCTCCATATACTTCACTGGTAGAAGCCACCAGGATACGTGCGTTTTTTGCTTTGGCCAAACCCAGGCAATTATGCGTTCCCATCGCACCAACCTTAAGTGTCTGAATAGGTATTTTAAGATAATCTATCGGACTTGCAGG
>JAYTXP010000265.1:0-17723 GCA_043742885.1 Chitinophagaceae bacterium | reverse complement strand
GCGCCATTAAGGTAATGCTGATCGGTGCGGTAGCGGCAGGAGCTGCCTTTCTTGTGGCCCGTCTTTTTGATAATTAAGTCGGAAAATCACCCAAAACATACCTTCTTTAAAAATATTTTCAATTTATTTTTGATTGATATTGTCATTTAATTTTATGTGTTATTAGATTAAATATCACCCCTTTATCGGGACTTTTCGTAAAATTACTTCGTATAAACACTTGACAATCAGTGCAATAATTTCAAACTACCTGTTGCTTTTACCAAATACTCGAGTTACTTTTACATCAGCATTACGGAAAACCCCTAGAAAACTATTCCGTAATTGCACTTAGTAATTCGTTAACCCT
This sequence comes from Chitinophagaceae bacterium, assembly GCA_043742885.1. Taxonomy (GTDB): domain Bacteria; phylum Bacteroidota; class Bacteroidia; order Chitinophagales; family Chitinophagaceae; genus JJ008. The sequence continues at coordinate 17,374 of JAYTXP010000265.1, read as the reverse complement.
AAAACCCGTACTCGTGAAGCAATCTCTACTCATTGTAGCTCTTTGTGCTATTCTTACTAACATTTCTACTTCAGTAAACGCCCAGGCATCTTGCCCTGTAATTGTAGCCAACACCTTCAGGTTCATAAATGACGTCTCTAACCCCTGCCTGCATAAGGTTTCATTCGACTTTATCAACCCCACATCTGGAAGTAAACGAATTCTAGTGAGGGTAACTGTAAGTGGTGTTACCGTTATCAATGATTGTGTAGATGCCAGCGGCCAGAGTGGTGTTCAGCGTAATTATACCAGCATTAATTTCACAGCTTGTAATATAACAACAGTTATCGTTACCATCACCTCTTATACAGGTTCTGTATGTGGTAGTTCTGCACCCTGCAACGTTTCTTTAATTTCAGTTGCCGGAGCTCCTCTGCCTGTAACTTTCAGCAGTTTCACAGCTGCACGCACAAAAGATGTAGTGGATCTGAAATGGCAGACTGTTACCGAAATCAACAATAGAGGATTCATCGTTGAAAAAAACACCAACGGTACATGGGAACAAGTTGCTTTTATTGCCTCTAAAGCAATAAATGGCAACAGTGCTGAAAAGCTGAACTATAACTACAGCGATTTAAACAGTAACAGCGGTATGACACAGTATCGTCTGAAGCAAACTGATATTGATGGTAATTCTAAATACAGTGATGTGCGTGCCATCCAGGGCTTAGGTAAAGGCAGCAAGATTGTATTATTCCCTAACCCAAGTAATGATGGTAAAGTGAATATTGTTTTTGACGTCACAGCTGAAAGAGATGTAACCATCATGGATATGACAGGTCGTATCGTTCGCCAATTCAGATCTTACTCATCTAACAGTTTGCAGGTTACTAACCTCGTAGCAGGTATGTACACTGTTCGCTCAACTAATAATGATAACGGCAGCATAGCCATGGACAAATTTGTAATAGCCGCTCATTAATTTCAAACAGATAATCAACGACGATCTAAAAATATTTTCATAGGGACGGATATAATAATGCCGGCAGGGGGACCTGCCGGTTTTTATTTTATAATCTTACCAGGTGTTTTATATCCAAACAAATTCCTTCAGCAGAATAAATGCAGATCCAGTATTGACCCGCAGGCCATCCAGATGCTTTCATTATTATTTTTTTCGATCCGGCTGAAAACGTTAACTGCTTTCTTTCTACTTCACGACCCATCTCATCTACAATGATCATAAAACAGTTAGCCTTCCGATTAGTAATAATGCTCAGGTAAAATTCATTGGAGACAGGATTCGGAAAAGGGCCACTTAGTTGACAGGAAAAAAGGCTATTCCTTTTGCAGACAATTACCGGACTATAACTATATCTCCCATCTTCATCTATCTGCCTTAGCCGGTAAAACCAGGATCGATCCTGCACATGAATATCTGTATAGGAATATTTAATTTCTTCCTGGCTATTGCCCATGAGCGCGGTGCTGGGAATAAACTCCAGCTTTTGAAAATCAATCCCATTTTCTGATCGCTGCAATTCAAATCCCCGGTTATTCTGTTCAAAAACCGTTTTCCAACTGATCAAATTGTTTTCACCATTCACCTCAACACGAAAATCCAGCAAGCTCACCGGCAATGGTGATTCCGCAAAATCTGCGACGACTAAAATATTGTCAATCCCAAACTCATCTCTTGAGCCCGAACCGGAAATGTCTTCACTGCTCCAACGCAAATAATAAAATGCTCCTGGTGCAATAGAGAGCCCGGTTATGGTCAGGTTTCTGGAAGGTCCGGCACCAATATGCACAAGCCCCGCTACATCGGGAGCGGCAGGAGAAAAATAATCAAGCGAAGGGGCTGCAGAATAATTAATGTCATTCGATCCATGAGAAAAAATAAATGAACTTGATCTGCCCTGATCATTTCTCACATAGAGATCATATTGAACCGTCAATGATTGCATGATGACGGCATTCCCATTTTTAATTTTTAAGGTCATCGTTCCCGGTGCCCAATCTGCCCCACCTGGTTGTATTAGCATCATCGGATTAGCAGCTGATGCAAGTAATCCAGTATAAGCATAAATGCCGCCTGTTGTTACAGCATTCGCTGTGGATCCTCTAGTATAATCGGTAGAAGCAGCGATCCGGCTTCCTCCAAACAATAATGATCCATCGGACCATCCTGAAAATGCCCAGGCATTTGAATTTAAGCGCCCTGCCACCATAGGATCAGGTTCAAAACCAGCTGAGGTAAAAACTGAACCACCGGAAGTTCCGGCAGTCACTGGCATATTGATTGAAAAATCCAGTAATTGAGAAGGAGAGGTTCCCGTTAAAATTACCTGGGCGTTTCCCTTAAACAAAAGGAAGACTAATAAAATAGAACACATCTTTTTCATTCATAAATTTTTTAAGAATGAAGATGTGGTGAGAAGAATGAGAGAACACTAAACTAATAAAAGGGAAAGTATCCAGACGTTTTCAAACACTTATTTTTCCTTTTTCAATTTCATATCTGGGAAAAGTGCACTAACTGTCATTATTATTGAACAGATCAAAACCAGGAAAAGTCCGGCCTTTTTTTCAGGACAGTCACCGCCTTCACAATGACCGATGATAAGAAAATTTCGGAAGGCCCAGGCCAGGTTAAATAGTATAACTAGCAGGTTGGCTCTTTTGGCCCATAGTCGTGGCGTTAAAGCAAAAACAAGAAAGAAAGCCAGGAATACAAAATGCAAATAAGCAGGCTTCCCGTAATTGGTTCCATCGGTATTTACTCCGGTGATAGTTAAATCTTTGGAAACAATATAAACCCAAGGCAGGAAGCCTGCTATTAATAAGGTTAGGGCCGCCGCAATACCAAGGAATTTAAGCATTTTGGTCATACGGCAAATATAGGTATGAAACTATTTCGCAACATTCGCGAAATTCAAACCACCCCGGAGAAACTGGGCCTGAGCTGATAATGTGAACAGGGAAATAGCTAACATAGAAAAGATCCTGATTTTCATAAGTATGAGTTTTCCCATTTTTTCAAAAGTCAGGCCGATATTTAGTCAGCTCTTCAAAAAATGATCAATTTATTTTCTGATAAATCATTTACAGATCGAAGTGTTTCCCTGGCAATAATTTCCGGCTTTACCCATTTACTGAAATCAGCATCTGGCATTGACTTCCTGTTTTGGGCTGTATCAATCGTAGATGGAACAATAACCTGTGTGATGATATCTTTTCCTTCTGCTTCTTCATTTAATAATTCAGCAAGGCGAAACAATAATGATTTGGAAAGGCCATAGGCTGCCATCCCTTTGCTCTTCTTCATATTTTGTCCCGGACCTGCACCCACCAGGAAAATTCTTCCCTTTCCCTGTGCAAGCATTTGTTTAAACAGTGGCCTCCCAATTGAATACGCAGTATTAAAATTCAATCTTATCTGATTTCCAATGTCCTCAATGGAAGTTTCTATTATGGATCCCATTGCAAAACCGCCAACGGTTAGAATACCAACTTCGATGGTTCCATATTTATGGGTGAGTGAACTAATCATTTCGGCGGTATTTTTCTCATTAGTAAGATCTGCCTCAACCGTAAAAAAATTATCCCCCTTTGACAGATGATCAGTCTTATCATTTGGCGCCACAATTCCCACTACATTGTAATCTGCCTCCAAAAATGCCCGAACCATTGTCTGGCCCAGATTTCCTGCTGCTCCTGTAATAATCACTGTTTTCTCCATATTGCTGGTTTTGCTACTAATATAAAAAGATTCCATCTCCTACCCAACCCTGACAGGTATTTAGCCGATTCGATCTGGACAATTAGTAACTTGAGGAGGGAACTGAAGCCAATGAAAGGAGCCGCACTATGGCTGTTAATATTTATTTTTTCAGGCAAAATTTGTCTGGCGCAAACCTGTACTTACCCTGGCCAAACACCAGAATCGGCCATCTATTTATGTGGTTCTGCAACTATCACAATGAATGTACCCACCCGTTGTGGTCAAACTTCTTTACCCATTCCCTGCGGCGATGGCTATCCTTATTCTAATAAAAATCCTGTTTTCTTTAAGATCCTGTGTTTTTCCAGTGGGACCCTGGGTTTTACAATCACGCCGATTGATCTCAATGCCAATTTCAGCTGGGCATTATATAATGTGACCAATACAAATCCTGCGGATATTTTTACTAACCCAAATTTGTTGTTAGCATCTAACTGGTCAGCTGAACTGGGATCTACTGGTGCGACAATAGATGGAAATAGTTTGTTGGTTTGTTCAGGAGGAGGGCAGAACCCTTTCAGTAAAATGCCTGATATCTTTCGGGGAATGACCTATATCCTGATGGTGGTGGATGAAACAGGATCATTTGAACCATTTCAGCTTTCAGCTGATAATGGAACAGCCAATATCACTGACCCGTTAGAACCTGCGCTTCAGAATGCTTCATTAAGTTGTGATGGCACGCGTCTCATCGTGAAATTTAATAAACCCATGCTCTGTCAAACCCTGGCAAATGACGGAAGTGATTTTCAACTTACCGGAGCTTCTCATATTATCAGTGCAATTACCGGAGATTGTCTCAATGTAATTGGTAGTGACTCCGTTTATATTGATATTGACCAGCCACTTCCCTATGGTAATTACACGCTTACAATGGTAAATGGTAACGATGGAAATACAATGAGTGATCCCTGTCATCGATTTATCCCTTCACAACAATCATTGAATTTTACAGTGTCTGCATTGCAGCCTACCCTTATGGATAGTATTAAGCCGGCAGCCTGCAGTGCAGGTTTTCTGGAACTCGTTTTTAAAAAACCCATACAATGCAATAGTATTGCCAGCGATGGATCGGATCTTTTTATCACAGGGCCGCAGGCGTTGCAACTAAGCCCTGCGAATTGTCCTATTGGAAATGAAATAAAAATTATTCGATTCAATTTATCTCCTGCGAATATTTTGCCAGGTGCATATCAAATACATCTTATAAAAGGATCAGATGGTAACTCTTTAATGGACCAGTGTGGAATTGAATGCCCGGATGCCATTTTAAATTTTGAGATCAAAGAATTTGTGGTAGCTGATTTTAATTATACCATTCCTCCTTCATGTGGAAAAACAAGAGTTGAATTTTCTCATGATGGTTCTCATAATGTGAACAAGTGGAATTGGGGTTTTGGTGGCGCAATCACATCCAACCTGCAAAATCCATCTATACTATTTAATGTAGCAGGTCAGCATCAGATCACACTGCAGGTGTCAAATGGAATTTGTACGGATACTGCAAGTGCAATGATCTATACGAATGCTCCATTACAAACTAATTTCCAGCTCCCTTCTACGATCTGTGCCAGTGATACAATTCTGATACAAAATTTTAGTACCGGCAATATCAATGAATGGCATTGGAATTTTGGAAACGGGAACAATAGCTTCTTAAAAGATCCTTTGCCTTTTGTTTATCCCTCTCTTCCATATGATGCATTTTATACAGTAACCCTGAGAGCGAAAAATAATACGTTGAATTGTGAAGGAAATTATTCAAAAGTGATCCAGGTATTAACTGATTGCCAGATCCGGATCCCAAGTGCCTTTAGCCCGAATAGCGACGGGAGGAATGATGGGTTCTATCCGATACATGCATTAAAAGCAAAGCAACTTGTTTTTAAAGTGTTTAACCGATATGGGCAATTGATTTTCATTAGCAGGGAATGGACAAAAAAATGGGATGGTACTTACAAGGCTCAACCAATGCCTGTTGGAGTTTATATATGGATGCTTGAATATATAGATCCGGAAACCGGTCGACAGATGACTCAGAAGGGCACAGTAAGTTTAATTCGATGAAATAAGAATAAATTTTCACAATAAAACCTGAAAAAACAGCTGCCATAGCAACTTACCAGTGAGCCCCTCCGTTTTATAAGAACTTAAGTTTAACTTTAATGCACACATAATCCGGATATTGAAATACTGTTACGCCATATTCTTTTTCCTGATGCCACTCTTCCTGACCGCACAGAATTGTCCGGCAAATATTGACTTTGAAAAAGGCAATTTTTCCGGCTGGACCTGTTATACCGGCTATGTATCCGCCGTGGGCAATACAAATAACATTTCACTTAACCCTGTCCCTGGTCCGGTAGCCAATCAGCATTACTTGTATTCCGCCACCAATTTTGCAGGGTTCACTGATATGTATGGAGGCTTTCCTGTGATCTGTCCTAATGGAAGTAATTATTCTGTCAAACTTGGAAATAATGAAGGTGGCGCACAGGCAGAAGGAATTTCTTATGAATTCACCATACCCTCAGACCGAAATACTTATGCCCTGATCTATAATTATGCAGTAGTTTTTCAGGACCCTAATCATCAACCCTTTCAACAACCCCGGCTGGAGCTGGCTATTAATAATCTTACAGACAATGTAAAAATTGGCTGTTCTTCATTTACTTTTTTCCCCAACGGATCGCCATTACCAGGATTTTTTCTTTCCCCTTTGTCAGACACTACACCTGTTTGGTGTAAGGACTGGACAGCGGTTACCATTAATCTGAATAATATGGCCGGAAAAAGAATTCAGTTGTTTTTTAAAACAGCTGACTGTACTTTTCGCCGACATTTTGGCTATGCATATATTGATGTGAACAGTGAATGCAGCAGTGAATTCAATGGCGCCACATTTTGTCCTGATGATACCGCAGTAAACCTTGTAGCTCCTTACGGCTATCAGAATTATAATTGGTTTGATAATAGTTTTACCACCCAGGTCGGAACAGGACAAACTTTGCATCTAAGTCCGCCACCACCAAGGGGAACAACTTATGCGGTTGAAATAATTCCTTACGATGGATATGGATGTAAGGATACACTATACGCAAACTTGATCGATACACTTAAGTTAATTGCGAATGCAGGCGCAGATGTAGTATCGTGCAATAATTCAGAAGTGCAGTTGGGAGGGCTTCCAAAGTCCGGGGTCAGTTATACCTGGTCGCCTTCTGCCGGATTATCGGCATCTGATATTTCAAACCCAAGAGCCAACCCATCAAATACTACATACTATAATTTATCTGTCAGAAGCAGTGGAGGCGGATGTTTGAATATGGACACTGTAACTGTCATTGCATCAGTGGTGGATAGTACATTAAGGATGGAGGGTAAGGATCAATTTTGTATCACCTCGGGTGACAGTGCTGTTTTTATTGTAGCACCAGTCACACGTATTCAATGGAAAAAAGATGGAGTAGTTATACCAGGTGCTACTCAGCCACGATTCAGGGCGCCGGTTGCCGGAACCTATGAAGCTTATTTAGTAAATAGTGATGGATGTTCAGCAAATACCAGATCGGTGCCTGTTGTGATCGAAGTGCCTTTCAAAGCAATTCGCTATCCTCTGCAGTATGCTCTTTTAAATATTTCTGTTCAGTTAAATGCCAGGCCCATTGGTATCAGTGCCCTTTGGTCTCCTGCGAGATATCTGGATGATCCTTCCAGCTTTCAGCCTAATTATCTCACCAATGAATTAATTGAACAAGCCTATACCATTAAACTTATAACGGCACTGGGTTGTGTAACGATAGATACTCAATTTGTGAAGACAGTTAAAGAAGTAAAGGTGTATGTACCCACCGGATTCACTCCTAATAATGATGGAAAGAATGACCGCCTCCGTCCGATATTACTTGGAGTGAAAGAGCTTCGTTATTTCCGCGTATATAACCGATGGGGGCAACTGGCCTATGATATGAGGAATGGAGATGAAAATGGTTGGGATGGCACTGTAAGTGGTGTATTACAGGACACGAGTGTTTTCATCTGGCTTGTAGAAGCGATAGGTCTTGATAATAAAAAATATATTCAGAAGGGTACGGTTACGCTTATACGGTAAAAAACAAAGCCGTTTCCAATAGGAACGGCTTTGTTTTAAACAGTGCGTTAAAATTATTTTGAACTGAGATCCGCTCTGTACATCAACAATTCAGTCCAAATATTGTCAACATAATTCCTCACTATCTCCAGGTAGGTATCCCATGAATTCGGACCATTTGCCTTTTCAAAATTTTCCTTAAAACTTGGAGCTCCAGGAACCATGGCTCGTTCCTTAAGACCTGTTTTGTATCTGGTTACGAGGGCAAATTGGGTAGGGCCTGAAGCAGAACTGGCATAAACTGCTATACTTTCATTAGTAACATTCCAGGTGGCTCTCATCATTTTTAATAAATCTCTTGTTTTGTTTGTCCAACCAAGTTTAGGAAACCAATGGGTAATCTGGATCTTATCGCTATAACTTCCCAGTGCTACCGTACTAAGGCTATCTTGATAAACTGAATAGTTGGATGAACTACGGTCGGTTAGGTAAATGGAAACATTTCTGTTCCAATCATTATTATGCTCATCTCCCAGATTTCCTCTTGTATCGAGTTGTTCCCATGAATCCGGGCCCTCTGAAATATGATATCCTCCTGCATCCGGACCGCTGGATATTTCATAAACTCTCCATTTCCAATCACCAGTATGATATTTTTGGGCATGTGTAGCAAGTGCCTTTTCAAATTCTAGTACTTTATCAACTTTTGGAAATACTCTGTTGGTATTTACAACATTTTTCTGTGCTACTCCAAAAAGTGGAATTAGCATAAGTAGAAATAAAAGCTTTTTCATTTGTGGTGTTTTTGGTATTTAGAAAATCTGTTCAAAAATAAGATACCCACAAATTAATAATAAACCTAATCTATTTAAAGGGATTGAATATCCAACGAGCTACGAATACATTTCTTCCTTAAGTGCCTTCACTCTTTCATCCGTTAGATATTCATCAAATTCCATCAACCGGTCGATAGTACCCTTAGGCGTTATCTCAATGATTCGGTTAGCTACTGTTTGCATAAAAGTATGGTCATGACTGGTTAGTATAACAATGCCTTTATATTCAGTGCATTGTTCATTAAAACTTTGAATACTTTCAAGATCAAGATGATTAGTAGGCTGATCCAGCAGGATCACATTGGGATTCTGAAGCATCATACGACTTAGCATGCAGCGCACTTTCTCTCCCCCGCTAAGCACATTGTTCATTTTATTCACGTCATCTCCGCTGAATAGCATTTTACCAAGAAACCCACGCAGGAATGGTTCATCCACATCATTTACATGGGAAGGAACATACTGACGCAACCAGTCCATCAGGTTATCCTCTTTATTAAAAAACTCCGCATTTTCCTGTGGAAGGTAAGCGTGAGTTACTGTACTACCCCATTCGTAAGAGCCGCTGTCTGCAATGGCGTTGGCAGTAATAATATTGAAGAAGGAAGTAATGGCCAGAGGGTCGCGGCTAACGAGTGCGATCTTATCTCCTTTATTAACCATGAAACTAATATCGCTGAACAGTACACGTCCATCTACTGTCTTACGTAATTTCTCTACATTAAGAATCTGGTTACCCACCTCACGTAATGGCTGAAAAATAATTCCCGGATATTTTCTATAACTGGGCTCGATCTCTTCAATGGTGAGTTTCTCCAGTGCTTTTTTACGGGAAGTAGCCTGCTTACTTTTGGATGCATTGGCACTAAATCGGGCAATGAAGTCGATCAAAGCCTGACGTTTCTCTTCCACTTTTTTATTTTTATCATTTACCTGCCTGGCCACAAGTTGAGATGATTCATACCAGAACGTATAGTTACCTGTGAATATTTTTATTTTCTGACGGTCCACATCTACTACGTGTGTACAAACAGCATCCAGGAAGTGACGGTCGTGGCTCACCACTAAAACCACGTTCTCGTAATCGGCAAGAAAATTTTCAAGCCAGCTTATGGTTTCAATATCGAGACCATTGGTAGGCTCATCTAATAATAGGATATCAGGATTTCCAAACAGGGCCTGTGCCAGCAATACCCTCACCTTAAGGTTGGCCGGAATATCCTTCATCAGTGAATTATGATATTCTTCCCCTACACCAAGTTCACTTAAAAAAGTGGCGGAATCACTATCTGAAGTATAGCCGCCCATCTCACCGAATTCTGCTTCCAGTTCTCCGGCTCTCATTCCATCTTCTTCTGTAAATTCTGCCAGAGAATAAATGGTCTCTCTTTCCTTCATCACCTGCCACATCTTGGTATGCCCCATCAAAACAGTATTCAGCACGGTCTCTTCATCAAACTGAAATTGGTTCTGTTTTAATACGGCCATACGTTCACCCGGCGTTATGTCAACATTGCCTTTATTGGGTTCGATCTCTCCACTTAATATTTTAAGAAATGTACTTTTCCCGGCACCATTTGCTCCAATTACTCCATAACAATTTCCCTTGGTGAAATTCAAATTCACTTCTTCAAATAATACCCGTTTGCCATAGGCAAGTTTCAGGTCTCTTACACTGATCATTCTGCTTTATTTTTAAAGACCGCAAAGGTAGGTTAATTCAGCTCCTCTGAAAAGAAAACGAAAAATGCTCTACCCAGCCATTTCAGTACCAGTGTTTTATTATAAAAGAAGGTCCCGGAAAATTTCCGGGACCTTCTTCTGTCTATTTTTTAAAGTTTATCTCACATGAACTTTTCCATCTACGAGTTTATTGCCATTAGCGTCGCCTACCATAACATAATAGATACCATGTACGGGGCTTACATACCGGAGATCAATATTCAATAATGTATAAGCTCCGGTGATCGGGAATATTCGGTCATATACCTTCTGACCTGCAGTAGAAAAGATCACAATGCGTCTGTTAGTAGCATTGCTTCCATTATTATAATAAGCAACTGTGAATCTTCCATCATTTGGCGATGGGAAAATAAACAGCTTATCACTAACGGTTGCTGTCAGCGTAATAACGGAGGACTGATTTGTACAGGCAAGTCCGCTTGTCCAGAGTTCCTGGATATTCACTTTGTAAGTACCCACTTTCTCAATATTAGCTATATAACTATTTCCAGAAACGGTAATTGGATTGTTATTATATAACCAGGCAATACTTACCACGCCACCGGTTGAAGCACTTGGTGTGGCAGTAAGAATAGATTGCTGCCCTGGAAGAAGATCCAGCTTGGAAGCTGCAAGAGTAACTGATGGTAATGCCCGAACAGTTAAGGTACCACCATTAGAAACGGTTGGTGAGGCACATGTTACACTTGACAACAAGGCACGATAACGAGTATTAGAAATGGCAGTTATCCCATTCGTAATACTTATTACAGAGGTAGTAGCACCAGCGACAGTTACACCATTTGCTGTCCCATTTGGAATATTGTTCCATGTAGTACCATTATCAGCACTTACCTGCCACTGATAAATGATGGTCTGTACACTACTGGCTGTTACGCTGAAGCTTGTATTCTGACCAGAACAGATTTCGTTATTTGTCGGTTGTGTGCTCACTACTACAGGAGCGATCACTGTAAGCAATGCTGGTGTTGATGTCGCGGATGGAGCGCAAACACCACTTACTACAGCACGGTAACGATTACCATTCATTCCTATTATAACGGTGGTAGCTGTGAAACTATTTGTTGTAGCTCCTGCGATATTATTATAAGTAGAACCTCCATCTGTACTCAACTGCCATTGATAAGTGATAGCTGTTCCGCTGGCGCTTACACTAAATGTATTGCTGGCGCCTACGCAGATCATTGCATCTGAAGGGCTGGTGTTTATTGCAGGAAGTCTATTCACGGTAAGTATACCTGCATTTGAAATACCTGGAGTAGTACAGGTAGCATTGGAAAGTAAACAACGATAACGATTGCTATTCATACCTGCGGTAACAGCAACTGCGGTGTAGGTAGATAAATTCGCTCCACTGATATTCGTCCAGTTTGCACCACCATCAGTACTGAGCTGCCATTGGTAAAGTATGCCAGGTCCACTTCCCGCAACGGTAAATGTGGCGTTGGAACCTTCACAGGCAATCTGGTCTACAGGTTGTGTGGTAATCTGAACAGCGTTTACTACATTCAGCAAAGCACAGGATGAAATAGCGGAAGGAGCACATAATCCAATAACTACACAACGGTATCCATAATTGTTCTGGCCCGCAGTAATGCCATTCACCGTATAATTAGGAGAAGTTGCACCTGCTATATTATTCCATGGACCCGAACAACCATTGATACTTAACTGCCACAAATATGTAATTCCAGATCCTGTAGCAGAAACACTAAATGTTACGTTCGCACCTGCACAAAGTGTTGCACCTGATGGCTGAGAACTGATCGAAGGCGCGGCATTTACAGTGAGCTGTGCTGTATTGGAGTTTGCAGTTCCACACTGTCCGGAAACGATACAACGATAAAGCCCTGCATCTGCGACTTGTGCACTGGGAATAGTAAATGAGGCGGAAGTAGCTCCTGAAACATTATTCCATGTCAGACCCCCATCGGTACTTTTCTGCCACTGATAACCAAGAGCGCCTGTACCTGCCACGACAAATGTGGCACCGGTATTTTGACAAACTGTTTGGGCACCTGGTTGCTGAGTAATAACAGGTGCAGAGCCTGAATTGATCACATAGGTAACAGCTGTTGATGCGGTTGTAGCACCAGCTACACCAGTTACAGTGACATTATAAGTCCCGAAAGCCAGGTTATTAGTATTATTAAGTGTTACCGTTGCGGTAGCACCGGGCGTAAGCGGATTAGGCGTGAAATTAACGGTAGTACCTGGAGGATTTCCGCTAGCTGAAAGCGCGATCGGCGTATTAAATCCGTTGTATGCAGTAGTACCCAGGTTTACAGACATACTTGCAGCTGCAGGACATGCAGAAGTTGCTGCAGTAGTGGCATCGAATGAAAAGCCGGTAGGTTGAGTGATAGTAAAATTCACATCGTTAACATCAAAAAAGATATTACCTATTGCTTCAATTTTTATTCTTGCCGTTGAAGTTGCGCCTACTGAAGGCACCGTGATCGATTCTGAACCATCATTGGCAGTACTTGCAAGGATCACAGTTGGAAAACTATTACCTCCGTCTGTTGACAATGATATCTTCACATTTGCGCAGTTAATTATTCCGGCATTGGTACCATTCACTAACCATGAAACAGTCTGAGTAGTGCCTGCCTGCCAGCTCACTGCCGTATTAGGTGCAGTTATCTGGAAAGGACCTGCAGTATTATCAACCGTTATTACCATGTCTGCGAATTCTGTTTGCCCTACCGCGGGAGGAGGTGTAGAAGAATACGGACGATTATCTCTTACTGTTAATCTAAAGTTCAGTGTTCTTGATATATTGCTCAGCGCTTCCACATTACATATTGCATCACCACCCTGGGTGGGAGTAATCAGCAATCCACTGAGAATAGTGGAAAGTTTAGGGAATAAGCGCGTATTACTTGCAGAAGGATTGAAGGATAGAAAATTAGGGCCCACTGGTTTGGCAGCATAAGCCACACTGTTAGAACCATTTTGTCCACCATGGTTATCATTCTGTTCCCAGCAATAGGTCAAGGGATCACCATCCGCATCAGTAGCCGTACCAGTAAGAAAAAATGGAGTACTTATAGGAATAGTATAGTTTATCAGCGGATTAATGACCGGAGTAGCATTCACTCCCGCAAGGGAGGTAGTAATCGGGCAAGTTTTCGTGGCGAGGTTAGCCTGGATCTGCTCAATGGATGTTTCATGAAAAATGGCAATTGAGTGTGGCGCTGGATCATAGGAAGTAATTCCTGCATAACCCATGATGGTAATACCTGCACCCACTTCTTTCTGTCTTCCTGTACCTTCATTATTATGAGAAAATGTGTGATTCCCTCCTAATTGATGGCCAACTTCATGCACAACATAATCGATATCAAAATTATCACCCATCGGAATACCATCCGCAGGTGAAGTAATCCCTGCGCCTTTTGCCAGTGAGTTGTTTGTGGGAGGATCTACGCATACGCAACCAATACAGCCTGCGTTACCACCGCCACCTGATTGGCCGAACATATGTCCGATATCATAGTTTGGATTTCCAATCACACTGGTCAGTGTTTGCTGTAATTGAAGATTCCATGCACCCATGGTGGTATATGGATCAGTAGCCGGATCGTAATAGATCACGTTCGTTGAAGCGGCAATCAAATTAAGATGGGTAGCCAGATCTTTCTCATAACAACCATTGCAACGGGTAAGTGTATTATTATATGCTGCCAATACCAAGGCTACCTGTGAAGAGTTGAATGCACCAAACCAGTTGGCATATTCTCCGTTACAGGATTGCGCCAGACGCATGGTCTTTAGCACGCCATTATTTGAATTAGGATTGGTCGGCAAACTTCTATTCAGATCATTGAACACATTGTGCTCATCAGTAGAACAGGTCCATGGTAAACTTCCTTTATTACGAAGAGAACGATAGACCGCGTATACGTGATGGTCGCCAGAATAAGGTTCCATAAATTCATTTTCTTTCTCTGTACGGAATATCATGGTTTGAATACCTGAAGGAGAAATAGAAAGTTTCAGAGTAGAATATTTATCTGTTATTCCTCGTCCTGAAAATGCTCTGATCTCAGGAAACATTGCCTGCAGATCGGGCTCAAAGTTTGAGGCTTCAAAAACTTCGAATTGCTCCAGTTGTCCATCTGCATTTGGAACAGAAACAACGGTTGAGCGCCTTGAAGGCGAAGGACTCACCACCTTGAAAAGATCCTGTCGCATTGCAGTCAGGTTCAATTCAAATAATTTAAACTCTTTTGGAAATGATAGACGGGCAACCGCCTTTTCAGTATTCGTAACCGGGGTACCGAGGTCATGAGTGGACCAGTATATATCCTGTGCCATCAATGAAGAACCTAACCCAAAGACCATCAAACAAGCCAGGATTGCCTTGTAAAATTTTGCCATGTTGAAACTATGTTTTTAAAAAATGATGTGGAAGAAGAATAGGGAAAATAAAGACTTAAATGTAGTAAACTTTTTAATTCTCTCAATAGCCTGTTAAATAGCATTTCTAAATAAAAAAAGCCTCCGATTTAAAACCGGAGGCTTTGATATTCACTATTTTACTTAAATTAATAACCCATTCCGCCCATATCAGGAGCGCCATGGCTATGCGCCGGCTCTTCTTTTTTAGGCTTTTCTGCAACAACACACTCGGTGGTAAGTAACATACCAGCAATGGAAGATGCGTTCTCCAAGGCAATGCGGGTAACCTTGGTAGGGTCGATCACACCAGCTTTCAACAGATTTTCATACTGCTCAGTGCGGGCATTAAATCCGAAATCACCTTTACCCTCTTTTACTTTCTGAACAATAATGGAACCTTCGATACCAGCATTTGCCACGATCTGGCGAAGTGGTTCTTCAAGAGCTCTTTTCACAATATTGATACCCGTGGTCTCATCTTCATTAGCTCCTTTGAATTTTTCCAATGCTTCGATAGCACGTATAAATGCAACACCACCACCTGGAACAATGCCTTCTTCAACTGCGGCTCTTGTAGCATGAAGCGCGTCGTCTACTCTATCTTTCTTTTCTTTCATTTCCATTTCAGTAGCAGCACCAACATTCAATACGGCAACCCCACCGCTGAGTTTGGCCAAACGCTCCTGCAATTTTTCTTTATCGTAATCAGAAGTAGTATTCTCTATCTGAGATTTGATCTGATTGATACGTGCAGTGATTTCATCCTTCTTTCCTTTACCACCAACAACAGTTGTGTTATCCTTATCGATAGTAATGGAAGTAGCAGAACCCAGGTAACTGAGATCAGCATTTTCCAATTTATAACCCTGCTCTTCGCTGATCACGATACCTTTTGTCAATACAGCAATATCCTGAAGCATTTCCTTACGACGATCACCAAAGCCCGGAGCTTTTACAGCTGCCACTTTCAAAGTGCCACGAAGTTTATTTACTACCAGTGTAGCCAGTGCCTCACCTTCGAGATCTTCTGAAATGATCAGCAGCGGACGTCCGCCCTGAGCTACTTTCTCGAGAATATGAAGGATGTCTTTCATGTTGCTGATCTTTTTATCATAGATCAGAATATAAGGGTTCTCCAATTCGGCCTGCATCTTTTCGCTGTTGGTCACGAAATAAGGAGAAATATAACCGCGGTCAAATTGCATACCTTCTACTACTTCAACAGTAGTTTCAGTACCTCTTGCTTCTTCTACAGTGATAACACCTTCTTTCCCCACTTTTTTCATCGCTTCCGCGATCAATTTTCCGATCTCATTATCATTATTAGCGGAAATAGCTGCCACCTGCTGGATCTTGCTGCTATCGTTACCAACAGTCTGTGACTGACCCTTCAGGTGCTCGATCACTTTTCCAACCGCCTTATCCATTCCTCTTTTTATATCCATTGGATTACTTCCTGCAGCTACCATTTTCAAGCCTTCGCTTATAATGGACTGCGCTAATACAGTTGCAGTAGTTGTTCCATCTCCAGCAATATCAGCTGTTTTGGAAGCTACTTCTTTTACCATCTGTGCGCCCATGTTTTCAATAGGATCTTCCAGTTCGATTTCTTTAGCAACGGTAACACCATCTTTAGTAATAGTGGGTGCGCCGAATTTTTTCTCGATAACCACATTGCGGCCCTTAGGTCCCAGGGTTACTTTCACGGCATTGGAAAGTATATCCACGCCTTTTTTCATTTTATTTCTTGCTTCAATGTCGAAGAAGAGTTGCTTTGCCATTTTATTTTGATTTGTAAAGTTTAGAAATGATAAAACCTTTATTCAAAAGGTTATACTAAATAGCCGAAGGTTTTCAATTAAACGATGGCCAGAATATCTGATTCACGCATGATCAGATAATCTTCTCCGCCGATCTGTATTTCGGTACCAGCGTATTTACCATAAAGTACTGTGTCGCCTGTTTTAACAGTAACTGGTTCATCTTTCTTTCCAGGACCAGCGGCGATTACAATTCCGCGTTGTGGTTTTTCTTTAGCGGTGTCAGGAATGATGATGCCACCTGCTGTTTTTTCTTCGGCAGCGGCTGCTTTTACGATAACCCTGTCGTGAAGCGGGGTAACATTCACTTTCTTAGCCATAATTGTGTTGATTTTTAAAAAATTAAAAGAATTTCAAACCCTTTTAAAAGGGGTTGCAAAGGTACATTAAATAACATGCCACTTCCAGATTAAATGCTAAAATTTCAGGTTTGCCTCAAATGATTACCTATTCAGCCTTATTACCTGCCAGATAACATGACATTTTAACATTATAAATCTCTTACTTCCTCCTCTTCACGCTGATTCTTTATCTTCGCGAACTTAAACAGTTCTTACAGATGATCACCCGACGAAATATCAGGATTAAAGTGATGCAGACGCTGTACACCATTTCCCTGGAATCCGATAGCACCAAAAAGCCGGCTCCCGACCGGATTCTTGAACAACATTTTACAGATACCCGCACCCTCCTTGTATACCTTACCTGGTTTTTA
>JAYTXP010000264.1:0-3301 GCA_043742885.1 Chitinophagaceae bacterium | reverse complement strand
CAGGTCAAGTACACCTGCAGTACGGCCTACCAGGGGTTCACCATCTATAAGTATTAAAGTATAATCAGGATTCAAACCCTGCATTTGTACACCCGCACCAAAACCATTGGTAATATATAAACCCGTTTGTTCCTGTAATATATCTTTTAAGCGAAGTGAACCAGACTGGCGGATTGTTTGCTGATTAATTATACTAACAGGCACTGCCACATTTCCCAACTTTCTCTCAGTGCGGGTAGCAGTTACCACCACTTCATCCATTGTTTTATTGAAAAGTGTATCCCCCTGAGCCCCCGCAGCGAGGCTGAGAACAGATAGTAATTGGAGGATGAAAAATTTTCTCATGGTCTTTTTTGATTGATCACAAAGATTGACCAGTGAAAATTCTATTTTATCACGTAATTGTCATGAAAGAGATGTCAATGTATCTTTTACAATAAAATGACTTCGTTAACAGGGCATATCATAGTGCTTACTGACTAACATCAGGATATAAAATTTTGTTTTACTTATAAAACGGAAGAATCAGAAGAAATGCGAGATTAGCGCAACAATAATTCACAGGGCTTAAGTCCTGTATGTTTTTTAAACGCAGTAGAGAAATGGGAGATAGAAGAATATCCCAGCAGCATAGAAACTTCTGTTACAGTAAGTCCTTTTTCATAAAGAAGATATTTGGCGTGCTCCATACGCTGACTCTGATAAAAATCAAATACAGTGGTGCCGAACATTTCTTTAAATCCCTTTTTCAGGTAACATTCATTAATGGCCACCTTACGACTAAGTTCTTTAATCGTGATGGGCTCACCAATTTGCTGAACTAATATTTCGCGTGCCTTACTGATCTTCTCGCGATCGGCTTCATTTGCGAGGAACTTGCAATTGATCACATCTATCTGCTTTTCACCAAGCATGCAGTCAATACTGTAAAGCAGCAGCATTTGAGTCTGCCCATTGATATAGATATTCTCTAATGAATCGCTGTAAGTATGATTAAGTACTCCTTCAAGTACTAATCTTGTCTTTCCACAAAGAGGAAGGATCTTAAAGAAAGATTCGTTGTGCCGAAAAGCAAGGATCTCATCGGTTAAGGCAGCATTACCTTTACGGGGTTTTACAAACTGGCTCAGGTGAACCGGTGTAAAACGGAAACTCACCACATCCAGGCTATCTGCTCTTTCAGTGCAGGTTTTTGATCCTCCAAACTGGCAGTGGTCACATTCTGTATCTTTTTTGCGACAATATACATTTCCGCTTATGCAAAAACGAAGCTCCAGAAAATTCTTCTTTTTCTCTTTTTCATAATGATAAACCAGCATTCCGGTATCATCAATGTTCCATTGAGACTGCCGTCTATAACGTTGAATGGAGTATTGAACGGACCCGGGTGTCTGTTGTTCTTTATGTTGGAGCAGATGTAATTCTCCCTCCATAAAATTCTGACGATGTGCCAGAGTCAGTATATCGGGAGCGTTGAGCATAGGCTAAATTACGAAATTATCGCCAATTTCAATGTTAAGACATTGACTATACCCGTTTTATCCTCATTTTTAACGTAATACAATCTAAAAAAACTTCGATTTTTCAACCTAAAGGCTAACTTTGCCCCCTCTCATGATTCATCCGCACACGTATATACACCCCAACGCCAAACTAGCCACGAACGTTAAGATCGATCCCTTTACTGTGATCCATCAGGATGTGGAGATTGGCGATGGCACCTGGATCGGTTCTAATGTGACTATCATGGAAGGGGCGCGTATTGGCAAGAATTGCCGGATCTTCCCAGGCGCAGTAATTTCTGCGGTTCCGCAGGATCTGAAATTCCAGGGTGAATATTCTAATGTATATATCGGTGATGGAACAACAGTTCGGGAATTCGTGACCATTAACCGCGGAACCAAGGATAGAGAAAGAACCTCCATTGGAAAGAATTGCCTGATCATGGCTTATTGCCATTTTGCTCACGACTGCATAGTTGGAGATAATTGTATTACCAGTAATAATACCCAGGTGGCAGGGCATGTAACCATTGGTGACTGGTCCATACTTGCGGGTATGTGCGCGGTGCACCAATTTGTAAAGATCGGTGCGCATTCATTCATCAGCGGAGGTTCACTGGTAAGTAAAGATGTACCTCCTTATATCAAGGCCGGCCGCACTCCCTTAAGTTATGCAGGTGTGAATTCTATAGGATTAAAAAGACGTGGATTCAGTATTGAACGTATCAACCATATTCTCGACATCTACCGCGTGTTGTATAATAAAGGAATGAATACCAGCCAGGCTGTTGAATTCATTGAAGAAGAAATGCCCGCAACCGACGAGAGGGACGAGATCGTAACCTTTATTCGTGAAAGCGGCCGTGGCATTATCAAAAGATATACAAAAGGCAACGGCGATGATGATCTCCCTCTCTGATTCCGGAAAACGCTTCAACCGCGACTGGATATTTCGCCATTTTAGTTACCAGTTTGAAAAAGGAAAGTCCTATGCCATAACCGGTCCGAACGGATCTGGTAAAAGCACTTTATTGCAGGTACTAGGTGCCAGCATGATGATCAATGAAGGGAAGATCAATTATTCAATTACGGGAAAACCTCTATCCTCTGAAGAGGTCTATCTCCATATGTCGATCTGCGCTCCTTATTTGGAGTTGATCGAAGAAATGACTTTAGTTGAGCTGCTCAATTTTCACAAAGGATTCAAGCCCTTTCTCGCCGGAATTACCACAGAAAAGATCGTGGAAGCAATCAGTTTGCAAAAAGCAGTCAAAAAACAGATCAGGCATTATTCTTCCGGTATGAGACAAAGAGTAAAACTCGCGCAATGCATTTTTTCTGATGTACCTATCATTCTTCTTGATGAACCCTGTACCAACCTGGATAAAACGGGTATCGATCTTTATCATTCACTTATCCATACTTATTGCGGTGACCGTCTGGTTGTAGTCAGCAGCAATGATGAAGTGGAATACGATTTCTGCCAGGAGAAAATAAATCTCAACGATTATAAATAGGTCAATGCGCGGCACCAGGATCAATCTTATCTCCTTTCCTCTTTTTTGCCCGCACGAATAAAACAAAAGGAATACAGATCAGGAACATAATGCCTATCCACAAGAACACATCCATATAGGAAAGTACCATGGCTTGTTTAGTGACTGAATAATCCATAAATTGATATGCCCGCCGAAGCGCAATATCAGGTGTGGCCCCTTTTGAAATAAACGATTGTTGTATTGAGGAGATACGGTTCTGCACAACAGGATTATTTACATCCAGGTGATTGAGTATGGTGC
>JAYTXP010000263.1:0-26507 GCA_043742885.1 Chitinophagaceae bacterium | reverse complement strand
TATAAGGGAGCTTTTTTTGATGAAGCACTGGAACAAACAGATGTTGCTTTGCGTGCATCACATAACAAACCGATATTTCAATTCTATAAAGCCTCTATTCTGATGGCGGCTGGTCGTTCAAAAGAAGGAATACTACAGTTGGAAACGGCCATGGGTCAATCGCCCAAGCTGTTGAAAAAATTCGTTGAATTGAATCCTTCCATTCTGCAAAATCAGCAGGTGGTGGATGTGATCGCAAAATATAAACGTAACCGGTCTATTTAGGCCTTGTTTTCGTATTTTTGCGGCTCTTTTGATTCAAATCAATTACAATGAATTTTAATCTCTCCCATATCCCCGATCGCAAGACAAAACCACGTTTGTCTGGAATTACAATGGTCATGGACAAAGGTCTCAGCGTGGAAGAAGCAAAGAATTTCATGAGTGCCGCCAGTCCGCATGTGGATGTGGTGAAACTTGGCTTTGGGACTTCGTATGTCACTCCAAATCTTCGTGAAAAAATTGAAGTATATCGTTCGTTTGATATTCCCGTTTATTTTGGAGGTACTCTTTTTGAAGCCTTTCTTATCAGAAATCAATTTGAAGATTTTATCAGTGTATGTCGTGATTACGGCATCAGCTATATGGAAGTGAGTGATGGTTCTATTACCATTCCCCACGCCGAAAAATGCGGATACATAGAGAAACTCACAAAATATGGTACGGTGCTGAGCGAGGTGGGTAGTAAAGATGCCACGCATATTATTCCGCCATACAAATGGATTGAACTAATGAAGGCGGAACTGGAAGCCGGCTCTACTTATGTGATCGCTGAAGCGCGGGAGGCAGGTAATGTTGGAATTTATCGCGGTAGCGGTGAAGTAAGAGAAGGATTGGTGCAGGAGATCCTGACACAGATACCAGGTGAAAAAATCATCTGGGAAGCGCCACAAAAGGCACAGCAACTTTATTTCATAGAATTACTGGGCTGCAATGCCAACCTTGGAAATATCGCACCTACTGAAGTAATTCCGCTGGAAACCATGCGCATAGGTCTTCGTGGCGATACTTTCATGTTATACCTGGATCAAAAAGAAGCCTGATGCGATTGTTTGGTCTCATTGGGCAACCACTTGGTCATTCTTTTTCCCGGAAATATTTCAGGGAAAAATTTGAAATGGAAGGCCTGGCAGATCACGATTATGAGAATTATCCTCTGGCATCGATAGATGAGCTTCCCCAATTAATATTGGAACATCCTTTACTTGAAGGATTGAATGTAACCATCCCTTATAAAAAATCGGTACTGGATCTTTTGCAGGACAGAACTCATTTGCCATCGGGTCTGGATGCCTGTAATTGCATTCAAATTAAAAATGGTCAGCTTAATGGATACAATACAGATGTGATCGGATTTGAAAAAAGTCTGACACCCTTATTAGGTAAAGGGCATAAGGCCGCATTGATATTGGGTAACGGAGGTGCTACTGCAGCTGTTGTTTACGTGTTGAATAAACTTGGAATCCTTATACGTATTGTAAGCCGGAAAAAACATGAGGGATCCGATCTTGATTATAGTGAATTGAATGAAGAAATAATTCAGGAGCATACCCTCATTGTAAATACTACACCGCTGGGGCTTTTTCCCGATACAGAAAGTTGCCCGAATATTCCTTACCGTTATATTGGGAATGATCATCTTCTTTATGACCTTATTTATAA
This sequence comes from Chitinophagaceae bacterium, assembly GCA_043742885.1. GTDB lineage: Bacteria > Bacteroidota > Bacteroidia > Chitinophagales > Chitinophagaceae > JJ008. The sequence continues at coordinate 24,806 of JAYTXP010000263.1, read as the reverse complement.
TCCTGAGGAAACTTTATTCCTGAGAAAGGGAAAAGAGATGGGAGCGCAAATTAAAAATGGGGAAGAGATGCTGATCATCCAGGCGGACGAAAGCTGGAAGATCTGGAACAAATGATCATTTATTCTCTTGAAGTTCAGAGACAAGGCTAAGTATATCTCCAAAATTTCCTGAATGCAACAGATCGGCGCAGGCAATTTGTTTCTGCCATTTCACAACCTGATCTTTACAGGAAAGGTCTACTTCCTCTCCCGAAACACAACAAACAAGGTTGCCTAATTTTTTCGAGACGCGGATGAAATTTCCATCAGGCGTCATCAATACAATATAGCGGTCATTTATATCAGCCGTAACCGCATCATTTGGTTCAATGATATCATCGGTCGAAGAAAATTTATATCCTGAAGCGATCCGGGATATTTTTTTTCTATCTATATCTACACTTGCGTAAGTGTGTTTGCTTTGTTCCAGTGCCCGTTCATTTATCTGGTCCTGATCAATAACAGGAAGATCATTGGTCTTAGAATCTTTGCTGATAGTAACAGGACTGCCGGTTTTTTCATTTTTCGCAGATGCTAATTTTTCATTGGAGGAAAAAGGTAGAAAATAGGCAGTTGAAAAAAGCAAACCGGCCATTACGGCTGCTGCAGCATAGCGTATCCATCCTCTTTTTAAAACTGAAGGCGACAGACTTTTTTCTATTCTATTCCATATAGCGAGTGGAGGAACAACAGCAGCTTCACGAAGTTTAGAAATAAAATCCATTTCAGGAACAGGTTCCAATGCAGCAGCGATATGATTCCATGCTATTGAAGGGGCTTCAATTTCCAATTGATCAAGGTTGGATTTCCAGGCTTTATCATCAGAAGCTGCATTTAATTCTTCTTCCACCAATTGCCATACTTGCAATGGTGGCAGGATCTCAAGTTCAAGAAGTTTATGTTGGACTATGTTATTCATTACTTGCTGCGGATGCCTCTTTGAATATCGATATGCTTGCGAACCATATCCTGTAAAATGACCTTTGCTCTGGACAATTGTGATTTACTGGTACCCTCGCTAATGCCCAGCATATCGGCGATCTCACGGTGGGTGTAACCCTCTACCACGTACATGTTAAAAACAGTGCGGTAACCAGGAGAGAGTTCCTGTACCAACGCCAGTATATCTTTGGCGCCAAGATCATCGAGTACAGAAGTATATTTCCCTTCCAGGGTATTTTCTTCTTTTTCGGTGACCGGCATCAGGTAACGTTTACGGCGAAAATGCTCGATGGCGGTATTTACAAATACTCTTCGCATCCATCCTTCAAAGGAACCTTCACCCCGGAAACTATCCATTTTTTTAAAGATCTTGATGAATCCGTCCTGCAAAACATCCTGCGCTTCGTCGGCATTGCCGGCATAACGCAGACAGACGGCATACATCCTTGGAGAGAATCGCTGATACAGTTCTTCCTGCATTCTGCGGTCATCTTTCAGGCATCCTTCTATGAGGTCGTTCTCTGGGGTCATTTGGTTGCTTCGGGGTGTCAATTTCAGTGTTTTGATCATGGTAAACTTCTTTCATGCCAATGAAGACAAAAATGCTACCAGTTTTTGCACCGCGAGGCCCCGGTGACTGTAGCGACTCTTCTCTTCCATGGTCATTTCAGCGAAGCTGCGATCGGCTCCTTCAGGCATGAAAACAGGGTCATAACCAAAGCCTTGACTCCCTTTTTTTTCAATAATAATACGACCATTACAGATGCCTTCAAATATGTTTTCTTTACCATCTATTAACAACGATATAACAGTGCGAAAACGAGCCTGGCGGTTGGTTTGGCCCTCCATTTCTTTCAATAGCTTTTCAATATTGGCTTCCGAAGACCGAACATCGCCTGCATAGCGGGCGCTTTTCACCCCCGGCTCCATATTCAGTGCGTATACTTCCAATCCGGTGTCTTCGCCAAAGCAATCCATTCCTTTCCATTCATAGATGGTCCTGGATTTTGTCCGGGCATTCTCTTCCAGTGTATCGTAAGGTTCAGGAATATCTTTATCTATACCAGCTTCCTCTAAAGTAATAATAGAAAGTTTGTTTCCAAGCATTGATCGTATCTCTTCCGCCTTATGCCGGTTATTGGTTGCGAATATGAGTTTACGCGTCATAATTTAAATAACAGTTTCAAGCTTTGCCAGAGAGATGTTTTTAAGGCGCGGTCAGTGCCGACAAGGGCAAGTGTGGGAGAGAAAAGATAACTGGTTTGCTGAAAAGCCTGTATCTGAAAATGAGGAAAGCTCAAAGGAAGTCCGATGGAAGATGGTTCTATTCCAAATAAGATCAACTGTGCAGGTTTAAGAAGTTGCTGAGCATTTTTATAATCAAAAGCAGCCTGCGATTGCAGGTTCAGTATGGCCACATCTTCCAGGGATAATTTACAGGCGTTAAGAATGGTGGTCAGCAATTCCAGGTCAGCATCGGGCAGATGAATGGCATCTTCATGCTTTACCAGGATCAATACGTTTTTTTTATTATTACCCAGCCATTTGGGAGTATCTGATTCTGCATATCCGAGTATTTCCGCCTTTTTAGTAGCAGGAATTACCAGGCTTGAACGGTAAAGTTCAGCTACTGTAGAAGCGGGAAGTTCAATATGATTCAGGTCCATGATTTGAATAAGATAACTAATAGGTGTTAGCTTTTTTTCGTTTCTTTGACCTGTCAAAAATAAAGTATTATGACTGCAGCAATGGATATATCGATTACAAAAGCGGAGCGGAGCAAATTACAGGACCTTAACCTGGAGAATTTACCATTCGGAAAATATTTTTCCGATCATATGCTGGAAGCAGATTATGAAAATGGCGAATGGAAAAATATTGAGATCAAACCTTATCAGCCATTGCTGCTAAGTCCGTCGCTGGCGGCACTTCATTACGGGCAGTCGATCTTCGAAGGAATAAAAGCTTACAAGAATGCAGAGGGGGAAGCTTTTATTTTCAGACCTCATGATAATTTTCAGCGTTTCAATGTATCTGCTCAGCGTATGCAGATGCCTACAGTTCCTGAAGAATTATTTATTGAAGGAATGAAACAGTTGGTTGCTCTCGATCGTAACTGGATTCCACAAAGAGAAGACCATTCACTTTATATCCGTCCCTTCATGTTCGCATCTGATGAACTGATAGGTGTGCGACCTTCTGAGAGTTATAAATTCATGATTATTTTAAGTCCTACGGGACCTTATTATAACATGCCTATGCGTATTTATGTGGAAGAGCATTATGTGCGTGCGGTACCAGGCGGAGTTGGATATGCAAAAGCAGCGGGAAATTATGGTGCAGCTATGTACGCTACGGCAGAAGCGAAAAAGAAAGGTTATGACCAGGTGTTGTGGACCGATGCTTATGAACATAAGTTTGTGCAGGAGATCGGAACTATGAATGTGTTTTTTATCATTGGAAATAAAGCGATCACCCCTGATCTTGAGCAGGGAACTATACTTGCTGGTGTAACCCGTCAGAGCACCATTACTATTTTACAGGAAATGGGATTAACAGTAGATGAATCTCTGTTGAGTGTAGATGAAATAATGGAGGCATATAAAGACGGAACACTTAAAGAAGTCTTTGGAACCGGAACGGCGGCCACGATCTCCATGATCAGGGAATTGAGGTATAAAGATTTTGTCATGAAATTCGATGTAGACAGCTGGAAGACGGCTCCTACCGTAAAAAAATGGCTAACTGATATCCGTGAAGGAAGAAGAGAAGATAAGTACAACTGGATGTTGAAGATATAAAAGATTGAAATTAAATGTATTACGATTCCGAAATCAACAGATTTCGGGATTTTTATTTAGGGGAAGAGCTTATTTGGAATTAGGCCCGAACAGTTTTGGAATTTACGCTTGTTGGCCCTACCTTTGCCTCCCGAAATTTTCGGATTTAAATCAAGGTCAAGAATGCCTACAATTCAGCAATTAGTACGTAAAGGAAGAGAGATCATCCGGGCCAAAAGTAAGTCAAGGGCACTGGATCAATGCCCTCAGCGCCGTGGCGTTTGTACAAGGGTTTATACCACCACACCTAAGAAGCCTAACTCAGCGCTTCGCAAAGTGGCTAAGGTTCGTTTGACAAACAAGATCGAGGTGATCGCCTATATTCCGGGTGAAGGCCATAACCTGCAGGAGCACTCCATCGTGCTTATCCGCGGTGGTCGTGTAAAAGATCTTCCAGGTGTACGTTATCATATCGTTCGTGGTTCACTTGATACCGCGGGAGTAAAGGATCGGAAGAAGAGCCGTTCCAAATATGGTACTAAGAAAGAAAAGGCTAAAAAATAAATCAACTATCTAATTACAGAATAACATGCGTAAAGCACAAGCAAAGAAGCTTCCCCTTCAACCGGACCCAAGATATAACGACAAACTTGTTACACGTTTTGTGAACAACATTATGTGGCAGGGTAAGAAAAGTGTTGCCTTCACTACGTTTTATAACGCGCTGGAGAAAGTTGGCAAACAAACCAATGAAGATGGTTATGAGGTTTGGAAAAAAGCTCTGTTCAATGTAACGCCAGCCGTAGAGGTTCGCAGCCGTCGTATTGGTGGTGCTACTTTCCAGATCCCTGCTGAGGTTCGCCAGGACAGAAAGGTCTCCCTTAGCATCAAATGGCTTATTCGTTATAGCCGCGAGCGTAATGGTCGCAGCATGGCTGACAAGCTTGCTGGTGAGATCGTAGCCGCATCAAAAGGTGAAGGTTCCGCATTCAAGAAAAAAGAAGATACCCATCGTATGGCTGAAGCCAACAAGGCTTTTGCTCACTTTAGGATCTAAAAGATACAAGAGCACGATCCGCGAGAGCCATTCCCCACCGGAATGGCTTTTTTATTGATCAGATCTTGAAGCCAACGCTAAGCATCAGTTGTCCTCCATTATCTTTTAAGCTGGCGAATGTATTGGCCCTTGGGGCTGAGATACGATACGGAAAATGAACATCCTTATTCATTCGGTATGTATAGGTAAGATCTACAAATATTCCTTTATCGCGATAACCTAATCCTCCACTGAGGAAAGTTTTTGTTGATCGCAGTTCTGAATCTTTATACGGACTTCCATAAGAAGCGAAGCCAAGTCTGGCCATTAAAATATTAAACTTTACTTCGCCACCTAAACGGAAATTAATAGCTCCTTTATAGCTCGCCCTGATCGCATCGTTAAAAGGTTTGTAATATGCATTAGATTCTGAACTGGTCTGCTGCAGTTCGGAGAACCGGTTCCATTTATAATTCAGGTATTCTATATCTGCAGAAATAAAGGCCCGTTGTTTTTTTACATTGGATATTTCCCGAAAAACATAGGATCCGCTCAGAAGGATCTTTGCCGGAGTATTAAGATTATATTTTACATCGGGGATGGCGCCATTATTCACTGTGGAGGCGCTTACACTGTCATAGCCACTATTGGGTGCGAATAGATTTTCAAGATTTGCCGCGAATCCTGCATCGTAACTTTCTTTGATCATATACATGTCGGGGGAATGAATAGCCAGACCCAGTCTGATATATTCTTTAGGCCGATAGATCAATCCTGCCCGAAGGTTGACACCCACTCCGGTGAGTTTATATTTTTCTCTGTATGCCAGGAAAGAAAAATCATTGATGATATTGGTTGCATCTGATTCTCGGAAATAACTATTGCGGTCAACCTGTACAATGGGAATACCTATACTTCCTCCCAGCATCCATTTTTTTGTTGATTCGTGCCCGAAGCCTAGTGTGATCTCTGTGATCCCCCCTTTCATTTCGGTGCTAAACTCCTGGTGAAGAAGCGACGTATTTTCAGACCGAACAATAACCTCCGGTCTGCCATTTTGAACGGCAGTATCCACCAGGTAGGTATAGAGAGCCATTTTTGTTGAGAGTGAAATATTGGGACTATTCAATGCCTGATCAATGGTAAGATGTGAAGCGGCAAATTCATCACCCAATGGTTCACCAAAACTGCTGTAATCATTATTGCCATTATAGCGGAATGATCGGTTGAAAGAAGCTTTTTGTGTAAGACTTATGGAATAACTGTTTTTGCCACGATATCCTTTTCCACCGAAAACAAATCCGGAGCTGCCCCAGGCAAATTTCTGCAGGTTAGCGCCTATGGTATTTGTTCCTCTGAAATCTGATTTCATTTTTCCCATTTGGATGGCAGGACTGATCACAAAGTCGGAGGTTTTAAAAAATGCAAGTCCGGCAGGGTTAACAATGCTTGCTGTAATATCTCCACCAAGTGAACCCATTGCACCACCAATAGCCTGGTTACGGGCCGTACCCATTTGGTTAAGCCATGAAAGACGCAGGGCTTCTTCCGGGAGCTGTGCTTTAGCGGAAACAGCGATCATAAGAAAGCTGAAAAAAATTAATTTTGTTTTCATTTGATGATATGTAAGGGCATAGAATACCATTGGTATTCTATGAAAATTAAAAATGCCTTCTTATTTTCTTACTGGTCTGGTTACAGGGGCCGATCCACCTCCGGATCCGCCAGAACCGGAATTTCCGCTGCCACCTCCATTATTTGTAGAGGGGCTATAGGTTCGGCTATCGGAAGAATTATCCTTATTAAAAATGTTCTTCAGGATACCTCCATTGCTGTTATTATTATTTGTGGTGTTGTAGGTCCGTGTTGATCTTATAGTGGGAGCGCGATAGCTTCCCCCATTATTATAATTGGTATTTGTATATCCGGCAAGATTAAAATAACGTTTTACCACCGGAGGGTTTGCAGGATATTTAATGCCGCCATAATAAGAATAATAATTACTGTGGCAGTTGCAATAAGGATTGTAATAATAATTCCAGGAATTATAAGGGTTATTATAGCTACCGTAATAATAGGAATAAACGGAACTGTATTTATCATAATAGTACCAGTCATCCAGGTTGCTCCACTGCCGGTAGTTACGCACTTTCATCCGAAGAAATCTGTCGTCGTAATATTCTTCAGTAAAAACTTTTTCTTTTTCCTCACGAAGCTCGTCACGATCACGATTATCGTCCTCTTTTTGAGGTTTTGCAGTGGCATAATAGAGATCATCAGGAGTTTGTCCGGTACGATAGGCAGTGCTGCATCCTGTAAAAGTTACAGCGGAAATCAATGCCAGGAGAAGTAAAGATGGTTTCATGGCAAATCTGGTTTACAGTTAAGATTGAAGTTACTACTTTTGTGCGGCAAGAAGGGAGGACACCAAAAAGCAATCTTATTCTGCAGCAAATATTTAACCATTCGCTGATTTATTGCGTTCTGTCCTGTTAATTTATGTATAAAGCCGGCCGATCATTTAAACGAATCACAATAGAAAAAAAATATGAGCAAAGAGATCACATCAAGGGAGGCCGATTATTCTCAATGGTATAATGACCTGGTGCTGAAAGGCGGATTAGCTGATTATTCAGCAGTCAGAGGATGCATGGTGATCAAGCCTTATGGTTTTGCTTTATGGGAGAACATGCGTGATAACCTGGACAGGATGTTCAAAGAAACCGGTCACGTGAATGCTTATTTCCCATTACTGATACCAAAAAGTTTTTTAAGTAAGGAGGCGGCGCACGTGGAAGGCTTCGCAAAAGAATGCGCGGTCGTTACCCATTACCGTTTGATGAACGATCCAAATGGCGGAGGAGTAATTGTGGATCCGGATGCTAAACTGGAGGAAGAACTGATCATTCGTCCAACTTCTGAGACCATTATCTGGCATACCTATAAGGATTGGATCCGGTCGCATCGCGATCTGCCCTTGCTGATAAATCAATGGGCCAATGTAGTACGCTGGGAAATGCGTACCCGTTTGTTTCTTCGCACTGCTGAATTCTTATGGCAGGAGGGTCATACGGCCCATGCTACGCGAGCAGAAGCCATTGAGGAAACAGAAAAAATGCTGGAGGTCTACGCTACGTTCGCAGAAGAGTTTATGGCCATGCCAGTGATACGTGGATTAAAAACAGTCAGTGAAAGGTTCGCTGGCGCGGAGGATACTTATTGCATTGAAGCTCTTATGCAGGATGGAAAAGCATTGCAGGCAGGCACATCGCATTTCCTGGGACAGAATTTTGCGAAAGCCTTCGACGTGAAATTTGCCAATAAAGAAAATCAGCTGGAATATGTATGGGCCACGAGTTGGGGAGTGAGTACAAGATTGGTAGGCGCGTTGGTAATGGCGCATAGTGATGATGAAGGTTTGATCCTTCCACCGCGTATCGCGCCTTTTCAAGTAGTGATCGTTCCGATATATAAAGGAGATGAGCAGAAAAACATGATCGATGATAAGGTTACTGCTATCATGAAGGAACTTCGTTCATATGGTATTCGGGTTAAATATGATGATAGTGATAATGCGAGGCCGGGATGGAAATTCGCGGAATATGAATTGAAAGGAGTTCCGGTTCGAATGGCCATTGGTGCCAGGGACCTGGAGCAAAATGTGGTAGAGATCGCCCGCCGGGATACAAGGGAAAAATCAACGGTATCACTGGATGGTATTTCGGATTATATTCGTCAGATGCTGGATCAGGTACAGCAAGCCATGTTCGATAAAGCTAAGCGTTACCGGGATGAACATATTACCGAGGTGAATTCCAAAGAAGAATTCCTTCGCCTTCTGGATGAAAAGGGAGGATTTTTTTCAGCGCATTGGGATGGTTCAGCAGAAACGGAAGATGCGATCAAAGAGGCTACCAAGGCTACCATTCGATGTATACCTCTCAATAACAAGCTGGAAGAGGGAAAATGCGTGTGGACGGGTCGGCCTTCTGCTCAGCGGGTATTGTTTGCAAGAGCCTATTGATATCCACAATAACTAAACGGGCCTTTTTGTCTTAATTGATTTGCGTATTTTAGTCGTCCTAACCAAAACAACTAAAATGGACCAGCAAAATCAATTGTTTGGATTGACTATCGATCCGCAATCAAAACGTTTTCTTTCTGAAACTGCTAAATGGGGTCGTTTCCTGTCTATTATTGGGTTTATTGTTTGCGTACTGATCGCTATTGGAGGCATTTTCTTCGCCATGAAATTATCAGAGGGCGGCAATGCATTTCGTAATGCAGGTTTAGGGCCAATGGCAAGTTTTGGACCTGCTATGGCGATAGTGTATGTTCTTTTTGCAGTGCTTTATTTTTTCCCCTGCCTTTACCTGTTCCGTTTTTCTAATCAAATGGGCGTAGCACTGAGTTCTGATGATCAAACCACTTTGACCGCCGCTTTTGAAAATCTTAAATCTGTTTTCAAATTTTTTGGCATACTCACGATCATTGTTTTGTCTATTTATATTCTTGCGTTTGTGATTACGATGGTAGCGGTAGCCTAATCAGTAGTTTATTTTGTAGAGAGAAAATTATAATCTTTCATAACCACTTCGAGAAAATCAAATGCCGGAAGGTTTGATTCGATCCCGAGGTGGTTTTTTATTTTTTCGCAGGCCTGAGCGGCCATATGAGTATCACCTTTTTTTCGGGCTGTAGCCAGAATAGATCGGATGGCATTGATATCACGATCACTTAATTGCATGATCTGAGGGAAAGAAGGGATATAATTATCGGCTACTTCCTGGAAAACGGTTTCTTCAATATTCCCTTTTGTACGCACATTGATAAGGATGGTCTTTGCCAGAATATCGCCAATGCGCTGAGATTTAGCAGAAGAAACTACCAGTACAATATCTGTAACCAGGAATGAAAAAGCGGCTACAATGGCGAAAGTGGTTTCTGCAGAGCCTGAATATTGAGAAATGGTGGCAATGATCAATATTACGATGGCGATCCATACATCAGAGACACGAAGCATCCAGCGAATAAGAAACTGGCTGATGGAGGGCCGGCCTCCCTGTTCATTTACTACCCGTATTCCCAGGATCTTTTTTCCTATACTTTGTCCATTCATCGTGATCTCCATAATGGGGTGGTAAAGAAAAAGTGGGAGCATGATGGCCAGTACAATGCCATAAGTATCCATTCCATCCCTTCCTCCGGCAGATGATTCCAGGAATTTAATGGCCAGTCTGATGTAGAAATACTCCAGAATAATATCAATAAGCAGGGACAGGAATCTTTTATAAAATTCCGGCACCTGGAATTCGAGATCAATATTAAAACTGGTGGGAACTTTTATAACGGCCATTGCCGGATATTTGATAATGTGATAATGTGATAATGGGCCAATTTAGTATATATTTTGGGAATTAAATGACCACGATAAGCCAATAGCGTCGTTAAAAATATTATTTTACGAACTAAACCATCCTGTTTGCGCGAAGCCCTGTTTATAAAGAAGAATAAAGACCGCTGGGTAAGGGTACAACAACAACCCCCGGCGGATCCCGATGAAATGGCATCCGATTTCACCCAATTGGTAAATGATCTTGCCTATGCCAAAACATTTTATCCCTCGGGAAAGGTCACAGGTTTCATTAATGCCGAAGCGTCACGTATTTATCTTTCAATTTATCATAACAGAAAAGAAGACAATAACAGGATTATTCAGTTCTGGAAAAAAGAGCTTCCACTTACGTTTTACCGGTATCATCGGGTTTTACTTTTTTCATTTGTATTCTTTGCCGCGTTCATGATCATTGGCTATCTCGCCGCCATGAAAGATGATAGTATAACCCGATCTATTTTAGGAGATGGATATATTTCAGAGACCCAGGAGAATATAGATAAGGGAAATCCATTTGGTATTTATGAAGGGGGAAATCCTTTTTATAGCTGGCTGGCTATTATGATCCATAATATCCGTATTTCTTTTATCATGTTTGTTTCGGGAATTTTCTGCGCAGTACCTACTTTATATATGGAAGCACAGAATGGTGTCATGGTGGGAACTTTTGATCAGCTATTTGCAGCACGCGGATTGGGTCTGGAATTCTGGCTGGTTGTATTTATACATGGTACCATAGAGATCACCTCTTTAATTGTTGCCGGAGCTGCTGGTGTCATACTTGGAAAAAGTTATCTTTTTCCGGGAACAATTAAAAGATTGGAGTCTTTTAAAATGGGAGCGAAGGATGGAGTTAAGCTGATGGTTGGTCTTATTCCGCTTTTTGCCCTGGCGGCATTTTTTGAAACTTTTATTACCCGATTATATAACGACGTTTCTATTTTTACCACCCTGATCATGTTATCTTCTGTTGTATTTGTGATCTGGTATTTCATCATTTACCCGATCCGCCTTGGAAAGAGGTGGGATAAAGAAAAAAACGAGGAGGAAGTTTAGTGAGATCATTTCCCGTATGTATACGTGTGTTTATTTTTATTTTCCTTTTATTGGGTAAAATTTCCGCGGTCTCTGCGCAGAATGGTATTCCCATTGATACAACGATATTTCGATCGGACAGTATTCCTATACACGAGCAATTGGTTGAACAGGAAGAAAAAAAAGGAGACCCTTTCCTTGATCATAAGACCAGGCAGGTAGATCTGACAACAAGGCGACTTCCTTCCGGAAAGCTGGAAGAGATCAAAAAAGAAAAGCAATTCTGGTATGCGGATTCTTCATTTATAGAAAAAGAGAAACCTGGAAATTACAGAACTCCATTTTTTATGCAGGGATGGGTGAAGACCATTTTCTGGATCCTTGTATTAGGAGGGTTTGCCGTGGCTTTAGCCTGGTACCTGTATAGTAATAATATACGCTTGTTTCGCAAAAAAGATCTTACCCTAAAGGCGGAATCTGATGAACAATTACCGGAAAATATTTTTGACATTAATTATGATAAGGAATTGCAGAAAGCCCTTGGAGTAAATAACTATCGGCTGGCGGTGAGATTGCAATTCCTCGGTATCCTCCGCCTGCTATCAGAGAAAGGAATTTTGAAATACAGGCAGGACCGTACCAATATGGATTATATTTTTCAGCTTGGGGGGAAATCCATCTATGCGGACTTTTTCAGAGTAGTTCGTCATTATGAATATACCTGGTACGGGCATTTCGAAGTTAGCAGGGAAAGTTATAGCCTGATAGAAACAGATTTTCAAAAACTGAAGCAACAACTGAATTGAAATCGAATTTTGTAAATACTATTTTTCTTGTGGCGGGTCTTGCAGCGGCCATCCTGGTGTTTTATGGTTTGAGAGACCGTAAAAAGTTCAATGACAAAATTACCTTACGGAAAAAAGATAAGATCCCATACGGAACAGAAGTGGCTTACAGAACACTTCCCATTTTATTTCCGGGGGCCAGCGTTTATCCCAGTAAGAGTATGCCAGGTTTATGGGATTCTATTTCAATGAATGATAGTCATCAGGCCTATATCTGCATTACTCCCAATTTTGATCCGGATGATTATGAGATGGAAAAGCTCCTTGATTTTGTGAAAGCAGGAAATGATGTTTTTGTCAGCGCTTATGAACTCTCTTATAATGCGGAAGAAAAATTGATTCAATTTCAGAACGGCAATACGGTTGATTATGTGATCAAATCGAGAAAGAGCCCAGATAGTATGTCGCTTAGCTTGCTGAAACCAGGCAAAAAAATATTTCGATATCCTGGTACCAGTAATAATTATATATTCAATCGGCTGGATACTTCCCGCGCCATTGTTTTAGGTGAGGAGGATGGGGGACCGAATTTTATTCAGTTAAATGCGGGCAAGGGTAAATTTTTCCTTCACCGTGCACCGATGGCGTTCACTAATTATTTTTTGCTGCATAAGCAAAATTTTGAATATTATGAAAGAGTCATGTCCTATCTGTCCCCCGGCATCAGACGAATTGTATGGGATGAATATTTTCTTACCCGCAGAACTAAAACTGAGCATAAGCAGAGTTGGTTCAGTGTGCTGATGCGATATCCAGGTCTGAGCACCGCAGTGATCATTGGGTTACTGACTCTTCTTGTATACGCCTTTGCTGAAATGAGAAGGAAACAACGGATCATTCAGGTATACAGCCAGCCGGGAAATGATTCAATGAATTTTGTGAAGACCATCGGCAGGCTTTATTATGAAAAAGGGGATCACCAAAACCTGGCGAAGAAAATGTCATCCTATTTCCTGGAGCATATTCGAAGCCGTTATAAAATTCCGACCAGTGTACTGGATGAAAATTTTGTAAAGGCCATACAATTCAAAACAGGAGTGGCGCCTGAACAAATTATGGCTATTGTCAATGATATTAACCAGCTTGATACTGTAAAAAATATCAGTGCGAAGCAATTAAATAATTTTTATAGCAAACTCGAAAATTTTTACCGAACGGCTTAGGCCCATAAACTAAAACATCATGGAAGAAGAGATCTTTCAACAGAGAACCGACATGACAGCCCTGAACCAGGCAGTAAGCGCGATCAGCAACGAGATCCGTAAGGTGATCGTGGGTCAGGATGAAATGATCAGATTGATCATTACAGCCTTGCTGGCCGATGGCCATGTGCTGATAGAAGGAGTGCCCGGCGTAGCAAAGACACTTACTGCTAAACTGGTGGCAAGAAGCGTGGATGCGGGATTCTCAAGAGTACAATTTACACCTGACCTGATGCCATCTGATGTATTGGGCACCCCTGTATTCAATCCAAAGGAGGCCAGCTTTGATTTTAAAAAAGGTCCTGTGTTTAGTAATATCATCCTGGTTGATGAGATCAACAGGGCCCCTGCAAAAACCCAGTCAGCCTTATTAGAGATCATGGAAGAAAGACAGGCAACCGTAGATGGGAAAACCTATCCAATGGCTTCTCCATTCATGGTGCTGGCTACACAGAACCCGGTAGAACAGGAAGGAACATACAGACTTCCTGAAGCGCAGCTGGATCGTTTTTTATTCAAGATCATGGTTCCTTATCCTTCCGAAGCTGAAGAGGTAACTATTCTTCAACTATTTCACCAGATCGGTAATAGTACGGTAATGGACATGGTGCATCCGGTGTTGACCGGTCAGCAGATCATCGAATTAAAAAAGCAGATCAGGACCCTTTTAATAGAAGAGAGATTAATTCAGTTTATAGCCAGATTGGTGAACCAGACGCGCAACCATAAATCTATTTACCTGGGAGCTTCACCAAGGGCCTCTATTTCTATTATGAATGCGGCGAAGGCGACAGCGGCCATCATGGGAAGAGATTTTGTAACACCGGAAGATATCCTGGCCATTGCGCCAGCGGTATTGCGTCACCGGATCATTCTTTCGCCGGATAAAGAAATGGAAGGAGTCACAGAAGATGAAGTGATCAAACAGATCATCCAGACCCTCGATGTGCCAAGATAGAACCTGAATTATCATGATGCGATCCATATTTCTTAACAATATCGTTTATTATGTTGCCGGTTCTTCCGCGGTTTTTTTCGCGGCCAGTTATTTCTGGCCCGACCTGCGATTGGTGGGTCAATTAATTCTCGTCCTTCTATTATTATGCCTGCTGGTAGATCTGATCTTTATTTATAGCCACCGGCATGGTGCAAAAGCCAGCAGAGAAACGGGGGATCGATTTAGTATGGGCGATGATAATAATGTGCTCATCAATTTAAGAAATGTATATGGATTCTCTTCAAGGTTCAGTGTGATCGATGAAATGCCTATGCAGTTTCAGGAAAGAAACTGGCTTCGCATTGTGCAAATGCCTGCCAATTCATTTTTCCAATTGAAGTATGTGCTGAAGCCATTAGACAGAGGCGAATATGTTTTTCACGTTATTAATGTCTACGCTCAGGCGCCCCTGGGCTTTATTAAGCGCCGTTATATTTTCCATTCCGAAGAGGTGGTGAAAGTTTATCCATCTTATATGCAGATGCGGAGATACCAGTTACTGGCTATCACGAATAGATTGCAGGAACTGGGCGTAAGAAAAGTTCGCCGTATTGGCCATAGTATGGAATTTGAACAGATCAAAGAATATGTTCGGGGCGATGATTTTCGCACTATAAACTGGAAGGCCACGGCCAGGAAAGATTCGCTGATGGTAAATAATTTTACGGATGAAAGAAGTCAGCAGATCTATTGCCTTTTAAATAAAGGGCGTGTAATGAAAATGCCTTTCAACGGACTTAGCTTACTGGATCATGCAATAAACGCAACACTGGTTCTTAGTAATGTGGCCCTGGTAAAACAAGACAGAGCGGGATTGATCTGTTTTGAAAAAGAGGTAGATGTTTTTCTTCCTGCAGATAAAAAGCCAACGCAGATGAACCAGGTGCTTGAAACCTTGTACCGGCAGGAAACGCAATTTCTTGAACCGGATCTGGAAAAATTATTCTCAGTAATTCGTAACCGAATCAGTACACGCAGCCTGCTTGTTTTGTTTACGAATTATGAATCAATGGAATCTTTGCAAAGAGAAATGCCGGCTTTGAAAAAGATCGCACGCTATCATTTACTGATGGTGGTATTTTTTGAAAATACCGAATTAAGAACCATGGTTGAGAAAAAAGCAAACAGTCTCGAAGAGATTTATATAAAAACCATCGCCGATAAATTCACCTATGAAAAGAAACTAATGGTGAAAGAGCTTCAGAAAAATGGCATTATCTCTATCCTTACAAGCCCGGAAAATCTTACCGTAAACACAGTGAATAAATACCTGGAACTAAAAACGCGGATGTCTATCTGATCTTACTCTTGCTTATTTAAAAGAATTTGGCAATTTAAGTCGAGATTTGCGCGATTAACACAAACGCATGGCGGAAAACAGCTTTGAGGAAGGAAGAGTATTTCTGATCGATAAACCACTTCACTGGACATCATTTGACGCGGTAAAAAAGATCAGAAACCTTATCAAAATAAAAAAAGTAGGTCATGCCGGTACACTGGATCCATTGGCAACTGGTTTATTGATCATATGCACCGGCAAATACACCAAGCGTATCAATGAATTCATGTCTCAGGAAAAAGAATATACCGGCAGTTTTACACTAGGCGCCATTACACCAACCTATGATCTGGAATCAGACCCCGTTGAAGAGCGATCTCTCGAGGGCATTTCAGAGGAAAATATAAGGGATAACACAAAGAATTTTTCTGGAGAGATACAACAGGTGCCACCGGCGCATTCCGCAATAAAAAAAGATGGGATCAGGGTTTACGAATTGGCCAGACAGGGAATTGAAGTTAAGCTGGAGCCAAGAACTATTGTGATCAAAGAATTTGAGATCACTAAAATTGAATTGCCACTTGTCTATTTCCGGGTAGTATGTACCACCGGAACCTATATCCGAAGTCTTGCAAATGATTTTGGAAAAACTCTGGGATGCGGTGCTTACCTGAGTCGTTTATGCCGTACAAGAATTGGAGATTTCAGGATTGAGCAAGCTTTTACTATGGAGGAATTTGAAAACCAAATTAAGGAAGAGAAGGATCAGAGTATGAATGGGTAACTTATTGCGATTTGAAATTGATCGGCCTCTTTCCAGCTTTTGAATCCAAACCATCCATTCTGCACATTAGCGGGATCCTTAGCCTTAATTGAATAATCAAGGCGGATAACAAAATAGCTGAAATCGATCCGTAGTCCGCCCCCAACACCAACTGCCAGATCATTAAACAAGCGACTTAATTTTATCACTTCTTCCGTAGACCGGTCTGGCGCAGATTTAAGAAACCAGATATTTCCTATATCGCTGAAAAGAGCACCATTTACAGAATAGCCAGAACCACGCATTAAAGGGAACCGATATTCAAGATTGGTTTCCAATTGCACATCACCATAGCGATCAGGGGCTATATTATACGATTTTTTAGATGAGCCTGGTCCCAGTTTACGAAGTCCCCATGCGCGCATACTATTTGGCCCTCCTGCAAAATATTGGCGGAAGAAAGGAAGATTATATTGTTTAAGTGGATTAGTCGTTGAATTCAGTTCATAACCCAATCCACCAAAGAAATGAAAAATAAAACTGGAATTTTTAAAATCAAATTTCTGTGCAAAGTCTAAATCGAATTTAAGGAAGCGATAAAGATTATCATCCAGGAATTTATTTCTGACCATTCCAAGTAAGAGCCCTGATACCTCACCATTTAGTCTTAAGTTATTAACCTGTTTTTTTAAACTACCCGGAATATTCACCCCCACATTTACAGAGGAGATCAGTCCGTCAGTAAAAATATTTCTTAATGAAGGGTTATTAATAAATATAGAATCCAGCCTTGGTTTTGAATCGAATTGCGCCCATTCGATATTAGGGATACGAATAGTATAGGATTTTTTCCTTGCAGTAAAATTATAACCCCATGATCCATTTACGGTATTCAGGTTATAAAGTTCTCTTCTTTCTGTAACCGCGCCATTCAGGGATAAAACAGTTCGAAATGAGGTTCTTACTTTTTCCGGTATCCAATTCATGGCGGGAATAGGGCGGGGAAAATATATAGTATGACTTAAACTGAGCTGCCTGGTTTGAATGAATTTAACATCCGTTGCGGTGTCACGACCTGTTTCAATGCCATAACGAATATTTGTATTGGCCTGATTGGCGGCACGAAGAAAATTTCTATTCTGAATACCCACATTTACGGCTATACCTAATAAATTTCCGGATACCGCATTACTATTATTACTTCCTTCCAGGTTAGCAAAGAAAGAATATTTTTTTGCCGGCGTAAGGCGAATGGTAAAATCTGCTGTGTCCTGATCTCTGCGGGGTAATTGCTCAATATTGACCAGGCGCCAGGCTCCTAATGAATTAAAACGATTGATGGTTCTGAAATAATTTCGCTGATCATAGAGTTCCCCTTTTTTAAAATAAATGTTCTGAGGAAAGATGCGGGGCTTGAAAATATTCCGGTAATAGACCACATTCACATCTTTCACCCTAGTGGTTTTTGGTTGATAACCGGTGGTATCAAAAGAGATGTCTGGATAAACGGTGATATGGCCGACATAAAATTTCCTCAGTTTACTGCTGTCAAATCCGGGTCTTAAAGTGATCTCAAGACTGGCGCTGGGATTCTCTCTCCGTTTTTTAAGTAGTTCCAGCATTTGAGTCTGTTCAAATGGATCCAGTGTGGGCCTGAGCAATTCGATATC
This sequence comes from Chitinophagaceae bacterium, assembly GCA_043742885.1. GTDB lineage: Bacteria > Bacteroidota > Bacteroidia > Chitinophagales > Chitinophagaceae > JJ008. The sequence goes on along the minus strand of JAYTXP010000263.1, from coordinate 6,823 downwards.
TAGTGTATCCCAGACTCCAAGCAGTTCTTCTCTGGTGATGCGCATAAAGCCGTTGTCACGGTAAAGTTCTACCAACCGGTCAAGTTCTGCTGCAATAACTCCTTTGGCGAAAGGATCACCTTTTTTTATAAGGGCATTTTGCGGTTCGGCAATAGCCAGTTGCTGCATTTCAGGTTGACGCAGGTTGTAGACCATGGAGTCGATCCGGGTAACCTTACCAGGGTGAACAGAAAAGGTTACGATTGTTCTTAACTGGTCTTTAACTGTGTCGACCTTATAACTATAATTCGCTGTATCCCGGAAATAGCCCAATGAATTAAGCAGGGCATCCATATAAATCAGTGTTTTTCCTGCATTAGCGGTATCAAAAACAGGTGGTTTTTTCAGCACATTGTAAAAGAGTTTTGAAACGGAAGGTGGACGCAGGCTATCTTCTAATTGTGCTTTGAGCCGGGTATTTAATAATTGCTTTTCAGATTTGGATAGGTCGCCTACCAGATTAATATTTGTTTTATAAACGAAAGGTTTGCCTCTCGGATATTTTTTAACGACCGTACAACTGGCCAATAAAAAAATAAGAAAGCAGGCGACCCCTGCTTTTGCTGATAACTGCCGTAAATTCGGGAGATCGGTAGGCATAATAGGTTAAAACGTAGTGCAATGCTGTCTAAAAACAGGCTCAAATATATTCAAACTTTAGGCCAGAAAAAATTCAGAGATTCAGAAGGGCTATTTGTTGCGGAAGGGCCCAAAGTGGTGGAAGAGTTATTGAAGGAAAAAAGCGTAATGGTGAAGGAGGTGCTGGCCCTCGATCAATGGATAGAAGGGCGCGGGTTTTTAGCAAAAAATACAACCCTCACATCCATTACAGAACAGGAACTGGAACGAATCTCGCAATTGATCACTGCTAATCAGGTGCTGGCCGTTGTTGAGCAGTTTCCCCTTTCTAAAGTTAAAGCCGCAAAAAATAGTTTTACGCTGGTTCTGGATGAGATACATGACCCCGGAAATATGGGAACGATCATTCGACTGGCAGACTGGTATGGGATCAGTAATATCGTTTGCAGTGAGCATTCAGCAGATATCTATAATCCAAAGGTGGTACAATCTACAATGGGAAGTATTGCCAGGGTTAATTGTTATTACACTGATCTGGAAGTCTGGCTTGCAGAGCAGGATGTAAAGAGTTATGCGGCTGTTTTGAATGGAATGTCTATTCACGATATACCTTCATTAACAGAGGGAATCATTGTTATTGGCAATGAATCTCAAGGAATACATGAACATCTGCTTAATCAGATAAAAGAAAAATTGACTATTCCCCGAATTGGAAAAGCGGAATCACTGAATGCGGCTGTGGCTACTGGAATTATTTTATCGCATCTGCTGAGGTGAGGGGAGAAGTGAAGGGTGAGGGGTAAGCAGTGAGAATTTGTCAACGGAACTGAATAGCTCTTACAGGTTGTACTTTTCTGATAATGAAAGAAGGGATCATTAATACCAGCATGGTGATCAGTAAACTTCCACCACAGATAGCGGCCACCTGCCACCAGATGATCTTTATTGCGGCAGTATCGACATAATAAGCTTCTTCTTTTAATTTTATGAAACCTGTTTTCAACTGAAGAAAAGATATCAGCAATCCAATGGCTGCTCCAATAATAATTCCCCTGCCGGCGATAATAGCTGCATACCGGATAAATATCTTTTGAACCGTCCAGTTTGTGGCACCTAATGATTTGAGAATACCCACCATTCTTATCCTTTCCAATACGAGAATGATGAGGCAGGTGATAAGGTTGATAACGGCAATGACCAGCATAAGTCCGATCAGAATATTTCGGTTCTTATCCATCAGTCCCAGCCAGGAAAAAATATTGGGAGAAATATCTCTGGCACTTACTGTATTCCAGGTCATGGGAAAATCTTCTGCTTCATAGATCCTGTTAGCCACGGTATCTATTTTTCTATAATCTTTTAGGAAGATCTCATAACCGGCAATCTCATTTGGTTGCCAGTAATTGAGACGACGAATAAGCTTAATATCAGTGATGCAAAAATTGCGATCATAATCTTCAATTCCGGTTTTGTAAATGCCCACCACCTCCAGTTTGTCGGTTCCCATTTTTCTTTCGCCGGTACTATCGGGAGGACGAATAAAATAAACCAGTATACGGTCATGAAGTTTGATATTCATTTGGGAGGTGGTATAGGCAGAGAGCATGATCTCTCTTTTATAACTGCTATCCGAAAAAGCCACTGCCCGGCCTTCGACCATAAAACGGCGAAAGCGATCAAAATCATAACTGCTGTCAAGGCCTTTTACCAATACCGATTCAATGCCCGTTTTAGTTTTGAGCATAGCATTTTTACTGGCATAGGGATAGATGCTCTCCACATCCGGATCCTTGCGGATCTTTTCCATCAGGGTATCATTTCGGATAATGGGAGTTTCCTCAGAGATAATGGCCTTATCGGGTTCTTTCTCTTTGATTCGAATATGGCCTATAAAACTGAATACTTTCTGACTGATGGTTTCCTGGAATCCGTTGGCAAAGGAGAGGGTAAGGATCATGACCATCACGCTGATGATAGTAGCTGTTACTGAGAGCCGGATAATGAAACGGGAAAAGGAAGGCTTCCCTTTTTCATCCCCTTTACTGAATGCGATCCTGTCTGCTATGAAACCTGCAACCTTCAAATTGTTTATTTTGTCTATCTGCTAACGGGAACAAAAATAAGCCCTAATTTAGGTTTGCTAATAAACAAATGAAAAATTTACTATTTGTAATAGGATTTCTTTTCTGCCTTGGTGCCCGAGGTCAGATGGCGGACCATATCTACGCATCCAATATACATTCAGTGAAGCTCTATGTTTCAGGAGACATTTACAGTTATCCCGTGATCCGTTTGAACAGCGCGGACCTGCTGGAACTTCATTTTGATGATATGGATAACGATGTGAAATGGTATTATTTCAGTATGGTTCTTTGTGATGCAGACTGGAAGCCGGCAAGAATTCAACCATTCGATTATATCCGGGGTTTTCAATCAAACAGAATAGGGAATTACCGAAACTCCAATATTGTGGGCACCCGGTATACACATTATTCCGCTAGTGTACCTGAGCGAAATTCCACTCCAACTAAAGCCGGAAATTATTTACTTAAGATCTTTTTAAATGATGATACTTCCAAACTGGTCTTTACAAAAAGATTCCTGGTAGTAGGAGATAAGGCACAGGTTTCGGGACTTGTGACACAGCCTTATAATGGAAATCTTTTTCAAACCCATCAAAGGGTGCAGGTAAAAGTTTCCACTACGGCCAACCAGATCAGTACTATTTCTCCGCAGGATCTGAAGGTGGTGGTATTGCAAAATTATAACTGGAGTTCTGCTGTGCTTATGGATCGGCCAACGATCTTCAGAGGAAATTATTATGAATACAGTGATGATGAGAAGATCACATTTCCTGCAGGAAAAGAATGGCGCTGGATCGACCTTCGTAGTTTGCGTTTGCGAAGTGATCGCATGCTGAGAATAGAAGATGGAAATAAAACCAATCGAATTGATGTATATGTTCAGCCAGATGAAGAACGCAGGCAAAAAGTTTATATCTATACAAAGGATCTGAATGGACTTTATATCATTGAGAACCGCGACAACAATAATCCGCTATGGCAAAGTGATTATAGTTGGGTACATTTTACTTTTTCACCTCCGGGTGGTAAAGCATTTGAAGGCAAAAGCCTTTATTTGTTCGGAGAGCTTACCAATTATGAACAGAATGAGGAATCGAAAATGATATTTAATGAAGAGAAGGGAGTGTATGAAAAGGCACTATATCTGAAGCAGGGATATTATAATTATTCTTACGTCACCTTAACGGATCGTAAAGATCAGCCTGCCAGTTTTGAAAATACAGAAGGGAATTACTGGGGAACGGAGAATAGTTACCTGGTGATGATTTATTATCGTCCTTTTGGCGCCAGATACGATGAATTAGTGGGGTTTGCCCGGTTAAATTCGAGTTTTCAGAGGTAGAAAAAATGGCAGGCTACTTACATCGCACCGCTCAACCACCTACTCTTGCTGCCTTCCGGCCCTGGGAGATTCAGCAGGAGCTGGTCGTGTAAGACCTGCCGCCGCAAATATAGGAAAAAGCCGCAAGCCGGAGGCCCTCTTCACTGATTAATCAGGAAGAACATTTAAAAAATTTCACTGCTATAAAATTTTAAGGGCAGGATTTTAATCCCTTAATTTTGCTGCAACACAATTCCTTCAACATGAAATTTTTCATTGATACGGCTAACCTGTCTCAGATACAGGAAGCGAATGAACTTGGTATACTTGATGGAGTAACCACTAACCCTTCCCTAATGGCCAAAGAAGGTATTAAGGGAGAAGCCGCAGTAATGAATCATTATAGAGCCATCTGCGAAATTGTAGATGGAGCAATCAGCGCGGAAGTAGTGAGCACCGGTTTCAATGAAATGGTGGAAGAAGGTAAAAAACTTGCGGCCATTCATCCGAACATCGTAGTGAAAGTACCGATGATCAAAGATGGGGTAAAGGCATTGAAATGGTTCACGGAAAATGGTATTCGCACAAATTGCACCCTGGTGTTTTCTGCAGGCCAGGCTATATTAGCGGCCAAGGCGGGCGCTACATTTGTTTCTCCTTTTATTGGTCGTATTGACGATAGTTGCTGGGATGGTGTGGAACTGATCAGCCAGATCGCGAATATTTATGGCATACAGGGGTTTAAGACAGAGATCCTCGCTGCTTCCATACGTAGTCCTTTACATATTGTGAAATGCGCTGAAGCAGGTGCCGATGTTTGCACTTGTCCGCTGGATTCTATTCTTGGTTTGCTGAAACATCCGCTTACTGATATTGGTCTGGCCAAGTTTATGGAGGACGCGAAAAAGTTTCAATAATCTAGTTTCTTTTATTTTTCCGATAAGGTTTATCAGAACGGTTTTCATCCTTAGGGAGCGGTGGATCGGGTCTTTGTTTGATCCAGATGGTCTGTTCAATCTGCATGGCCGTATTCTTTTTTAGAATTGCTTTAATAGTAACCTTCGACAGCTGAAAATTTTCGGGAATGATCAGTTCATTTCCCTGGAAAACAGCCTCGGCGCAGCTAAATTGGACCTCCTGATCGGTCATTGGCAACCATTTTCCATTGGACATTTTCCCATCAACACTTATATAATTATGCTGACCTTTCTTAAGGCTGTCGGTATACAAATGAAAAGAAATGCTCTCGATCTGCTGGCTTTGTGCAAATAGCGAAAGGCATAAAATGAAAATAATATGGAAGGTGAGTTTTTTCACTATGTAAAAGTCGGGATTCAATACCAAAAGGTTGCCATTCGTTTCGTTAATAAAATAGGAAAAGGGCTTCATATTAAAGCCCTATCCTTTGAAAAACCCGGAAGCATGATGTTTATCAATGTTTTAATACCACCAGTTTCTGTACAGACTGGTATCCAGTTTCATTGACCTGTATTCTCAGTGTATACATACCTGGTTTAAGATCATTTACCTGCAGTGTATTGGAAGAAACATTTCTCCATTGATTTACGACCCGACCACTGTTATCAATAAGGCTGAGGTCACGCAACCCTTCTCTGTCTTCGAATAAGATCGTTACTGATCCGTTAGTTGTTGGATTTGGATAAATGACCACTTTATCGGTTACATTATCTCCTCTGACGGCGCGAATCTCGCTGAATTTTGTTTTACCATCGATGTCCACCTGCTTAATTCGGTACTGGGTGATGCCTTTAAAATTATTCAGATCGACGAAGGAATAAGTGAGTACATCAGTGCTGTTTCCACTGACGGCCGGGGTTGGAATAAAGGTGAGGTATTCCCATTCACCTTTTGTTAGCCGGTAGATGCCAAAGCCGGTATTATTAATTTCTGTTGCTGTTTGCCAGCGCAGGTTGACTGTACTGCTATTTATACGGGTGGCTTTAAAACTCTGAAAAGTTACAGGTAAGGATGAGCAAACGCTGGCCGGAATAAGTGCGACTCTTGCGGCCCCATTCGCAGCACCGGAGGTAATCTTTGTTACAAGGAAAAGGTCCATACTTAAATAGGCAGTGGGTATTGGTCCGCTTAAGGTGGTTGTAGAACCGGGCCCTGCTGCAATAGTAAATGTGCCGTTCGCGGCCACCCTTGCCGTATCGATCGAAGCCTCGTAGATACCATCTCCATTCAGATCTGCATAGAGTTTATAAGTACCGGAAAGAGCAGCACTTGTATTATTAGTTAAGGTGATATTGTAACTGTGGTTAGCGCAATTAGCTAAACCTACAACTCTCAGGAATCCGGATGAATAGGTAATTCCGCAATTTACGCAATGGGCAATTTGTGCCTGTGAGGATTGGCTTGACCAAAGATCTGCAACGATTATATTAGGTACGTTACAGGGAGAATTAAGTACGGCAGTAATTCCTGTAAGTACAAAAGTGGCGGAGCCATCAGGATTAACAATTTTTGAGATGCCTTCTACTGCTGACATTTGAACTGCAGGATCAGGAGGATAAGAAGTGATAATTGTAGGGGGAGTAACATTATTATTAATACCCACATTTAAAATTGTAGTACCCAGGTCCGATGCACGGGGTGCGCGAATGGCGCCATTAATTGTGCTCTGTCCATTTACACAATGGAAATAATTTGGATAGCTGGGAAGTAGCCAGGCGTGAATGAATATGTACTTATTGCCATTATTATTCTGAATATCGAACGTAGCATCAAACTGTACAGTACAGCTGGTAGCCGTAGAACTGACCACATGCGCATTCTG
>JAYTXP010000262.1:0-7311 GCA_043742885.1 Chitinophagaceae bacterium | reverse complement strand
ATTGATCTTGCAGTTTGGAAAAAGGATCATGTACACGAAAATAAAGTTTATTAATATCTTCATGGAAATCTTAAACAATGAAAAACAGGATCCTGCTGTTTCTGCTGCTGTTTTTATCGGTAGCTGGGATGGCCCAGAAAAAAACCAAAGGGAAAGAAAAGGACAAGAAACATTCAGTGAAAACAGAGGTCATTGATGTTGGAATAACAGAGGAGATCCCAAAACCCGACTCCGCTACAAGATTTACGGGAATTATAAAGTATAAACTCACAACGGACGATCCATCAGATCATGATTCAATGTTTATTGTATTTGGAGAGGATAAAATAAGAGTGATCATGTTCACTCCTGGGTATAAAGAGGGCCAGATCTTTGAGAATCATTTCATAGCTAGTTTTAAAGACAGCGCTTTTTACATCATTGATCCACGTACAAAAACATACAGACTTGAAAAGCTGGGAGCAAGGAATGCCGGGGTACAATTGGATCTGGCTAATTTTAAAAAGACCGCGCTGATCCTGAAATATATCTGCCTGGAATATAGTGGGGAAATAAAGATAAAAGAAGATGTTTTTGAAGCCGCTGCACTGATCAGTAAACAGCATTCTTACCTTTACGCAACGAACTACGATTTTATGAATATTCAGCCGGTAGTAAAGGATTACCGTATCGTATTGGGCTGGAGGACAAAAACAGATGATAATGAGAATACTTATGTTATAGCATACCAGATCATGCCCACCGATGTCAGCTCTTTTTTCGATCTAACTGGTTATAAACAACAGTGATAGGTCTTTATATTTTAGGCTAAAATGTCTTAGTTTCGCGTTATATTTTATGAGGAAGATTGAATTGGAAATAGTGGCGCTTTCACACAGTATTACGCAAACACATAGTTATGCGGTGGTGCTGGGTGAAGTAAATGGTCTCCGTCGTTTGCCAATTGTTATTGGAGCATTTGAAGCTCAGGCTATTGCAGTGGCCCTTGAAAAAATGCAACCTACCCGGCCGCTTACGCATGACCTTATGAAAAACTTCATGACCGCCTTTGCTGTGGAACTGCATGAGATCATCATTTGTGATCTGCAGGAAGGGGTCTTTTATTCTAAATTAGTTTGTTCCACAGATAATGATACTGTAGAGATCGATTCCCGCACTTCAGATGCTATTGCGTTAGCAGTGCGTTTTGGATGTCCTATTTATACTTATGAGAATATTCTCGATAACGCAGGTATTCTGATGGAAGACACAGGAGATGCGAAAAAGAAAAAACCAAGACAGGAAGTAATGGTAGAAGAATCTTACAGAGGAGCAAATGATGATCTGAGAACTATGACTTTGGAAGAATTGAACACCCTGCTTACCGTTGTGCTTGAAACAGAAGATTACCTCAGGGCCATCGCTATCCGCGATGAAATTAATAGTAGAAAAAAAGGCTGAAAACAAATTCTTAACTGGCGCGCATTTTCTTAATGGCCTCTGTAAATTTTGGAACAACCTCAAAAGCATCGCCTACAATACCATAATCAGCTGCTTTAAAAAATGGTGCCTCAGGATCTTTATTGATCACCACGATCACTTTACTTCGATTTACTCCGGCAAGGTGTTGAATAGCTCCTGAAATACCAATGGCTATATAAAGATTAGGAGCGATAGCAATACCTGTCTGACCCACATGTTCATTATGAGGTCTCCAGTGTGCATCTGCTACCGGACGACTACAGGCTGTAGCGGCATGAAGCGTTTTAGCGAGCTCTTCTACCATACCCCAGTTTTCCGGACCTTTCATTCCTCTTCCTGCACTTACAACGATCTCCGCTTCTGTTAGAAGTACTTCTCCACTAGCTTTGGTAACCGAAATGACTTTAAGTTTTGATGCTGGTACAGACGCAGAAAACGGAACTATTTCAGCAGTTCCTTCCTTTATTACTGTTTTATAACTATTGGGATTGAGTGCAATGATCTTAACCGATGTTAAGATGTTTACCTGTGCATAGGCTTTACCGGAAAACACAGATTTTTTTACTGTGAATCCGTTGCTGGTATCAGGCAAAGCAGCCGCACCAGCTACCAATCCGGCCTTCAGCCTGGCAGATAAACGAGGTGCAATAGCTTTTCCATTTACATTATTGGAAAAAACAACCACCTCAGCATTAACTGCTTTAACTGCTTCTGAAATAATAGCGCTGAAAGTCTGCGCATCAAAATGATCCAGCGATGCATCCGCAACCTGGTGAATTTTCTTAACGCCATATTTCCCCAATGCAGCAAGATCTTCTGAAACAGTTCCTACAACAATTCCTTCGGCATGGGTTCCTAACTGTACCGCCAGATCGGCACCATAGGTGATCGCTTCAAGAGATGATTTTTTTACATGGCCTTCTGCGGAGTCGATAAAAATCAGAACTGGCATATTTTTTTTATTTGATCCTGCCAATTTGTTCTGGCAGGGGAGATGAATTAATTTTTAACAGGCAATTATATAGCTTTTGCTTCTTCGTGAAGTAATCGTACCAGCTCTTCTACATTATCGGGCGATACTAATTTCACACCTGCTTTAGCAGGAGGCAATACAAATGCCGCGATGCTTGTAAGCGTATCAGCAGAAACTGGTTCAACCACTTTTAATGGTTTGGTTCGAGCCGACATGATGCCTCGCATATTTGGTATTCTTTGCTCAGCCATTCCTTTCTGGCAACTAATTACTAAAGGAAGATTCGCTTCCAACGTTTCTTCACCACCTTCAATTTCACGTACGATCGTAGCTCTGGTACCAGTAAGATCTAATTTTGCGGCAAGTGCCACATAAGGAAGATCAAGTAGTTCAGCAAGCATTCCACCAATCGATGCACCATTATAATCGATGGTCTCCTTTCCTGTCAATAGCAGATCATAGCCTCCACTCTTCGCAACTTCTGCGATCTGAACAGCTATATAATAACTATCATGGCTGTCAGAGTTCACACGTATAGCCTCATCTCCCCCAAGAGCAAGGGCCTTACGAATAATGGGCTCGGCATCGGCAGTGCCAACGTTCACGAGGTGTATCACAGTAGATGAATCTGCTTCCTTTAACTCAATAGCACGAACCAGTGCATACCATTCGTCATATGGATTGATGATCCACTGCACTCCATTGTTGTCGAATTTCGTGTTGTTATCTGTGAAGGCTATTTTTGCCGTTGTATCCGGCGTTTTACTGACGCCTACTAAGATCTTCATGGAATTGATTTATCGGTAGAAATAAAAAGTAGTTGTTTATGCAACTAACACAAAGATAAGCGTTCCATTCACACGGTAAAAATTTTTATGCTAATGGACCGAATTGAAAAAATAAGAGCCATGCTGGCCGATCAGCCCGGGAATAATTTTCTGCAACATGCCCTTGCACTTGAGCAGATTAAAATAGGGAACGAAGCGGAAGCCAGGGTTCTTTTCATCACTATCCTTGAACGGGATCCTTCCTATATTGGCAGCTATTATCACCTGGCCAAACTGCTTGAAAGGATCGGAGATGAAACCGGGGCTATAAAAATATATGAGAGGGGTATGGCCGAATCCAAAAAAGCAGGTGATGATCATGCCTTTGGAGAACTGCAGGGTGCCTATGAAGAACTGACCATGTAAACCTATATCATGCTTACCGAACGTTTTATTGCGCATATAAAAAAGGAGGATATTCTTCCGGATAAGGCAATGCTGTTACTTGCAGTAAGCGGTGGACTGGATTCGGTGGTTCTGGCAGAGTTATGTAAACAGGCAGGATTTCGCTTTGCTATTGCACACTGTAATTTTCAATTACGCGGGGAGGAAAGCAAACGTGATGAGGAGTTTGTAAAAGTACTCTCAGAAAAATATGGTGTGCATTTTTATTGGCGCAGGTTTGAAACAGAAAGCTATGCCGGGAAGAAAAAAATATCCATTCAGGAAGCAGCGCGTGAATTACGCTATGATTTTTTTGCTGAGATTTTGAATTCAACTAATAATGCGCCTGATCTTTTATTGACCGCACATCACCGGGATGATAATATTGAAACCTTGCTGATGAATTTTCTCAGAGGCACCGGACTACAGGGACTTACCGGTATTCCCTTTAAAAACAGAAAAATAAGAAGACCGCTGCTACCATTCAGTCGCGATGAACTTAATGAGTTCGCGGGAGAAAATAATCTTAAATGGGTAGAGGATTCTTCAAATCAGCTTTCAAAATATACCCGCAATTATATTCGTAACGAATTGATCCCCGCTATCAGTAAAGTTTATCCGGAAGTGAAAGTAAATCTGGCAAGAAATATTGAGCGCTTTAAAGAGATCAATAAACAATACCAATTTTCAGTTGAAGTCTGGAAGAAAAAATTGGTGCATCAAAAAGGTAAGGAATGGCATATTCCGGTGAGATTGCTAATGAAAACAAATAAGGCACTGATCTATGACCTGCTCTCTCCTTATGGATTTAGTGAGGGGCAGTTGGAAGAAATAATTAAACTTTCTAAAGCCGGGTCCGGCAAATACATTGATGCGTCGAACAGCGATTACCGTATCATTCTTCATCGTCGCTGGTTCATTATCGCTCCTAAAAAGAATGATGAGTCGCCAGGGCATTATTTAATTACAATAGACGAGAAGGAATTAAAATTTCCGGATGGGAAACTTAATATAGAAAAAATGGAGGGCGCTATTTTATCTGAAAACCCATTTATTGCCTGTTTAAATGTGGCTGAGATCGAATTTCCCTTACTGTTGAGAAAGGTAAAGACGGGTGATTATTTTTATCCTCTGGGAATGAAGAAAAAGAAAAAGCTTTCTAGATTCTTTATTGATATTAAATTATCAAAAACTCAAAAAGAAAATACCTGGGTACTGGAATCTGCCGGAAAAATAATTTGGGTACTGGGTCTGCGACTGGATGATCGTGTAAAATTAAAACCATCCACAGAGAAAACATTGCGTATCAGTTGGAGCCAAACTGTATAAAATCTTTCGGACTCGCGTTCCTTATTACTTCTATGAAGTATTGAAAAATATTAATATCGGCAATATACCGGCAGGCAAAATAGGTGAAGGCCAGTCCGAACAAGGCGCCGAAAATATGTGCCGAATGGTTGATATTATCTTGTCCTCTTTTTTCCATCCATTGCGATACAGCAAGGAAAAGAAAAGCGTAAATAAATCCAGCAATAAATACCGGAAGAAAAAAGAACCCAATGCCTGCCAGTGGATTGAATAAAATGCCGGCGAAGATCACAGCAGAAACGGCACCTGAGGCACCAAGGCTTCGGTAATGATAGTTATTTCGGTTCTTAAAATAAGTAGGTAATAAAGAAACAACAAGGGCCAGTATATACATAGCCAGGTAAAGCAATTTTCCATTGTCGCCAAACAAATAAATAAAACTATACTCTACACCCGAATAAGCGGGTCCTTCTTTCGCATAGGTAGCTGTTCCTATTCCAAAAAAATAAAGGGAAAGCATATTAAAGCCCAGGTGAGCCAGGTCAGCATGAATAAATCCGCAGGTAAAGAACCGATACCATTGTCCGCGGTTTACGGAAGGCGGATAAAAGATCATCTCATTCTGCATTTTTTGGTTATTCATAGCAGAAAGAGAGACAAGAGAAGTAATAACAACAATGATGAGGGTGATGGATAGTACCATATTAATTAGCTGTTTCCGTGATGATATTTTTCATTTTTCATAATACTGCAGGCCCGGTATAACTGTTCGGCCAGCAGCAATCTTACCAACTGATGAGGAAAGGTAAGTTTTGACAGGCTCCAGGTTTTGTTGGCCCTGTCCAGTAAGGCCTGATCGATACCATAGGCGCCTCCTATCAGGAAGATCAGGTTCTTTACACTTTCTTTGCTTCGGTCCTCAATAAAAACAGCCAGTTCGTCGGAAGAAAACTGTTTGCCTCTCTCATCCAATGCCACCAGGTAATCATCTTTTTTTAGCAGGGATAGGATCAGTTCACCTTCTTTTTTCTTCATATCCTTTTCACTCATCAGTGAAGCGTTTTTAGGAGCAGGTAAAATATTCCATTCTACTTTAAAATAATGGCTTATACGTTTTGTGAATTCATCCACACCTGCCTTCACGTATGATTCATGTGCTTTTCCTATCGTCCAGCAATTTATCTTCATGCCTTCAAATGTAAGAAAAGGGCAAAAAAAATGATCAGTAGTTTTTACTGGTCATTTTCAGGCTAAAGATCGCCGGTTATTTTATCTCATAATCTTTTTTGAAAGACATGAGGGTAGAACGATATAATACATTAGAAGGATCTGCTGTAGCGGCTTTTAAATAATACTGCCAGGCTTCAGGAAGATAATGTGCGTCTTCCATCATGAAGCCCATACGGTATGATTCTTCTGCTGTCGCTTCAAATCCTGTTGTCTGGCCCTTTAAATTGCTCAGAAAAGCAGCAGCGGTTTCTTTGCTTACATAATTCAATACTTTCATTTCTTCATTCTCTTCTCCCCGAACGGAAACTGTCCACATATAGGATTTTCCAGGTGTCAGCTTCGTTGCGAAATAGGAGAGAGGGATCTTCATTTTTGTTACAATAGAAGAATAAACAGGAGTGGTTAAATTTTCGATGGCAAAGATCTTAAATTCAAAATCTTTCGCTTCAGTATAAGACTTCCATGATAAGGGAAAATCGGAAGCGGCTCCGCTGAAATTCACTGTATCCAGTCTTGGATCTATCCAGATATTATTTATAGAACGGCTAACTGCACCTACTGTATTCATGTAAGCTTTACGATTACTGCCGGGAGCATCACCTGTCTTGGTCATTGAAGCCCAAACATATTTTACATAGTTGGCTGTGATGGAATTGCTGCTCACTTTACAGGAGTCGCCAAATGATTTGAGTGCAAAAGTTCCGGCTTTTGAAACAGTGAACATGGCGGCCTCATTGCAGATCAGGGTGACAACGCCACCAGGAGCTACTTTGATTGAGGATGCAGGTGTCAGTGATCGACCCACTTTTGCCTTGCTCTCTACATTATTTTCCACTACAGTAACATTACCTTTGAAACTGTAAAGCAAAAAATTGTTCTGAGCGCCTGCGGCAACAACAAATGAGCAAAATAAAGCCAGGGCAAGAATTTTTTTCATCTTTTGGAATTTAAAGGTTTAAATGGTTTATATAATTAATGTTGATGAGGTTTGAAAACGGTTCGATAATTAAATCGCTTGTGCATCCAAACGGCCCATGCCTCATAAAAATAAATAACATCTACGGCCATGATGATCACCACCAAGGCAAGTTTCAGATCAACTTTTAATCGATATCTATCGAAAAAGAT
>JAYTXP010000261.1:0-8261 GCA_043742885.1 Chitinophagaceae bacterium | reverse complement strand
ATTTAATGTATGCCCGCGATCGTATCCCTTACCTCTTACAATACCCAGATCCAGCTTCAGGAAATCAAGATATGTAATCATTGTATCTTCAGACGCATTGAGATCAGCAATTGGTTTTTTCAATTTCACACAGTAAATACCATAGGTTACTGCCTCTTTTTGGCAGTCATCGGCATACACAGTGGAGCCATCTTCCAGATCATAGGAATCAAACCTTCCTGGAAAGCAATAGACCTGCAAGGTGCATCCTGTATTGCTGATAGATACCTTTGTGCCATCCTGTGCATTCAAAAAAAATGACAGGGTAAAACAAAGCAGGGATAATGTCAATTTTCTCATGCTTAAATTTAATGATTGTTCGCTAACCGAATCTTACTGTTTATTTTTGTTCAAACGAATTTATGCCATCCTTTCAATACGGAACTGAACTGCTTACGGCCTCCCTTGCACTGGACATTGCCAGTGCAAAAATAAAAGGTATCATTAGTCCCGAAGCTATTACCCGAATTAATAAGAGCCAGGCAAATGTCCGGGCCATTGTAGAAAGCAATAAAACCGTCTATGGAATTAATACAGGTTTCGGCATACTGGCAAACACCGCTATTTCCAAAGAAGATACCGCCATACTTCAATATAAAATTTTACAAAGTCATAGCGTTGGGGTAGGGGATCCGATCCCGGAAGAGATCGCCCGACTTATGCTGATAACCAAACTTCATGCACTTGCAAAAGGTTTTAGCGGTGTTCAATTGTCAACACTTGAACGAATTCAATTTCATATTGAAAATAAGATAACACCTGTTGTTCCCGAAAAAGGAAGTGTGGGTGCCTCCGGCGACCTGGCCCCGCTTGCCCATCTTTTTTTACCTCTGATCGGTTTGGGTGAAGTGTATTATAAAGGGAGTCGCATGAACACTAATGAATGGATGAGGAAAGAAAGTATAGAGCCGATCGTACTAGGACCTAAAGAAGGATTGGCCCTGATCAACGGAACACAATTCATTCTCAGTTTTGCAGTGAAGGCCGTACAGCGAATGCATAATTGTCTGGAGGCGGCTGATATTATTGGTGCGATGAGCCTGGAAGCATTGACCGGTACCAAGGCACCTTTCGATGCCCGTCTTCATGAATTAAGACCATTTGAAGGAAATAAAATGGTGGCCAGCCGATTGCTTCGAATTCTTGAGGGCTCGGAGATCATGAATAGTCATATTGATTGCGACCGGGTACAAGATCCTTATTCTGTTCGTTGTATGCCACAGGTGCATGGGGCTTCGAGAAATGCCTGGCTTCATTTAAAAGAACTGACAGAGACCGAACTGAATTCGGTGACTGATAATCCTATCATTTTCGATGCGAATGATACGATCAGCGGAGGTAATTTCCATGGTCAGCCTCTGGCACTTCCGTTAGATTATGCTTGTTTTGCTGCTGCGGAGATCGGTAATATTTCGGATCGCCGTTGTTATTTATTATTAGAAGGTAAATGGGGACTGCCCATGCTGCTGATGAAAGATGTGGGGCTGAACAGTGGCTTTATGATTCCGCAATACACGACTGCTGCACTGGTCTCAGAAAATAAAACGCTAAGTTTCCATTCCAGTGCCGATAGTATTCCTACCTCACTTGGGCAGGAGGATCATGTTAGCATGGGTAGTATCAGTGGCAGAAAACTAAATCGTGTATTGGATAATCTTGAATATATTCTGGCCATTGAATTATTATCAGCAGCACAAGCCATTGAATTCAGAAAGCCATTAAAAAGCTCAGCTATTCTTGAACATGCACATGAATTAGTGCGGACTCATGTAAGTTTTGCTTCTGAGGACAGAGTATTTGCCGAAGATGTGAACCGAATTGCCGGTATTATTAAAGATTTGAGTTTTGTGAATTCCATTGATGCGTTTGCTCCGTCACTTAATAAGGGACATAATAATTACAGCTATTGATTACTCCTTTAAAATTTCAAGCTTGTTGCCAGGGCCAGTTCCATCATAGGGAATAATGCTTTTTCTCTTTCTTCTGAAGATATTTTTTCATGTGTAGGGATGATATCAGATACTGTTAGCAAGGTAGCAGCTGATTTTTTTGTATAACGCGCATTGGCAAAAAGGGAGAAGGCCTCCATTTCTGCTGCCAGGCATTTATGTTTTTTCACAATAGCGGGCTTGCCTGTTGCTGCACGATAAAATACATCTGAAGAATGTACTGCTCCGCAGATAAGATCTATTGATAATTCTTTAGCCGTTTCATTGATCAGGTCGTATGCGGGGCCGCGATGTTTCATGCGATCTTTTTTATAACCCCATGCATGATCGGCATAGGTAGATTCGCTGCAGGCCAGGTCAACATTGATCAGGTCGAATAATTTCAGTTTTGTGGTATAGGCTCCACATGTGCCCACACGAATAATGCAGTCCACATCGTATTCAGTGAACAACTCATACGAATAGATGCCAATACTGGGGCATCCCATGCCTGAGGCACCCACTGTAATTTGTTTTCCCTTGTAATTGCCGGTATAATAAAATACGTTTCTAACGGTATTTACCAGCCTGGCGTCAGAAAGAAAGTTTTCGGCAATATATTTAGCCCTTAAAGGATCTCCGGGCATCAGTACTGTTTTGGCAATTTCACCGGGGGCGGCGCTGATATGTACACTCATTGAAAAGGTTTAAGCGCTCAAGATAGAAATAAATTTTCACCAATTATTATCTTTACCCTTCAAACTGTCTGACATGATTGATACTCCAGTAAGAAAATACGATGCCATTAAATATAAAACTCCAACAGGAAATCAACTTTCCTGTAAGGGATGGATACAGGAAGCGGCACTTCGAATGTTGCTGAATAATTTGGACCCGGAAGTGGCAGAAAGACCGGATGACCTGATCGTATATGGTGGCAGGGGAAAAGCTGCCCGCAGTTTTGAAGCACTTGATCAGATCATTGCATCTCTTAAAATATTGGAGAATGATGAATCATTATTGATTCAATCAGGTAAACCTGTTGGCATATTAAAAACTCATACGGATGCTCCCCGTGTTCTGATTAGCAATTCTCAATTGGTACCTAAATGGGCCACCTGGGAACATTTTGACGAGCTCGAGAAAAAAGGATTGATGATGTATGGTCAGATGACCGCTGGCTCCTGGATCTATATCGGCTCTCAGGGAATCGTACAGGGTACCTATGAAACGTATGCGGCCAAAGCGAATAAACATTTTGGTGGTTCATTAAAACATACATTGAATGTATCTGCCGGTTTGGGTGGTATGGGAGGCGCTCAACCACTGGCCATTACTATGAACGGAGGAGTGTCTCTGATAGCGGAGGTAGAAAAATGGAGAATAGAAAAAAGAATAGAGACAAAATATTGTGATCTGTATTTTGAAAATATTGACCAGGCCATTGACAGATCACTGGAAGCAAAACAAAAAGGCGAAGCTATTTCTATTGGCGTTCTTGCCAATGCCGTTAATCTTCTGGAAAGAATGGTGGAAAGAAATATTCTACCTGATACACTAACGGATCAGACCTCAGCACATGATCCGCTGATCGGTTATGTTCCGCATACAATGAATAATACTGAGGCAAGTTTACTTCGTGAAAATGATCCGGTTCGATATGTTGAGCTGAGTTATGAGTCCATGTTCCATCATGTAGAATTAATGATAGCACTGCAATCAAGAGGAGCTATTGTCTTTGATTATGGAAATAATATTCGCGCCCGCGCGGAGGAGTATCAGTCAAAAGTCCTTAGTGGGAGACCGGGGTTTAATAATGACAACAAACTGGATTGTTTTTCTTTCCCAGGGTTTGTACCTGCTTATATTCGGCCACTGTTTTGTGAAGGAAAAGGACCTTTTAGATGGGCGGCATTAAGCGGAGATCCTGCTGATATAAAAGTGACGGATGACATGATAAGGGAATTGTTTCCGGATAATGTTTCGCTGATGCGCTGGCTTGACCTGGCTGAAGAAAGAATCGCTTTCCAGGGATTGCCAGCGCGCATTTGCTGGCTGGGGCAGGGAGAAAGAGAAAAAGCAGGACTTGCATTTAATGAATTGGTAAGAACCGGAAAAGTGAAAGCACCAATTGTTATTGGAAGAGATCATCTGGATACCGGTTCAGTAGCTTCACCAAACAGAGAAACAGAATCTATGGCCGATGGGTCGGATGCAGTAGCTGATTGGCCAATTCTGAATGCATTGATGAATACAGCAGGTGGAGCCAGTTGGGTTTCATTGCATCATGGTGGCGGAGTAGGGATGGGTTATTCTATTCATGCGGGTATGGTGATCGTTGCCGATGGAACAGAAGAAGCGAAGGCAAGGATCGGTAGGGTATTGCGCAATGATCCGGGCATCGGAGTTATACGTCATGCTGATGCAGGCTATAGTATTGCACAGGATACAGCCAAAGAACATGGACTGGATCTGAAAGAAAAACTGAATGGTTTATAGCAGATGAATTTTATTGACTTACCAGCATAGGTAAAGATTCTTTGATCTGCCGCTCCGAAAATTGTTCACTAAGTACCGACGCATCGTAATCCGGCCATACTTTTTTCTGCAGCTTCAATTCCACATTGCAGGATGCGAGCTTTTTAAGTGTACCCAGATTTCGTGTTCCTTTGCCACCCGGTTTTCTTTTTTCCCATTCTTTATCTGCTAATTCTTTTATCTTTTTTTCAACAGGTCTGAATCCCAGTTTATAATAGAACCAGAAGGCACCTGTTTTAAGCCCTTCCGGATTTCCTTTTCCAAATTGAAAAGGTTTGATGATAAATTGGCGGGCACCATGTCGCTGATAATACAAACGAAGTATCTGTGCGAAGGTCCAGGCAGATTCTCCCTGGCGGAATGGTTCAAAAATATTGATGCCGATCTTGCAGCGCTGACCAAAAAGCCAACCACCTCCATACGCGACCGGCACCCCATTTCTGAAGGCCATGAACCCTATATAATTTTCGATACTTAATTTTTTCTCGTTTACCATTCCTACCAGACCAATCTGTAAACCCTTATCAAGGTCGAATAATTCCAGATCTCTTTCATTCGCGTAGGTGAAAGGATCAATTTCCTTGTACTGAAATGCAAGCGTAGCTTTCATTATTTCCACAACCCGTTTGCGTGTTTTAACGCTGATGTTCAATTGCGGATCTATTATTTGTTTGAGTATCTGGTTGGAATTAACATCCCGATGAAACTGATGTATGTAATGAATATTGCAGGTCTCCGCGTGAAGGAAACTCCGGCTAAAGAAAGGATCATCCAGTCTCCATCGAACAAAAATTTTCAATTGATCGTAGAATTCTTCTTTTACGTCCAGCGGTAAGGGAGATTCATCAAATAAACGGATTAGCCATTGCAGCTGGGATGCCCCTTCCTGGTGACCCGATAATAATCTGATCCTGCTCTTCAGGTTCAGGTCGCCCTGGGTGGCTCTCTGGTATTCAGTTTTGGGAAGAAATAGATAAAGAGTTCTTCGAACTACATGCGCATTTGCCTCACTGCTATCCAACTCTACAGAAGAGGGGAATGTCTTTAATAGCCATTTAGTTATACTGAAACTATAGGTGCAGACCAGTTGAGTAAAGGGCAGTCCGCTACCCATAAGGGCCAGATGTGTTCGTTTGTTATGATGATCCATGATCGATTTTACTTTACGACTCATCCTTTCTAATTCACTGATCGCCATTTTATAAACATGCCCATTTCCGGGGAATGCACAATGAAATAATAGCAGATCATGATAGGTTTTAATAGCGGCGGGTTGTTTCAGAGAATGCAGGGAGATCGATTCCAGGATCTTTCCAGTCTGCAACGGATCCTTAGAATTTTTAAGCTGCTTAAGGAGGGAGGCAGGCAATTCGTTAGTCATATCTCAAATCTATTTTCATTCTTTATGTTTTCAGGTGACCTTACTCATAGACAACGATAATAAAACTCAAGCCTCGAAAATTGAGATAAACGGCTTAACTTTCATCAAACTTATTCTTATGCGAAAGGGCTTTTTATGCTTTCTCCTGGCATTTTTGTTTTCAGCTGTTATTTCATACGGGCAGCAATACAAACTAAAGCAAACCACCTCCCTCATGGGAATCAAGACAGAATCGACCATTTATGTAAAAGGCCTTCGTAAAAGAACGGAGTCAGGTTCTATGATGGGAATAACAACCAATCCCACTATTGAGCAATGCGATCTGCAACGAACCATTACACTTAACATTGGTAAGAAACTTTATTATATCGAAGCTTTTTCCAAAAATGAGGAAGAAGTGATAGACGAAGACATAAAAACGGTGCCTAAGAAAACCACACCTGTAGTAGATAAGACCACAAAAAAAGGTGGAACCATCACGATGTATTTCAGTATTGTGGATACAGGTGAGAGAAAGAATATGTATGGCTTTACAGCCCGCCATATCTGGACCAGTCAAAAAATGAAACCATCGCCGGATGCCTGCAGCATGAAAGACAGCATTCAGATAAAAACCGATGGCTGGTATATCGACCTGCCTCAATTCAATTGCCCTGTTCGCTATTCATCTTATAAGCCCACAACTACAAGTACTGTAGAAAAGCCTGATTGCCAGGATAAGTTTATTACGCGAAGATCCGGAAGAGGGAAGTTGGGATTTCCGCTTATAGTCAAAACAACCATGATCTTGGGTGATGGAAGCGGTAAGACAACCGAATTTGAAACCAATCTGGAAACAGTGGAACTGACCAGTGGTAAACTGGACTCCATGTTATTTGAGATCCCACCTGGTTTTACAGAAGCGAAAAGTCTGGATGAGTTGAAAGAGAAAGTAGATTATAAATCCATGATAAAGCAGGTAAAGGAAAAAGCAGTTAATGATGGCCTGATGAAAGCCGAGGAGAATGGGAAAATTCTTATTGGAGTTTATGTTCCAACAGGGGAGGAAGGGTTGAAGGAATATGGTACTTCAATTCAGAATCATATTGTAAGTCAACTGAATAATTCTGTTTATGCGGCTATCGCGGTGACCGGACCTGATGATGCGAAAGCGAAAAAATGTGAGTATACATTAGGAACAGATTTTCAACGCTATAAGCAGTCGAGTAAAGTGGGAGGATTACTAAAGGCAGTGAAGAATGCAGATCCGGGTGCCGCCAGTTCATTTAATATTGATCTGAGTATGATACTGAATCGCCTGTCAGACGGATCTACAAAACTTTCAGAGAAAGTCAGCGGTAAATTTGAAGGCAAGGGAGATGAATCTGCAAAGAGATCTGTAGAAGAAGGTTGCGGCAAACTATTGAGTGATCTGAGCAGGTGATCGATCTTTTTTTGAAAGTATTTCTTTGTTTTTCATACGGCAAGAATCAGTCCCTGTCTATTTAGCGGGTAATTTGAAACTTCAATTATGTTTCGGAACCTATTTTTATCTGCTTTTTTATTTCTTAGCACCCTGTCTGCTTCCAGTCAGGAGATAGCCCAGATACAGTTTAGTGGCGGTAGCAGTTTAAGCACTATTGCGCTGATCACCGATGGAAATGTTTTGATTCGTATTAACGATGAAGGCAGGGTACTGGAGTGGGGAATTGAGGTAGAATCTTATCGCATAAATAATTATTACGCTCCACGATTGCAACCTTATGCGGGTCGCATTGAATATTATGGCCTCGAGGCGGATTCAATTAACAGGGGGAAGGTTAAGACCATTGCTTCTGCTTATATCACTTATTATGCAGCCACTGAAACAGATATAAAAAAAGGAAAGATCCGCTCTATTGGTCGTTCCTTTTTTGATTATTTTGATAATTATGATAATAAAACGCTTCGGGGTAAAGTGAAAATGATCGGAGGAACCGCGTTTCAGTTCTATACAAATTTTGACGACCCTGTTCTTTTGGGTAAGGTTCGTTCGGTGGGAAATACTTCTATTCAGTATTACACTTCATTTGATGACAAGCTGATCAGGGGTAAATTAAAATCAATTGGCTCAGTGCCCTATACCTGGTACACTTCTCTGGAAACGCAATATGGGGGTGGCTTAAAATCAGGACCCTTCCGCTTCAGCGTCGGCGGGATCATGTATATTATTAATTAGTGGTGAATATTTTACCCATTTTTTTATACTGCCAGCTACCAGCAGCTAGCTTCCAGCTTAATTGTATACACATCAAAAGCTATTTTCCAATTGACTCGCCACCCTTCGACTGGCTCAGGGCAACCCTCACCATTCACAAATCCCGACTTTTACCTAAACACTAACCCCTAATTTCTAA
>JAYTXP010000260.1:0-6524 GCA_043742885.1 Chitinophagaceae bacterium | reverse complement strand
AACAGCCGTTAGCTATAACTAAAAGCTCGAAGCTCTCAGCTCAAAACAAATGTCTTCAACCACCAAAAAATCTGTTTTTGATCTTGCTCTGTTGAAGCGTGTATTCCGCTATGCCTCCCCGTATAAAAAGAAATTTTATATCTCGGTGGCGCTCGCGATTATGCTGGCTGTTATTACTCCCATAAGACCATTGCTGATACAATTGACGGTGAATAAATATATCGCCAACCAAATGGCGGTAATGCTGATCAATATTACCATTATACAGGTCGGTCTGCTGATGATTGAGACTCTGATGCGATTCTTATTTTCTTTTCTTACTGCTTCTCTCGGACAATCCGTAGTTCGTGATCTGCGCGTGAACACCTATGAAAAGATCATGAACCTGAATCTTCGTCAATTTGATACTACACCGATCGGCACGCTTACCACAAGAACGATCAATGATATTGAATCCATCAATGATATTTTTTCTGATGGACTGGTTCCCATCATCGCGGATCTTTTATCTATTGTTTGTGTACTCATGTTTATGTTCTGGAGTGATTGGCAATTAACCTTGATAGCCCTGATCCCCTTTCCGATCATTCTTATTGCCACTTATTATTTTAAAGAAAGTATCAACCGTAGTTTTTTCAAAGTAAGAAATGCAGTAGCCGCGTTGAACGCATTTGTGCAGGAACATCTTACAGGTATGTCGGTAGTGCAGGCTTTTGCCGCAGAAGACAGAGAGTTCAATAAATTTAAAAAGATCAACAAGGATCATCGCAACGCAAATATCAAGGCCATCTTTGCTTATTCCGTTTTCTTTCCGGTAGTGGAGATCGTGCTTGCTTTGGCTATTGGTTTGGTTGTATGGTATAGCTCAAAACAGGCACTGAATCTGCAGGAAAGTCAGCAGGGAACCGTGATCTCATTTATTCTTTGCCTTAATCTTTTATTTCGTCCGCTTCGCGTGATCGCGGATAAGTTCAATATATTACAGATGGGCATTATTGCCAGTGAAAGAGTTTTTAAAGTGCTGGATAATCCGGATGTCGCAACAGAAACAACTGAAGTTTTAAAAGGAGCACCACAAATATTTCAGGGTGCTATTCAGTTTGAAAATGTATGGTTCGCCTATACGGATGAGCAATATGTACTGAAGGATCTTTCTTTTGAAGTAAAACCTGGTGAGACCATTGCCATTGTAGGACATACCGGAAGCGGCAAGACCACCATTATCAGTTTACTAAACCGGCTTTATCATATTTCAAAAGGATCTATCAAAATTGATGGCAGAAGGGTAGAAGAATATCCATTGGATACTCTTCGCACGAATGTGGGAGTCGTGTTGCAGGATGTATTTCTTTTTTCCGGTTCAGTGCTGGATAATATTACGCTTCGCAATCCTTCGATCAGTCGCGATAAAGTGATCGAAGCAGCCAAACTGATCGACATGCATGATTTTATCATGCGCCTGCCAGGTGGTTATGATTATAACGTAATGGAAAGAGGAGCCACCCTTTCTTTGGGTCAAAGACAGTTACTTTCCTTTATCCGGGCCTTGTTATATAACCCTTCGATACTGATCCTGGATGAGGCCACTTCTTCGGTAGATACGGAGAGCGAATTATTGATTCAGCATGCCATCGATACACTGATCCGGGGACGCACTTCTATCGTCATTGCCCACAGGCTCTCAACCATTCGTAAGGCCAACAAGATCATTGTGTTAGATAAGGGTGAGTTGAAGGAAACCGGCACCCATGAAGAGCTTATAAAAAAGGGTGGATATTATGCCCAATTATATGCCATGCAGTTTGAAAAAAAGGCCCTCTATTAGGACCTCCACCCTTATCTTTGCGGCAAATTTCAGGGCAGGTATGACCATAAATTCTATCAAATCCTTTACTGTAGCGGTTTTCAGCGTTTTTTCTCTGTTGATGTCAGGTTCGGCCATGGCACAGCAGCATGAAGAGGGGACTGAGCATAAGGATACAGCGAAGAAAGAACAAAAATTTAATGCCAAGGAAGTCATCTTCGGTCACGTACTGAATGCCCATGAGTTCCATTTTCTGGATATTACTGATGGCGAGGGCCATAAAAAACCATTGAGCATTCCGCTTCCGGTGATCCTTTATTCACCATCCAAAGGATGGGATCTTTTTATGTCCTCAAGATTTCATCATGGTCACGAGACCTACCAGGGTTATAAGATCCTGACCGATGAATCTATCGCTGAAATGCCGGAGGCAGACAGAAAGAAATTCAATCCGCAGCAGGTCGTTGCTATCAATGCAGCAGGAGAGATCGATTCAACGGTGAAAGTCTATGATCTTTCACTTACAAGAAATGTAGTGCAGATGATGCTTGCCCTTATCCTGTTTGTTTGGATCATGCTTCGCATCGCAAAAAAATATACAAAGGGAGAAGGAGTAAATACAGCACCAAAAGGATCACAGGGATTCATGGAGCCGATCATCACATTCGTAAGAGATGAGGTGGCAAAACCAAACCTGGGACATCATTATGAAAAGTATCTTCCTTATTTGCTGACCGTTTTCTTTTTTATTCTGATCAATAATATTTTCGGATTGATCCCGGGTTCAGCCAACGTAACAGGTAATATCGCTTTTACGGTGGTGCTTGGTCTGATATCATTTGTTGTGATACTGGCCAGTTCAAACAAACATTACTGGGGACATATTTTTAATCCGCCGGGAGTACCGCTTGGAGTAAAATTCATTCTTGTACCTGTGGAGTTTTTAGGTGTGTTCATTAAGCCAACCGCGTTGATCATTCGTCTTTTTGCGAATATGGTGGCGGGTCACATCATTATCATTTGTCTGATATCACTGATCTTCATATTTGCAGGTTTAAGTCCGGTAGCCGGCTGGGGTGTTACTCCGGTCTCTTTGGCGTTTACCATTTTCATTTATTTCATTGAAGTGCTGGTAGCATTGATCCAGGCCTTTGTATTCTGTATGCTGACGGCAGTATTTATTGGACAGGCAAGGGAAGGGGAGCATCATCATGAAGAGGATGGTCATTCTACAGTAGCAATGGATGATGCAGTGATCGTTTAAAACGTTTTTTTTATAATCAAACATAAATGTAGAATCATGGATTTACTGAATGTGTTATTAGCAGGTCCCGTTGCAAGCGCTGGTGGAGCCATCGGTGCGGGTTTAGCGGCTATCGGTGCCGGTATCGGTATCGGTCAGATCGGTAAGGGCGCGGTTGAATCGATCGCACGCCAGCCGGAAGCGCTGAACGACATCAGGGCAAACATGATCCTGACCGCGGCCCTCGTTGAGGGTGCTGCGTTGTTCGGAATCATCGTAGGCTTTTTGGCAATGGTGCTTTAAGAGAATACTGCATCTGAAGCACAGGGCGGAGGATGCGGTTCTTTGCCTGCCGAAGGCAGGCAAGTTGATAAGTTGATAGGTTGAGAAGTTAATAAGTTGATAGGTTGAGAAGTTGAGCTGTTGAGCGAAGAGTTAAATAATTTGAAATAATCGCTCAACCCCTCAACCCCTCAACAGCTCAACTCCTCAACAGCTCAACTCCTCAACAGCTCAACAATTACTTCTTTATCTAGTTAGAATAAAACTCGACAAAATGAATCTATTAACTCCCGAATTTGGATTATTAATATGGACCCTGCTGGCTTTTCTGGTAGTGTTCTGGGTATTGGGAAAATTTGCATGGCCTGCGATCATGAAAGGATTGAAGGAAAGGGAAATGAATATCGCTGATTCGCTTTCAACAGCGGAGCGTGTGAAGGCAGAAATGGCGCAGCTGAAAAGTGAGAATGAGATCTTGCTGGTAAAAGCACGTGAGGAAAGAGCCCTGTTGCTGAAAGAAGCAAGAGAGACCAAAGACAAGATTATCAACGAAGCCAAAGAGCAGGCCAAAGTAGAAGCGAATAAGATCATTCTTGAATCGCAATTCGCAATCAATGCGCAGAAAATGGCCGCTATGACAGAAGTGAAGAATCAGGTTGGAAGGTTAGTGATTGAAGTGAGTGAGAAAGTGCTGAGAAGAGAGCTGGGAAATAAAGAAGCGCAGGAAGCCCATATTATGGGAATGGTTGATGAAGTAAAATTAAATTAAAGAAATGCCCAACCCTCGTTTAGCACATAGGTACGCCAAATCACTGCTGGATCTTGCCATTGAGAAAGATCTGGTGGAGCCGGTATATGCCGATATGCAATGGCTGAATGCAGTTTGCAAAAGCAATCGTGATTTCGTGAATGTGCTGAAGAGCCCGATCATCAATATTGATCTGAAGAAAAAAGTGATAGAGGCCGCTACTGATGGACATATCTCTGCTACTACAGCTTTGTTCACCAAATTATTGATAACAAAAAGCAGGGAGCGTTTTCTTCCTGAGATCCTCACTGCTTTTATTTCAGCTTATAAAGAGTATAAGAATATTAAGATAGTAAAACTGACCAGTGCTTCTGAGATCAGCGATGAGGTAAGAGATGCGATCGTGAATTCTGTAAAAGAATCCATGGGATTTGAAAAGATCGAAATGGATGTGAAGGTGGATCCATCATTAATTGGAGGATTTGTGTTACAGATCGGCGACAAACTGGTAGATGCGAGTATTATTTATGATCTGCGCACGATCGCGAAGCAGTTTAAGAACAACGACTTTATATATAAAATCAGATAAATAAAAATTCATAAAGATGGCTGAGATCAAACCAGATGAAATATCCGCGATACTTCGCCAGCAGTTGAGCAATTTCAACGCGGCTGCGGATTTGGAAGAAGTGGGTACTGTATTACAAGTGGGTGATGGTATTGCCCGCGTTTACGGTTTGGGAAATGTTCGTTACGGTGAGTTGGTTGAGTTTGAGACTGGCGTACGAGCTATTGCCCTTAACCTGGAAGAAGATAATGTGGGTGTGGTATTAATGGGTGAAGGCAAGGGAATTAAAGAAGGCGCGAAAGTAAAACGTACCGGACAGATCGCCTCTATAAATGTAGGAGAAGGAATGGTGGGTCGCGTAGTAAATACATTAGGAAATCCTATCGATGGTAAAGGTCCAATAACCGGTGAGCGTTATGAAATGCCATTGGAAAGAAAAGCGCCCGGAGTAATTTTCCGTGAGCCGGTAAAAGAACCATTGCAGACAGGTATCAAAGCGATCGATGCTATGATCCCGATTGGAAGGGGACAGAGAGAGCTGGTGATCGGTGACCGTCAGACCGGAAAGACAGCGATCTGTATTGATACCATTATTAATCAGAAAGAATTTTACAAAGCCGGCAAGCCGGTATATTGTATTTATGTGGCCATCGGTCAGAAAGCATCCACCATTGCAGGAGTGATGCAGACTTTGCAGGATAACGGCGCGATGGAATATACGGTGATCGTTGCAGCATCTGCTTCAGAGCCAGCTCCATTACAGTTCTATGCTCCGTTTGCCGGTGCGGCCATTGGAGAATTTTTCAGAGATACTGGTCGTCCAGCATTGATCATTTATGATGATCTTTCCAAGCAGGCCGTGGCTTATCGTGAGGTGTCATTATTGCTTCGCCGCCCTCCGGGACGTGAAGCTTATCCAGGCGATGTATTCTATTTGCACAGTCGTTTGCTTGAAAGAGCTGCGAAAGTGATCAGTGATGATAATGTAGCGAAGAACATGAATGATGTTCCTGAAAGTATCAGGCATTTAGTAAAAGGTGGCGGTTCGCTTACCGCTCTTCCTATTATTGAAACACAGGCGGGTGACGTATCAGCGTATATTCCAACCAATGTAATTTCTATTACAGATGGTCAGATATTTTTGGAGACCAACTTGTTCCTTTCCGGTATTCGTCCGGCGATCAACGTCGGTATTTCGGTGAGTCGTGTAGGAGGAAATGCCCAGATCAAGTCGATGAAGAAAGTTGCAGGTACGTTGAAACTGGACCAGGCGCTTTATCGAGAGCTCGAGGCCTTCTCCAAATTTGGTGGTGATCTTGATGCGGCAACAAAAAATGTAATTGACAAGGGAGCCAGGAACGTTGAGA
Source organism: Chitinophagaceae bacterium (assembly GCA_043742885.1). GTDB lineage: Bacteria > Bacteroidota > Bacteroidia > Chitinophagales > Chitinophagaceae > JJ008. Next base: position 512 of record JAYTXP010000260.1, on the reverse strand, counting down.
TATTAAAGCAACCGCAATACACACCGTTCGCGGTAGAGAAGCAGGTTGCGATCATTTATCTCGGGGTGAATGGTTTGCTGAGAGATATTCCTGTAAGAAGAGTAAGAGATTTCGAAGCGCAGTTCTTGCTGGAGATGGAGAACAAGCTGCCAGAGGTGTTGGCAGAATTTAAGAAAGGAAATCTGCCGGATGATGGTATTAAGAAAATGGTAGAGCTGGCGCAGAGTATTATACCGGCGTATAAGAAATAGTGAGGGGTGAATCGGTGAATGCCTGCCTGCCGGCAGGGGTGAATACCGAGAATCTAGTTAAGCGGTCCAGCAATGGGCCGCTTTTTTATGTGGCCGGTTCCTATTTCACACAACCGGATCCAGACTAATAGGTGGGCTTTATTCCCATATTGGGAACTTTTCCTTACCTTTGTAAAAATTGCTTATTGAGAGTCATTGCCAAAAGAACCCTGCGTGATTTCTGGTTGAAATATCCGGATGCCGAACAACAATTGAAGTCGT
>JAYTXP010000259.1:0-27949 GCA_043742885.1 Chitinophagaceae bacterium | reverse complement strand
AGGGCAGTGTTAGGAGGAATAAGGCCCAGGTTTTCCGCGAACAAACTGATCTCATTATATTCTTTGTCTTTATCAAGAGTAATATCTATATGAATGGATTTATGTGTAAGCTTCTGATTATATAAGATCAGCTGTTTATTAAAAAACAAAGAGATCATGTCTCCGTCTATCTCGCCATTATCAAAAACATCCACACGAATACTATCTGAGCTCACTTCAATTTCTTTTGTCACTATATCTTTACGGGTAGTGAATTCTTTTTCAGAAACGTAGTTCACTACTTTTCTAGGAACAACTGATACTGCGACTACGGTATCTTCCTCTGCGGGTTTCCATACCTGGTGAACTTCTTTGAATTCACTGATAGCTTTTAATACGGAATCTGTTTTGCTTGCATCACTGTTTTTTATCAGGCTAAAAGTTAATTCGGAGCAAGTGTATTTATAATCAGGAGTGGATAGAAATGACCCAATAAGATTTGATCCTGCCTGGGCTACCCGAAGAACTGCTGTAAAGGTCATGGGACAATCGATCTGGAAATCACCCGTGGACCCATGATAGGGGATGGAAATATTATATAAAGTGACACGGCGGTTAGCCGCATCATAATCTCCACTAACTGAAACGCTTTTGTAATCCTTTTTAAAATAATAATTGAGCACCCCTTTTACATAATTTTTTTCAGGTATTAGCACCAGTTCGATTAGATAATTATTGGAAGTGGAGCTTCCTTTAACATTTGCATTGCCATACCAGTATCCGAACACAGATTGTGATTGGGAATAAAAAGAGATAAACAGGAATAGGAGTAAGGGGGTCTTTCTCATTACCATCAAGTTCGGCAAAAAATGATCCAAAAATCGGGGAAGTTTTTCACAACTTATTTAAGGAAACGTTTCATTTCCCTTTCCACATCTTTTTGCTTGATAGAATCTCTTTTATCGTGAAGTTTTTTCCCTTTAGCCAGTCCGACCTCCATTTTCACCAGCCCATTATCATTAAAAAAGATACGAAGCGGTACCAGTGTATAACCTTTTTCTTTCAGGCGTGATTCTATTCGACGGATCTCTCTTTTTTCAAGTAATAATTTACGGTCGCGAAGTGGTTCATGATTGTTTACAGTACCATGTGAGTATTCCGCGATATGAAGTGACTTAACCCAGATCTCTCCTTTATGCAGGAGGCAATAACTGTCGTTAAAGCTGGCTCTTCCATCACGGAGCGATTTTACTTCGGTGCCCAGTAATACCATTCCGGCCACGTATCTGGCGTCAATAAAAAATTCATGGCTGGCCTGTCTGTTCCTTAGTTCCTGCATAAAGTGCAAATTTACTCTTAAGTTCACAAATGGAAGATAAAACCAACCTTATCCCTTAAAAATCAGTGCCCAGCGATGCGGAATATTTATATCAATAACTGGCTATATTTGCGAATCAACATTTGGTTATGGCGAAACAATTTGAGGATTTTGATGCCAATCTGGCTGGGGAGGAAGGGAAATCTGAGGAGACAAGATCCAGATGGTTCAAAAGGATCAAGAAAGGTATAAGTACAAAAACATCTGAGAAAAAGGAAATCCCTGAAGGGCTTTGGGTGAAATGTCCTGAATGTAATTATATCTGCACAGTTACTGATCTGCGCGAAAATCTATTTGTTTGCCCTAAATGCGGGCAGCATCATCGCATTACCAGTGCTGATTATTTCGAAATTCTATTTGACAATAATGAATTCGTGGAACTTTTTGAGAACATCCGTTCCATAGATCAACTTGAATTCACCGACCTCAAGCCCTATAAGAAAAGATTGGAAGAGATCTGGTCAAAAACTGATCTGAACGATTCTATGCGTGTAGGAGTGGGTAAGGTGAACGGACATGATCTGGTAGTGGCTTGTATGGATTTTGAATTTATTGGCGGATCTCTGGGTTCTGTGATGGGAGAAAAATTTTCCCGCGCCGTAGATCATTGCATAAAGAATGGTATTCCTTATATGGTGATCAGTAAAAGTGGCGGTGCACGTATGATGGAAAGCGCTTTTTCACTGATGCAACTAGCCAAAACAAGTGGCAAACTTTCTCAATTAAGCGATGCAGGTCTTCCATATATTTCATTGCTGACAGACCCAACTTTTGGAGGCATCTCTGCTTCATTTGGTATGCTGGGTGATCTCAATATCGCTGAGCCTGGCGCACTCATCGGATTCGCCGGGCCACGTGTGATCAAAGAGACTATTAAAAAGGATCTGCCTGAAGGATTTCAGCGAAGTGAATTCATTCTCGAACATGGCTTCCTTGACTTCATTGTTTCAAGAAAAGATCTGAAGGAAAGGATTTCGAAGGTATTGGGACTTTTTAAAGGTTGAGAATATACAAAGTTGAGCTGTTGAGAAGTTGAGCGAAATCTCCGCGAAACCGAATCTTCGCTCAACCCCTCAACAGCTCAACCTCTCAACAGCTCAACTATTTCTTCAGCGTTCTCTCAAATAATTTAAATATCCTCTTATACTCATCCGTCCAACTGCTTGGTTCTACGAATCCATGATCTTCCATCGGGAAACTTGCCAGTTCCCAGTTATTCTTACCAAGTTCAATTAAGCGTTGTGTCAGCTTTACTGCATCTTGGTAATGAACATTCACATCCACCATACCATGGCAAATAAGCAGATCGCCTTTTAATCCTTCTGCAAAATAATATGGAGAACTTCTGCGATAGGCAAGGCTATCATTGAATGGTTCGTTCAGAATATTTGCTGTGTATCCATGATTATAATTTGCCCAATCAGTTACCGGACGAAGCGCGGCACCTGCGCGGAAAACATCAGGAGCAGTGAACATTCCCATCAGGGTAATGAATCCGCCATAGGAGCCTCCATATAATCCAACATGTTTGGGATCCACCTTATAGGTCTTCACCAGGTAATTCACTGCATCTACATTATCACTTAGGTCTTTTCCTCCCATATGACGATATATACCTGTTCGCCAATCGCGGCCATATCCGGCGCTTCCGCGATAGTCGATGTCCATTACATAATAGCCATTATCTGCCAGCAAATTGTTGAACATATATTCTCTGAAATAACTGCTCCACCATTTATGTGCGTTCTGCAGATATCCGGCTCCATGAACAAAAAGAACAGCAGGTCTGGCTGGATCCGGATTGGCGGGTTTATAAATTCTGGCATAAACTTCCGCTCCATCGCTGGCAGTAAAATGAATTAATTCAGGATCTCTCCATGAATAAGATTTGAATTCTTCGCTCATAGAGAGGTTAGTGATCTGCTCGATCTTACCTCCGGGTTTATTTTCCTGCAGGTAAAGCTCCCATGGTTTATTAGAATAAGAATACAACACAGCGATCTGCTTCTCATCCGGAGACATAGAAACCTGGTAAGCGCCGGTCATTGTCGTGATCCTTTCTTTTTTTCCATCAGCAATAGATAAGCGATAAAATTGTTGTTCGCCGGGATGCACTTCATTTGTGATAATGTAAAAATATTTTTTATCGAGGGAGAGATCAGCCTCCTGCACTTCATAATTTCCAGAAGTCAATGCTTTCTTTTCTTTATTGCTTGTATTAAAAATATAGAGATGAGAATAACCGGATACTTCTGAACGATACCAGAATAAATTGTCATTGATCCAACCCGTATTACCTGATCCAAATCCGCCAGTACCGGGTCCTCCAACCCAGGCCTCATCGCGCTGACGATCGAGTAAATTTAATTTTCCGGTTGCTGTATCCAATAACATCAGCCAACGATCCTTATTATCCTGAGAGCGAATTTCTACAACCGCACTGCTTCCTTTTGGAGACCAGCTAAGTGAAATAAAACTTACTCCTCTACTTATTGATCTTTTTTTCTCAGTTGGTTTTGGATAATCGGCTATGTAATCAGGAGGATCCTGAATTCCCGGGAGTGAATCAGCAGGAAATGAATAGATCGTATCTCTGACTCGATCGTAAAGATATATCTCTGAACTGGATTGAGGAGCTCCCACTTTTGTGCGGCCGTTAAGATCAGTCGTAAATCCAGATTCAGTTACATAGGAGGGAACTATTGTTGTTTTTCCACCGGTAGCCTGTTTAAAAAGACGATAATTGACGAATCTACCATCCGGACTTACCGTAATCCCATTAAGGTTGAGATCCCCGATAGGAATGCTTCTTAATTCTTTTTCTTTTGGAAGATTTTTAATGTAAGCATCTGTAGCTTCTCTTTTTTGCTTTCTATCCTTCAATACCTGGAAATACTGTAGCTGATCATTCTTCAACCAATTTTCCTGTAGTGACCCGGTAGCAGTACCTGCTCCTCCACCTCCTGTTCCAACACCACCTCTTCCTACGAAACTACCACCACCAAATCCACCTCCACCGGTATTCACTGTGCCTGTTCCAGCTTCATTCCGCACATTGGTCAGTTGAAGGGTCTCCCCGGAAACAAGGTCCCAGGCGTATAGATTCTGGCCTCTTCCATATACGATTCGGGTATCGCCAAATGAAAATTTCGGACTGAACTCATTATCGATAGTCTGCGTAATGCGACGCATTTTTCCTGTCCTGAGTTCTTTATAAAAAATATCACCGTTGCGGCTATAGGTAACAGCAGTTCGATTATTATTATAAACCATATCCGTTTCCCAGAGAAGATTCTGTTTTTTCAGAACAGTTGCTTTTACCGGTTTATGATCCTGGCTTGTTATATAGTAAAATGAATCTGAGGGTGCTTTATCCGGGTTCCAGTTAAAGTATAAAGTATTTCCATCTGCCGCCCATTGCAGGTTGGAAGGGGAGCTGCCCATCCATTTAGGATCGCGCATGATCTTTTCTACTGTAAGTGGAGCTAATTGTGAACTGGCACCGATACAAATTACCAGGCCGCATAGCAAGAGAAATGGTCGTATCATCTATTGTCAATTTAGATGATAAATATAAAGGGGAACACAACTAATTCCGCATCACTTACATTAATTATTTGGCTTACCGCTGTCGATCCAGCAGACGATGGAATTCTTTTCAGCAGTGGTAAGGGAACTACCTTGTGGCATAGCGCCATTGCCAATCACGATGCGAATACGGGAGGCAGCGTTGGCTATGTCTGAATAAGAGATTAATTGGCCAGGTCCATTCCCACTTCCTGCGGCATGACATCCTGGAATTGCGCAGCGTGATTGGATCAAAGGACTAATATTGGCCGCAAAGGCCTTATTGGTAACGGTACTGCAATCCACCGTAAAGCTGTTATTGTTGGTTTTATCTTTTGAGCATTGGGAGAAAACAAGAATTGAAAGAAATAATACCAGAGTCGGAATTGATTGTTTCATTGATGATCTTTATTGTTGGCTTTTGAATGAAAAAGGTTCAACAGGTTTAAAAAAAGAAGAACTGATATTGTATCGGTTCTTGTTCTAAAAAAGTTGCCTTATATAGTCGAAATCAGGCGATGGTCACATCTTTATCCAGATATACATCCTGGACAGCATTCAGGATCTCTACGCCCTCTTTCATTGGACGTTGAAAGGCTTTGCGACCAGAGATCAATCCCATACCACCGGCTCTTTTATTGATCACCGCGGTTGTTACTGCTTCTGCAAGATCGCCTTCACCCGAGGATGCTCCACCGCTATTTATCAGTCCGGCCCTGCCCATATAGCAATTGGCTACCTGGTAACGACAAAGATCAATGGGATGATCACTGGTGAGTTCCTCGTAAATGCGTTTATCGTTTTTGCCATAGGCCGATTCCTTGGTATTAAGGGCCAGGTAACCGCCATTATTCTCAGGAAGTTTTTGCTTGATGATATCTGCTTCAATAGTTACACCCAGGTGATTCGCCTGACCGGTAAGATCTGCTGAAACATGATAATCTTTCTCTTGCTTGAAAGCGGGGTTTCTAAGATAGCACCAAAGAATGGTGCCCATACCTAGTTCATGCGCCATTTCAAAGGCCTTGCTTACTTCCTGTATCTGGCGGGTAGATTCATCACTGCCAAAATAAATGGTGGCACCAATCGCAGTTGCACCCAGGTTCCAGCTTGCTTTGATAGACGCAAACATAATCTGATCGAATTTATTTGGATAGGTCAGAAATTCATTATGATTGACTTTTACAATGAATGGAATTCTATGTGCGTATTTGCGTGACATAAAACCCAATCCACCGAATGTGGTGGCCACGGCGTTGCAACCACCTTCAATGGCCAGCTTAATTATATTCTCCGGATCAAAATAGATTGGATTCTTTGCGAAGGATGCTCCCGCACTATGCTCAATGCCTTGGTCAACCGGAAGAATAGACAGATAACCAGTATTTGCCAGCCGGCCATTACCATACATAGCCTGAAGATTGCGAAGTACCTGCGGACTGCGATCGCTGTTTATAAAAACGCGCTCTATGAAATCAGGTCCGGGAAGGTGTAACTTATCATTGGAAATAGTTTTCGACTGGTGCTTTAGTAAGAATTCGGCCTTATCGCCTAATATTTCACTGGTCTTTCTGGTAGCCATACAATTTAATTAATTAATAAAAAATGGGTTGGGCAGGGGGTTTGCAAATATAGTCGATTCATCCCTTTTTCTTCAGTTTAGGGATCTGAGATAGGTTCTTGCGGAGCATTTGTTTCATGTTCATTTTCACCAGAGCTCCCATGCTTTTCATCTTTAGAAATGCCGGATTTTTATGGTATTCAGCCAGTTCTGCCGCGAGTTGTTTTATTTTTTCTTCGGATGAAACAGGATCCCTGCTCATAATATCCAACAGGTCTTTTAGCCGATAGCGTGATGAAGCCAGGCGGAAAGCCACCATGGTTCTTTCTTCTGTACGATACTGTTCAATAGAATCATTATTCAGGCATTTCAATGAAAGCTCAACGAACGCATGATTCTCCTTAAAAAATTGTGGCAAGTATAGACGATGACGTCCTTCATAACTCTGCTGGTCAAAATCTATACTGCGGATCCTGTATTGATAATCCTCTATATCCGGAGTAATATCCACGACAAAATTATAGCTGCGCATATCTCCAAGCAGGCGGATAAAACATCTTTCATTGAATTTCACAAACTCTTTGGCCAGCCTGATCTTATTGGTATCCGAATTACCTAATCGGGTATGAATGAAAAGATCACCGGGTACACCTGGAATATGTTCTTCTACCAGTGTATTCTGATGAACAAAAAAGGTGATGCGATTTGGAGAGAGCAAATCTTCAAGTTCCAGTCCGTAAATACGGGAAGCATCCGCGATCTTGATATAATAATGATCGTAGTTGTCGTTGAATTTATTAACGATGCGTATTCGAAATGGCTGGGAATTGCCAAAACTGCAATAGTCAATACGGGCCACATCAAGATGCTTGGTGAAACTGAGATCCCCTTCTGTTTTAAGAATAGCATAAATACTTAACAAGCCTTCCCGGATGAATTCCCATTCACGATTATCATAGATCACCTTTTCCCAAAGAGTATCTTTTCCGTTGCGGTCGAGCAGGGGCACGGAATAAGTGAATCGAAGCAGATCGGTATAGGCCACTGGCAGCTTTACCTCGCGGCCATTATTTTTTAAATATCGATGGAGGTTATCCCTGACGGGATACATGGGTTTTTTTCTGGAAGGTCTGTCGCTTAGCATAATTGCAGGCGATAAAATTAATCAACCGCTGGGAATGAAAGATTGAATTTAATCAGGGGAGGGTAAAGAGGGGAAGTTCACCGCGCCTCCTGCTAAAGTTTTAGCAGGAGGGCTCCGGATTTGAATTTTTTTTCAAGGATTTGGACACGGTGAGCGAACTGTTCCTCAAGGAACTGGATTTGGATGGTCTTGGTTTTTCAGGATCTGGATCACGCCGTTGGTTAGACGGTTGGATTTTCTGGACTTTTGGATCTTGTTCTACCGTTGGTTAGGCGGTTGGTTTTTCTGGACTTTTGGATTCGTTCTACCGTTGGTTAGGCGGTTGATTTTTCTTAGTTATCTGGACTTGATGACACAAAAATAGGTCTGCACTTATATCCTGACAAGAGCAAAACTTCCTGATTTTGTTAGTATTTACCGGAATCGAATTTGCAAAATTCCCCGCGTATAATTACGATCATATTTAAAACTATGACCTATGGCCATGGTTTTGAATATAATATAGAGGTCATAATTATCGTCCCAGGGACTGAATCACATCGTATTTGGTTACGATATGGAAATTTCCCGTTTCGTCTTTTGCGAGAACAGCACCATTTTCTTTATTAATAAGGTGACTAAACTTCTCAACAGGAGTATCGAAGGATATTAGAGGGAAAGATTTTTCAATTACCTCTTCTACTTTGGAGTTTTTTATCTCGGGATTATCAAATATTTTTTGGAATAGGCCTCCTTCGCTGATGGCACCCAGGGGACCATTACCATTCATTACCGGAATATGTTCGATATCATATTTCTTCATCAGTTGTACTGCTTCTGCCACAGATTGACCTGGTTCTATCGTGATCAATTTTTGTGATCCGCGTGCACTTACCACATCACGGAATGTTTTTACATCGAGGAAACCTCTTTCGATCATCCATTGATCATTGTAGATCTTACCTACATATCTGCTGCCATGATCATGCAATACGCAAACCACCACATCCTCTTTTTTCAACGGTTTTATTTTTGCGATTTGCATCAATCCCTGCAGACAACTACCTGCACTGTAACCGCAGAATAATCCTTCTTCTTTGGCCAGCCTTCTGGCCATTACTGCACCATCCTTATCGGTTACCTGTTCGAAATAATCGATCACGCTCATATCATAGTTCTTCGGAACAAAATCTTCCCCGAATCCTTCACTGATATAAGGATGAACCTCATTCATATCTATTTCTCCCGTGCGATAATATTTTGTAAGCAGTGAACCAAACACATCGATGGCCCAGATCTGAATATTGGGATTTTTTTCTTTCAGGTATTGCGCTGTTCCTGTAATAGTTCCACCTGTTCCTGCTGTGCAAACAAGATGAGTGATCTTTCCATCAGTTTGTTCCCAGATCTCAGGACCAGTGGATTCATAATGCGCCAGCCGGTTTGCCGGGTTATCGTACTGGTTCATATGAAATGAATTGGGAACTTCTTTTGCCAATCGGGCAGCCACTGAATAATAGGAGCGGGGATCTTCGGGAACTACATTGGTTGGACAAACAATAACTTCAGCACCAACGGCTTTCAGTATATCCGCTTTTTCTTTGGATTGTTTATCGGTGGTAACAAAAATGCATTTATAGCCTTTCACTACAGCAGCAAGAGCAAGGCCCATACCTGTGTTTCCGCTCGTGCCTTCAATGATGGTGCCACCAGGTTTAAGTTTGCCTTCCTGTTCGGCCACTTCTACCATCTTCAGCGCCATACGATCCTTGATTGAATTTCCGGGATTGAAATAATCCACCTTGGCTAATACCAGGCAGGGAAGTTCTTTGGTAAGTTTATTCAACCTGATCATGGGAGTATTTCCAATGGTCTCTAAAATATTATTCTTAATGTTCATGGCAAGATTTGACGCAAAGTTAATCCATCTCTTCAGATATTTTCTCCCCGCATTTCTTTCCTTTTTTTACCCAGATAATTATCAAGGAGGAAGAATCCGATCACGATATTGATCATCATGAAAGCGTTGACCCAATTATTTGAGAATAATATGTTCCAGTTTATTTTTCCGACCTCAGGAAAATTGGATGCCACATGAATATCGGGAGCTCCTTCGGAGCGCATGAGGCCGAATCCATAAATTAAAAAACCAAGAATTAGGATTAGGAAAAAACCAGCAATGCCATAAATGATTTTTTTATTTATATAGGTTCTTGTGGCAGGTGCTATGTGAATTCGCGCTATTTCCTCCATTACATTCTTGGTGAAACGCATAGAAGGAGCATCCAGTTCCGAATGATGAAGCAGGCGATTCAGTTCAAGCAGCTCTGAATATTTTTCATTCCATTCTCTTTGAGTTTGAATCAGTTCTTCCAATACGGATCTCTCCGTGGGCGTGGATTGACCATCGATCAATTCCCATAAACGCTGTTCCATCTTCATTTGCTCTTCCATAATATAAGCTTTAAGGGTACTGCCATTCGCTTAGTTCTGCGGCAAAATATTTTTCCATTTTTTCTTTCAGTCTGGCCCGGGCTCTGTGTAATCGTACTTTAGCGGCATTCACTTCTATCCTAAGTACAGCGGCTGTTTCTTCCATAGATTGTTCCGCTTTATAAAACAGGCTGATAATGCCTGCATCATCGGAACTAAGCATGGAAATGGCCTGGTTCACCATCTGCTGTTTAGATTTTTGCTCTACTTTATCCGCTCTCATTCCAGAATCTCTGCTATCAGCTAATTCAAAAACATTATCCTCGTCTAATGAATGGAACAGCAGTTTTTTCTTTCGAAGAAGGGTGATACTGGTGTTATTCACAATAGCATAAAGCCAGGTACTGAATTTGGAGGCACCTTTAAAATCAGCCAGGTACCGATAGGCTTTCACAAAAACATCCTGGGCCACCTCCTCTGCGTCCTCCCGGCTTTTGACCATTCGCAGGGCAAGGGTAAAAACATAACTCTGGTAACGGTCCACCAGTTGGGCATAAGCCTGATGGTCCCCATTCAGAACTGATCTAATGATCTCATTATCATCAAGCCCGGTGTGCATTCAGGGTATATGACTGTCTGCTTCTTAAAAAGGTTACACTAAAGTTAGGCCATCCTTAAGGTTAATAATAAACAAGGTTTTCGTAAAACAAATTAAACTTCTTTTTACTTTGCTGTAACCGGCCGGAGCCGGGTGTAGTCTGAGATGTTGTACCCGCTCGATAATAGGCTGTAACCTGAGAACAGAAGTTGTAGTCAGATAGCAGAGGGGTATCATCTTAAACCATTTAAAAAATATTTTATGCAACAAGGACAATTAGCGATCATCTGGCTCTTACTGAGTACACTCGCGTTTTTTATGCTCGTATTCGGGCTACGCTATATCATCAATAAGGAGAATATGGCCATGATCGAAAAAGGATTAAACCCAAAGGAATTTGCAAACCGGCCCGCTCCCTATAAAAATTTGAAATGGGCCCTTTTACTGATGGGCGCAGGGGTAGGCCTGTTCCTGGCATATTTACTTGATAATTTTGCACTGGCTGACAGACATACTGGTCCCGATAACGCACCTATCTATTTCTCGCTGATCGCTATTGGTGCCGGTGCAGGTCTATTTGGATCTTACCTCATGGAAAAGAAGTGGTGGGACGAGAATAAGAGCAATAAATAATTACTTCATTATTTTTTTTAATGCCGGATCTTCCTGGTTAATCACCTGGTAGAATCCGGTATTTCTCCATCTATACCTTGCCAGCAAAGCCTTTAATCTAAGCTTCACAAAATTCTTATCGGTATCTGTCCAATGTGCGGATATTACAGAATCATTTGCCAGTAAAGCGTAGCCCTGCCAGAGTTCTTCCGCATTGAAATGGCTGGCATAATCTCCGGCGCTTTTAAACTGATCGATCTGTTGCTGATACTTTCTGTAATAACTGTAGATATAGTTGCTGAGTCTATTGCTTCCCAATAAAGTACTGATAGAAGATTTATAACTATTGGTATCTGCCGATACAAAAACGTCAGGCGTAATTCCATCGCCCCCAAATAATGTATCGTGACAAGGGGTTACATATTTTTTTCCGATATTATGCACATGAATAGAATCCAGTGAGAACATTTCACCACTGTTATATCTTTCATATACTTCATCCATATAGATCTTTTTCCCTTTGGCATAAGAGCGTTGAATACTTCTGCCTAAAGGAGTATAGTACCTTGCTATAGTAAGTCGGATAGCCGCTCCGTCATTAAGTGGATATTGTTCCTGCACTAATCCTTTTCCAAATGTTCTTCTGCCTATAATAGTTGCCCGGCACCAATCCTGTAACGCACCGGCCAGCACTTCGCTTGCGCTGGCTGAAAGTTCATCAACCAGTAAATAGACTTTTCCGGTTTCAAAAATGCCGGGTCGCTTGCAGCGATATTCTCTTTTACGACTATTCACTCCTTCAGTATATACCACAAGTTTCTCTCCATCCAGAAATTCATCCGCGATATCAACGGCCTCATTCATAAATCCTCCGCCATTGCCACGAATATCAAAGATGAGGGTTTGAAGACCTTCTTTTTTAAGGTGCTCCATGGCATCCATAAATTCTTCATAACTATTATCAGTGAATTTATTCAGTTTGATATAGCCAGTGGTCTTATCGATCATATAACTGGCATCAATAGAAGGAACCGGAATTGTACCGCGTGTAACAGGCAGGTCAAGGAGCTTTCCATCCCGACTTATTTTAAGCAGGGCCTTTGTGCCCCTTTGTCCCCGAATGTATTTTTTGATTCCATCAACAGTGATTTGTTTTCCTGTGATCGGATGATCATTTACACTAATTATATGATCACCCACTTTTAATCCCGCTTTTTCACTGGGACCTTCGGGGATCACATATACTACGGTTACAGTATCATCAAAAATGTTGAACTCAACGCCAATGCCTTCAAAATTACCGGCAAGGTCTTCATTGGCGGCTTTCAGATCAACAGGTGGCAGGTAAACAGAATGAGGATCCAGTTCGGACATCATCTGTTCCAGGGCCATGCCCTCCAATGAATCAAGGTTTACAGAATCCACATATTTCAATCGTATCAGGTCAAGGGCTTTCTGTATACTGCCGCCCCGATCAGTGCGGAATATGTTCTGATCATTACCAGTTTTTCCACTCAGCTGATAACCCAGAACCATTCCAATGATCAATACAATGGAAAATATAAGAGGTAACCAGATCTGTAATTTTTTATTGCCAGCCATACTGCTTAAATGCTTAATTTGTCGCAAATTAACGTAAAGTTTCTGCATGGTTCCGATACTTTATGAACCCCACCCCGGGGCCACCTATTAAACATGTCAACTGTAAAACTGATCGCTGACTGTGGGGCAACCAAGGCTGACTGGTGCCTGCTGACTGATGGAAGAAAAAAATCTATCAGCACTCAGGGAATAAGTCCCTATTTTCTTGACACTAATCAGATCATCGAATTATTGCGAAAGGAATTGGCGCCGAAAATTGGAAAACATATAGTAGATGAGATCTATTATTATGGAACAGGTTGTGCCAACCCCGTCAATGCCCGTTCGGTAAAAAAAGCGCTGAAAAATATTTTCCCTTCTGCTTACGCTGAAGTTACACATGACCTGATGGCTGCTGCAAGGGCCTTGTTAGGTGATCAGAAAGGTATAGCCTGTATACTGGGCACGGGTTCCAATTCCTGTTATTACAATGGGAAAAAGATCGTGAGAAATAGTCCGGGATTGGGCTATGTACTCGGAGATGAGGGAAGTGGTGCATACCTTGGTAAAAAAGTAATACAGTATTATCTCTATGGTACTTTTGATGATGAATTAAGAGGCCGTTTTGATCTTACCTATACTACCAACACCGCGGAGATATTGCAGAATGTTTATAAGAAACCATTGCCAAATCGTTACCTGGCGGGCTTCGCACGATTTTTGGCAGATAACCGCGGGCATTATATGATCGAAAATATTATTGAAGACGGACTGAATGATTTCTTCTTCAGTCATCTTTGCAAATACCGTGAGATCTGGACCCTTCCGGTAAGTTTTACCGGAGGAGTTGCTTTTGGATTCAGTGATGTCGTAAAACAGTTATGCAGCAGTTATGAATTTGAACTTGGCTGTATTCTAAAAACACCCATGGAAGGATTGCTAGAATATCATCGATAAAATACAAAAATGGCTTTCGAAAAAATTACCGAAGAAACCAGTCGATACCGTCACCTTGAGAAAATGCCGGTACTTGAACTGTTGATGAACATAAATAAAGAAGATCAGGTGGTTCCTCATGCAGTAGAAAAATCAATTCCACAAATTGAAAAATTAGTGGAAGCAGCGGCCGATAAGATGCTGATGGGTGGAAGATTATTTTATATCGGAGCAGGAACCAGTGGGAGATTAGGTATTGTAGATGCGAGTGAATGCCCCCCAACTTATGGCGTTCCTTACGGGTTGGTTATTGGGATCATCGCTGGTGGAGAAAAAGCAATTACTAAGGCAGTGGAATTTGCGGAAGATGATCATGAACAGGGATGGAAAGATCTTATAGTTTTCAATGTATGTGAAAAAGATGTAGTGATAGGAATTGCAGCAAGTGGTACCACACCATATGTAATTGGGGCACTGGAAAATTGCCGGGCGAATGGAATTATTACCGGAAGCATTTCATGTAATCCGGATTCGCCGGTAAGTGCTGCCGCGGATTTTCCAATTGAAGTAGTGGTAGGACCAGAATTTGTAACCGGTAGTACAAGAATGAAAAGTGGAACGGCGCAGAAGCTGGTGCTGAATATGATCTCTACTTCTCTGATGATACAACTGGGAAGAGTGGAAGATAATAAAATGGTGAACATGCAACTTACCAATGATAAATTGGTGGATCGCGGTACTAAAATGTTGATGGAAAGAATTCGTCTGGATGAATATGAGACCGCGAAGGAAATGTTGCTGAAATATGGCAGTGTGAAAAAAGCAGCAGATGCTTATGGAAAATAAACTGTCACGTGCTGCCCTGTTCGACTGGATCGTATTCATGTCCAGCTTTTCTTTAAGTTTCGTTTTCCCGGGATTTGTAAGCCTGATTGCATCCCCTTTATTTCCATGGTTGATCATGGGTTCTATTATTTTTTATGCATTAGGAGCCTGGCTCAAACATCTTCCATTAGATGTCCGCGCGGATTTGCCTGCTTATAAAAAAAGAACTTTCCCTTTAAAGTATGCTATGATGTTTGGCCACTGGCTGATATTATATGGCGCTATGTATATGTCGCGTATACATCTTCAGAATTTCCTCGGCATACATTTTTTGGGAGAAAAATCGGGGGAAACTGATTGGTATAATTGGTCCATATTTTTTATCGCGGTCTTTATCACCTGGCTGGTGTATAGGGCACCAAGGAAAAATATTTCCAAAAACTATAGTGAGAAGGGTCTTTTCAAAAGAGAACTGGCAGGCGATATCCTTCTTTGTCTTTCTGTATCTGTTTTAACATTCTTTTTTTGGGAAAGAGGCGTGATGGGTTTGATGACTAAGGATGTTTTTCCCAAAAATGCTCCCGGATTGCTCGCTCAGTTCATAGTGCTGGCTATCTGTTTTGTACTGTTCTATTTGCCCTTACGATATCTTTTCCTCATAGAAGATCATAGTAGTCGCCAGACCTGGCAACGGTTCATGCTCATCTACGGGTTTTTAGCTTTTCGTTTTCTCTTCATTTTACTGGATCTTTAATGAACGGAATTTTACCTTTGTGCCATCATGCATAATATTGAGCCGTTTTATAACTGGAGGCATATTTACGTGAGCGAAGAAGATTCGCATTCACCATTTTACGGCCGAACTTATTCAGAATTTGAATTCTCTCAGGCTGTTTATAATTTTTATATTCATCCACAATGGGATGATTTTGGAAGTCGTACACTTTATATGAAAGTGCTGATCGCCGATTATGATGACCAGTATGCGGTGATCGAACTTTTGGGAGAATGGAATGATGCGCTGGAAAATGATATAATGGAATTAAAAAGAGAGGTGCTGGATAAATTCATGGAGGAAGGCATTTATAAATTCATCCTGATAGCTGAAAATGTATTGAATTTTCACAGCGATGGACGCGATTATTATGAAGAATTGATGGAGGATGTGCAGGAGGGGAAGGGCTGGGTGGTTTGTTTAAATATGCCTGAGCAAACTCAGTATGATTTTAAACGCGCGCATCTGGATAATTATGTGAAATTAAAAGATCTCCCCAACTGGCGAACCTATAAGCCGATCCATTTGTTCCGTAAGCTGGATATGGAGTTGGGAATGAGGTTAATTGGATGAGGATAATCATCTAGTTTTTTGTGTTTTTTTCTTCATCTACCAGTAACTTTGCCAACCAAATGCCCTCGCGGCGCAATTAATCACTCTTCCTTAACTGCAATTATGAAATGGTCTGAACTCTTTACTTCTTCGATCGGAAAAAAATGGGTGATGGCGATAACAGGACTTTCACTGATCGGCTTCCTGGTGGTTCACGTAACCCTGAATACTCTGATCTGGGCGAAGATCTTTGTTCCTGAAGACAACGGTGAAATTTTTAACCGCGCTGCACATTGGCTGGGAAGTAATATGATACCCCGTATTCTTGAAGTAGGATTATTCCTGTTCTTCATTATTCATATTATTCAGGGTGTTGTATTGGAGCTGCATAATCGCAGCAGAAGGGGTCATGCTTATAAAGTATCAATGGGATCGGTGGGAAGCAAATGGTATCGTAAGTCTATGGGTTTACTGGGTACACTGATCTTTATTTTCCTTGTAGTTCATATTTCTAATTTCTGGGTGGCTTCACGATTCGGTGGCCTTGAAGAAATGACCTATCCTGATGGAAATACCTATCATAATCTTTATGGAAGGATGATCGTCGTATTCCAAGAATTATGGGTAGTGGTATTGTACGTGCTTGGATGTATTTCACTTGCCTGGCACCTTATTCATGGTTTTCAGAGCGCATTCAGAACTATTGGTGTTTCCAACAAAAAATACCTTGCCATGCTGAATGCAGCGGGTATTGGATTTTCTCTGCTGGTAAGCATTTTATTCGCTGCTATGCCAGTAAGTATTTATCTGGGATGGATAAAATGACCCATTAATATTTCCTAACAATAACATTAAAAGAACCATATTTTATGTTGGACGCAAAATCACCTACCGGGCCCTTAGATCAAAAATGGACCTTTTATAAAGGACATTGCCGACTTGTAAATCCGGCCAACAAAAGAAAACTTGAAGTGATCGTTGTGGGAACCGGTTTGGCCGGCGCCTCAGCAGCTGCTTCGATGGCCGAACTGGGCTACCAGGTTAAGGCATTTTGTTTTCAGGATTCTCCGCGTCGTGCCCATAGCATCGCTGCGCAAGGTGGTATCAATGCAGCGAAGAATTATCAGAATGATGGTGATTCTGTTTTTCGTCTTTTTTATGATACGATCAAAGGCGGCGATTATCGGGCCCGAGAGTCTAATGTGCATCGTCTTGCCGAGATCAGTACAAGTATCATTGATCAGTGTGTAGCGCAAGGTGTTCCATTTGCGCGCGAATATGGCGGACTGTTGAATAACCGTTCATTTGGTGGGACACAGGTAAAATGAACTTTTTATGCTGCCGGACAAACCGGTCAGCAATTACTTATAGGTGCTTACCAGGCCCTGGAACGTCAGGTAAATCTGGGGAATGTAAAAATGTATTCACGTCATGAGATGCTTGATCTCGTTACGATCGACGGAAAGGCACGAGGCATTATCTGTCGTAACCTCGTAAATGGAGAATTGGAAAGACATTTTGGTCACGCGGTATTGTTATGCACCGGTGGCTATGGTAACGTATTTTATCTTTCTACAAATGCGATGGGATCAAATGTTACTGCTATATGGAAGGCGCATAAAAAAGGAGCCCAGTTTGGTAATCCCTGCTTTACGCAAATACATCCTACCTGCATTCCGGTAAGTGGAGATCATCAATCCAAACTTACCCTGATGTCGGAATCATTGAGAAATGATGGTCGTATCTGGGTGCCTAAACAAAAAGCCGATCAGCGAAAGGCAAATGAAATTCCCGAGGAAGAAAGAGATTATTATCTCGAGAGAAGATATCCTGCATTTGAAACCTGGTACCAAGAGACGTGGCCTCACGCGCTGCAAAAGAAAGATGTGATGCCGGATATGGTGTGGGTACAACAGGACAGGCTGTTTATCTTGATTTTAAATTCAACCTGATCAATAAATATGGTCGAGCAAAAGCAAATAAACATGGTATTGAGAATCCCGATATGGATACCCTGATCCGCCTTGGTAAAGAAGTGGTGAAAGAAGAATATGGTAATCTCTTCGACATGTATGAAAAGATCACAGGAGAGAATCCATATGAAGTGCCAATGAGAATTTATCCTGCTGTGCATTATACCATGGGAGGATTATGGGTTGACTATGAATTAAGAACTACGGTGCAGGGTTTATATGCATTAGGCGAAGCGAATTTTTCTGATCATGGTGCGAATCGCTTAGGTGCTTCTGCGCTGATGCAGGGATTGGCCGATGGTTATTTCGTGATCCCATATACCATTGGTAATTATCTGGCAGATGAGATCGCGGTGAAACCTATTTCTACTGATCATCCGGCATTTGTTGAAGCAGAAAAATATGTAAACGATCGAATCAATACATTCCTGAACATAAAAGGAAATCAGACTGTTGAAAGTTTTCATAAGCGTCTTGGAAAGATCATGTGGGAGAAATGTGGGATGGCACGTAATGAAAGCGGATTGAAAGAAGCAGTGGAAGAGATTCGTGAACTTAAAAAAGAATTCTGGACCAATGTAAAAATTCCGGGTATTGTGAAGGAAATGAATCCTGAGTTAGATAAGGCAGGCCGGGTAGCTGACTTCATTGAGCTGGGAGAATTAATGTGCCTGGATGCATTGGATCGCCGTGAAAGTTGCGGGGGCCATTTCAGGGAAGAAAGTCAGACAGAAGAAGGAGAGGCGCTTCGTAATGATGATGATTTCACCTATGTATCGTCATGGGAATACCAGGGCGAAAGTCAATGGAAGTTGAATAAAGAAGCATTGCAATTTGAAGTAGCGAAACCTTCACAACGTTCTTACAAGTAAATTAAAAGACTAACCAATTCAGATATGGAACAGTACACCATGAATTTGACACTTAAGGTTTGGAGGCAGAAGAATTCTGGAGATAACGGTGTTTTCGCCACATACCAGGTGAAAAATATTTCTTCGGAAATGTCATTCCTTGAAATGTTCGACGTGCTGAACGAAGAACTGATAATTGAAGGAAAAGACCCTATTGCTTTTGATCATGATTGCCGTGAAGGGATCTGCGGAATGTGTTCAATGTATATCAACGGACGTCCTCATGGACCATGGACCCATAATACCGTTTGCCAGCTTCATATGCGTGCCTATAAAGATGGTGATACCATCGTTGTGGAACCATGGAGAGCGAAATCATTTCCGGTATTGAAGGACCTTGTGGTGGATCGCGGTGCCTTTGATCGTATCATTCAGGCAGGCGGATATATTTCTGTGAATACAGGAAGTGCTGTTGATGCCAATGCCGTTCCCGTGGAAAGAGATAAAGCAGATGCTGCCTTTGCTGCCGCAGCCTGTATTGGATGTGGTGCTTGTGTTGCCGCTTGCAAAAATTCTTCGGCTCTTTTATTTGTTTCTGCAAAAGTCTCTCACCTGGCCTTATTGCCACAAGGATCTCCTGAAAGAAGATCAAGAGCGTTAAATATGGTGGCTCAAATGGATAAAGAAGGTTTCGGCGCCTGTACCAATACTGGAGCATGCGAGGCTGTTTGCCCTAAAGGGATCTCTATTGAAAATATCGCCCGGCTGAACAGGGAGTATCTGGGAGCGGGATTGAGTAGTGATAAGTGAGTGCTGATTAGTGAGTAGAAAGTAGTTAGTAGAAAGTAGTGAATAGAGAGCGGAGAGTAGGTGAATTAACATGATGGGATAACTTTGAGGCAATAAAACCCTCAAATTTTACGATTTTGAGAGAAATGTATCATTCTTGACCTTTTTTTGCCGTGCATCTCTGACCCTGGTCCTGGCCCTTTCTTCCTTCCTGAGCCAGGCGCAGTTTCCTTTTGGGAAGAATGCTCCCCCGACTTCAAATCTCCGGCATCGAATAATCAAAACTCAGGGCGATAGTCTTAAGCTTGATACGCTCAGCATCATTTCTACTAGTTTTAAAATTAATGGGGTCTCTGATTCTGCATACAAACTGGATTTTGTCAGGGCTATTCTATACTGGAAAATAAAACCCATTCCTGAGACGATCGAGGTCGAGTACCGGGTGTTTCCTTTTCTTCTTAATTCACTGGTAGAAAGATTTCCTTACGATAGCGTGCGTAAAAAATATTATGTCACCCCTTTTGAATTCAATCGCGGGCTAACCGAAACACAAAGAGGCATTTTTGATTTTGGTACGTTGAAGGCCGAAGGAAGTTTCGGCAGGCAAATAGGTTTTGGTAATAGTCAGGACGCAGTATTGAATTCAAGTTTCAATATGCAGCTAAGCGGAATGCTTGGTGATAGCATTGAAGTATCTGCAGCTATTACAGACAATAATATTCCTATTCAACCGGATGGAAATACCCAACAATTAAATGAATTTGATCAGGTCTATCTGCAGTTCAGAAAAAAAAGCTGGCAACTGGACCTTGGAGATATTGACCTGCGGCAAAATCAATTTTATTTCCTGAATTTTTACAAGCGATTGCAGGGATTGGCTTTCCGAACTAAAAATCAATTAAGCAGGAATATTATTTCTTCCACGCTGGTAAGTGGTTCTGTGGCCAAAGGAAAATTTACCCGTAACCTGCTTACTACGCTTGAGGGAAACCAGGGGCCTTATCGATTGAAGGGCGCTAACAATGAAATATTCTTTATTATTCTGGCGAATACAGAGAGAGTGTATTATGATGGGCAGTTGCTTCAGCGGGGAGAAGATCAGGACTATGTGATCAATTATAATACCGGTGAGATCAGTTTCACCCCCAAACGAATGATCACCAAGGACAGCCGTATACAGGTGGAATTCGAATATGCTGACCGCAATTACCTTAATGCTAATCTTTACCTGAACCAGGAATTTGAAATAGGTAAAAAAATGAATTTGCGTTTTAGCTTTTTTCAAAATAATGACGCGAAGAATTCGCAGATCAATCAGATATTGGATAATAAACAGCAGCAGTTCCTGGCTAACCTGGGGGATAGTGTGCAACGCGCTTTTTATCCAACGGCAATCATCGATACATTCGCCGCAGGAAAAATTCTCTATCAAAAGATCTATGTAGGTTTAGATTCATTTTATCAATACTCAGTTGATCCTAACCTGGCCCGGTATAATCTTTCATTTGTAAACGTTGGTATAAATAAGGGAAACTATGTTCCTGATTTTAATGGGGCCAATGGTAAAGTATATAAATATGTGGCTCCAGTTGGTTCAGTAAAGCAAGGTCAGTATGAGCCTGTGCAGATTCTTGTTGCACCTAAAAAACAACAGGTAGCCAGTTTGGCTGTTGATTATAAATTGACCAGGGGGGTGACGGTGATGACAGAACTGGCAACCAGTAATTTTGATGTGAATACTTTTTCAGGTAAGGATAATGGAGATGACAGGGGATATGCCGCGAAATTCAGGTTGATGCAGCAAAAACAATTCGCTGATCATGATAAATTGCAACTGAATACAGGATTGGATTATGAATATGTGCAGAAAAAATTCAAACCACTTGAAAGGTTAAGAAATGTTGAATTCTCACGTGATTGGGGACTTCCATTGGAAATATTACCAGTACCGGTAGATGAATCCATTTTGAAAGGATCCCTTCAATTAAAAAATAAGAACGCGCATAATTTTCTTTACCAGCTTACAAAATATGACCGCAGCGATCATTATAGTGGCTGGCAAAATCAAATTACTCATTTAGCCGGTTGGAAAGGCTGGCAGATCAATAATAAATTTTCACTGACCAATTACAACGGGGCACTGAATAAGGGAAGCTTCGTAAGACCACAGCTCGATATAAGCAAAGAATTAAAATCATTGGATCATTGGCGGCTGGGTATTAATTATACACTGGAAAAGAGTATTTCAAGATTCCGGAGTAGTGATTCCCTGCTGGCCACTGCTTTTTCCTTTGATATATATTCTGCTTATCTGCGCTCTAATGAAACAAGGAAGAACCGATACTCGGTCACTTTCTTTACACGTTCCGATAAATACCCGGTGAAGAATACTCTGCTTCGCGGAGACCGAAGTTTGAATCTTAATCTTCAGGCAGAACTATTGTCAAGTCCGAAAAGACAGTTATATGTAAATACCACATTCCGAAAATTAAAAGTTTATGATGCGCAGATCTCAAAACAAAAAGCGGATGAGACCATTTTAGGACGGGTGGAATATTTAATGAAGGAATGGAAAGGATTGCTGACAGGAAATATTCTTTATGAGGTAGGGGCAGGGCAGGAGCAAAGAAGAGATTTCGCTTACCTGGAAGTTCCACCTGGCACAGGTCAATATGCCTGGATCGATTATAACAATGATGGTGTGCAGCAATTAAATGAATTTGAAATGGCCGCTTTTCCTGACCAGGCAAAATTTATTCGCATATTTACACCAACCAATGATTTTGTAAAAGCCAATTATACCACTTTCAATTACAGTTTTAATATTACGCCGGCTGCTGTATTTGGAAACATAAAGAAAGGATTCCAAGGATTTATCTCCAGATTTCTTCTGATTAGTTCCCTTCAACGAAACAAAAAATCAGTTGCTAAGGGAAGTTTTGAATTTAATCCTTTTAAATACGGTGTGAATGATACTGCGCTGATCACCTCCATTACCGCGATTGCGAATACAATCTCTTTTAATCGATTCAGCAGCAGATGGGGTGTAGATCTGAGTAACCTTCGTAATAACGCTAAATCGCTGCTTACGTATGGCTATGAGAGTCGTAAAATAAATGACTGGACCATAAAGTGGAGAATAAATTTCAGTCCAAGTTTTCAATGGTTACTGAATTTGAGAAAGGGCAGTAGTGGCCTATTCACTCCAAGGTTTGCAAACAGAAATTTCTTATTGGAAATACAAAGTATAGAACCTTCACTGATCTTTATACGGGGAACTAAATTCAGGCTGACAGGAAGTTATAAACTGGATAAAAGAACGAATGAACCTATTTACGGTGGAGAAAGATCTACTTCGAATTCCATTATTATAGATTCTAAGTATAGCATACTTCAAAGCAGTTCTTTGTCAGGAAGATTCACGCTGAATAATATTCAATATAATTATCCGGCAAACAGTACGGTGAGTTATATTATGCTTGATGGCTTACTTCCGGGAAAGAATTATTTATGGGGACTTATGTTCACCAAGAGATTAATGAACAACCTGGAGCTGAATTTTCAGTATGATGGAAGAAAAGCCGGAGTATCACGCACTGTTCATCTGGGAAGAGCAGGGATAACGGCTTTGTTTTAAACGTTGAACCGAAAATGCATCACATCTCCATCTTTTACCTCGTAATCTTTTCCCTCTATTCTTAATTTTCCTACTTCACGGCAAGCAGCCTCTGATCCAAGGGTGATAAAATCATCATAACTGATCACTTCCGCTTTGATGAATCCTTTTTCAAAATCAGTATGGATCACACCGGCGGCCTGCGGAGCTTTCCATCCCTGGTGAATGGTCCAGGCTCTAACTTCCTGAACACCCGCAGTGAAATAGGTAAATAGATTCAATAGTTTATAGGCGGAGTGTATCAAACGATCAAGAGCAGGTTCAACCATATGATACTCTTCCATGAACATTTTTTTATCATCATCATTGTCCATTTCAGAGATCTGCGCCTCAACATTATTACTCATTACGATCAGCTCCGCATTTTCAGACTTTATCGCTTCTTTGAGCTGATCAGAAAATTTATTTCCGGTATGCATAGAAGGTTCGTCCACATTAGCCACATAAAGCACAGGTTTATCTGTGAGCAGGAACAGATCAGCGATGGCTAACTTATCATTTTTGTCCAGGTTCAGTTCCCTAATACTTTTTCCTTTTTGCAAATGTACTTTGCATTGGATCAGTATTTCGAGTTCTGATTTTAGTTTTGGATCTACACGGATCATCTTCTCCGTCTTCGAGATTTTTCTTTCCACACTGTCAAGGTCTTTCAATTGAAGTTCGGTATCAATGATCTCTTTATCACTTACCGGGTTGATGGCTCCTTCATCACGAAGAATATTTTCATCTTCAAAACAACGGATCACATGAATAATGGCATCCACTTCACGAATATTTCCAAGAAATTTATTTCCTAATCCTTCCCCTTTGCTTGCACCCCTTACCAGTCCGGCGATATCCACGATCTCGATCTGAGTAGGTACTATACGATCAGGAATTACCAACTCAGCCAGTTTGTTCATTCGTGGATCCGGAACATCTACTAACCCAATATTGGGATCAATAGTACAGAATCGATAATTGCTTGCCTGGGCCTTGGCATTATTACTAACCGCATTAAAAAGTGTGGATTTACCAACGTTTGGAAGTCCTACGATACCTGCCTGAAGAGCCATTGAGAGAGTGTTTAGAGTTGAGGGTTGAGGGTTTAAGGCTCCCTGCCCTAATTAAAAAGTCTGCAAAGATAAGCAATCGCTTTTAAGCTTATTTCAATTTAGTATCTTGTTTTCTAATCCTGCCGGCGGCATGCAGGCTCAAATTTCTAATCCCTCAACTCTCAACTCTCAACCCTCAACCTTAAACCTTCCTAAAATGGCTTTAACCCGCATCTGGTCAGCTTTTATAATAATTTCCCTGTTGGTTGCCTCGTTTAAGTTCATGGCTTATGAGGGGGACCAACAGATTTTCACCGAAATGGTGATTGGGAAAAATGGGGATACTCTTAAGATAAAGGAAGTGCCGGTGCAAAGGGCCGATTTGTCGGTATTAACGGCGCTGGATAGTTCATCCCGTTTTACAAAAGCCGGGTTGGTGTATAAAAAAGAAGGTGAAAATATTGTGGGTTCAAAACCTCTTAAAGTAAATGGTATTATTGAGACCTGTAAAGATGCGGTGAATTTATGTTTCGGGCTGATCGGCATCATGGCTTTATTCATGGGGTTCATGAGCATTGCGGAAAGGGCAGGAGGCATTCGATTTCTTTCACGCATTATCGGACCATTTTTTTCTAAGATATTTCCGGATGTTCCCAAGGGGCATCCTGCGCATGGACATATGATGATGAATTTTTCTGCCAACCTTCTCGGACTGGATAATGCCGCCACTCCATTTGGCATAAAGGCTATGGAGAGTTTACAGGAATTAAATCCTTCAAAGGAAATAGCTTCCAATGCGCAGATCATGTTTCTTTGTTTACATGCATCCGGACTCACGCTTATACCCATTAGCATTATTGCCATAAGGGCAGGAGCGGGAGCAAAAAATGCAACCGATATTTTTGTACCCTGTATGATCGCCACATTCGCCGCAACCATGGCAGCTTTGCTGATCGTTTCAATCAGGCAGCGAATAAAACTTTTTCAACCTATAGTGATGGCCTGGATATTGGGTCAGTCAGCTATAGTGGCTGCATTTGTCTGGTATCTCACTACGCTGGATAAAACATCTCTTGAATTTTTTTCAGGTTCATTTGGTAATGGATTATTACTGTTGATCCTTTTGCTGATTGTTGCAGGCGGCATTTATAAAAAAATTGACATTTTCTCTGCCTTTATTGATGGTGCTAAGGGAGGATTTGATACGGCGGTTCGTATCATACCTTATCTGGTGGGAATGCTGGTAGCAATCAGTATGCTTAGAAGCAGTGGCACCTTTGATTTTCTTATAGAAGGATTTCGGCAATTTTTTGGCTTGTTTGGTACCGATACAAGATTTGTTGACGGTCTTCCTACTGCATTAGTTAGACCATTCAGCGGAGGAGCAGCAAGGGGGATGATGGTAGATACTATGCGCAATTATGGAGCGGATTCATTTGCGGGAAGACTTGCAAGCATATTACAGGGATCTTCTGATACTACCTTCTACGTGATCGCGGTTTATTTTGGCGCGGTAAACGTAAAGAATACTCGTTATGCTATTGGCTGCATGTTACTGGCTGATCTGGTCGGTATCACTACCTCCATTTTAATGGCCTATATATTCTTTGGCTGATAGTTTACCCGCATAAAAAAAAGAGGTTCTTTTCAGAACCTCTTTTTTTATTGGACAAGTTCAATCAATAGTTAACAAAAGTAGCGAGTGTTTTCGCATTCGTACCTGTAGTCGCGGCATAGCTTCCTCTGAATATAAGGGTATAGCTACGGAGGCGAACCGGGTTAAGTGTGGTCTGAATGGTTGTCGCACCATTTGCCAGATTGGTAGAAGAACCTGTTGTACGGATATAGAATGTATCAGTAAGCGCGGAAGCATAAGGAATATAATCCGTCAACTGCGTTTGAGATACATTAGTGAAAATGACCGCATTTCTTTTTACAGAAAAGATATCAAATCCTACTCCTATAGACGCGCCGCTATTGTAAACAAAGTTGGCGAAACGTAATCTGGATGTAGTGTCATTTGGTACTACGATGTTGTTATAAACGGTCAATTGCTTGGGAGCATTGATCGAGTCATAGGTGAACATCGTATAGCTTGCGCCAGCCTGCAGGTCCTGGCCGAAGCTTAAAGGAACCTGGGTGGTAGTAGCCAGCGTATCGAAATAACTGAAAGCCCTGAAACCGGGGGAGATATTAAAACTGGCCGGGGTTGAAGGGAAAGTACCGCCATAGGCCAGACCTGTACCATTAACGAATTTGGCATCCACCTGAAGGAAATTTCTGGAACTTCCTACTACAGCGTTATGCACCTGGAAATTGGCAGTATTAGTCATGTCGGTCCTCTCAAAAGCTACTTCCTTACCTTTTGGTTTAGTGCAGGAACTTACAAAGATTCCAAACAGGCTAAAGGCAATGATTATTTTTTTCATTTTCGACTTTTTATTCATTTAGAAGTTAAGGTTTAGAGAACCAAGTCTCTTTAGTATGATAATCATTGTTTGTTGGGTATGCGCCAACCGAGGTAAGTGACGGAATATTATAAAGATATTCTGAGTTATACCTTGGTCTTGCCCGGTAAACCAGTTTACCATTATTTGTTATATGCAGATTGGTTCCGGAAGGAGGAGTGAATCCTACATAAACCTGCTGACCAGGATTAAATGGATCCTGATCGGTATAATGGAAGCGGCGCATATCGCACCAGGTAACATGAACACCCCAGGCGTAAAGCGCGATATATTTCTGCAGTAGGATTCTACCAAGATTCATTCCTGAAGGAGAAGCAGGTACCACACCTGTATTAGCTACATATGCATCGCGAACGGCATCGCTAATCAGATTAGATGCTGGAATGTTAGTGCTGTATTTATCTTTCAGATGATCGAAATTCAAATTAATACCAGCAATATAAGCCAGTCTGGAATTGGTATTATCTGATTTTCTGAGATAAGCCTCTGCCAAAATGAACTTCATTTCTGAAGCAGTCATTACCGGCCATTCAGCTACATCACGGAAAAGATAACGACCTAATTCCGGGAAGGGATATCCACCCAGTCCATAGGCGGTACCCATAAAGCTCTCTGGTTGGTCTGCCGCTACTAATCCTGAAGAACCTAACCAGGGAGTGATCCCTTTAAAAGTTCCGTTGGTATTAGGGCGAAGTATATACCAGGCTCTGGGATCCTGAACCCCACCAAATGCAGGTGTAGTGCCATTCATCAGGTTGGCGATATAGGCAGACTGACGAATTCCTGTAGCTGTAGAGTTCACATTCGAACGGAAACTTCCAAAAAAATTGTTTGTTGCCGAAACAGCCAGGCCCTGAAACTTACAGGTGATATTATCGGTATTAGCAGCACATGAAAGGGAAGCGTATTTGATCACGGAGTCCGCACTGTAGGAGGTCTTATTGCTGATATACGCATAGCTTCTTGCCAGAATGCCGTATACGAATTTCTTCCACCTGTTAAGATCGCCACCATTAAAATAAAAATCACTGTTTGCAAAACTTGTTGGGTTCATTCCACCACCTGTACGGCCCAGGTAATCTAATGCGCGGAAACAGGTAGCTCTTACAGAATCATAACACTCCGACTGATCCTCATAGCTAAATTGTTGCAGGCTGGTGTTGAAAGCCTGGCGAAGAACCATATCACCATATTGATTGGTGCATTCGAAAAGACTCCATGCACGTAATGCGGTGGCG
>JAYTXP010000258.1:0-9667 GCA_043742885.1 Chitinophagaceae bacterium | reverse complement strand
GGCTTTCTTAATGATCTTGCTGATCTCAGGATAATGTACATGAGAGATACGCGGGAACAGATGATGTTCGATCTGAAAATTAAGTCCTCCTACCCACCAGCAAATAAAGCGGTTGCGGGTTGCAAAATTAGCAGTCGTCCTTAACTGATGTACTGCCCACTCATCTTCCATTTTACCTGTTGAGTCACTGACCTTAGGAAATTCAGTTGTTTCTACTGTATGAGCCAGTTGGAATACAATGCTGAGGACGAAACCTGCGAACAGTGATAATGCAAGGAACCCGATCATCCAGTCAACAAATCCGATCATATAAATAGGAAGTGCCACAAAAAGGAAGGCATGAAGTAATTTAAATGACCAGAAACTAAGATGGTCTGTAAAAGACATTTTTTTCAATGGCGTTGGACCAATGCGACGAGTGAAATATTTTTTGTAATCCGTAAAAAATACCCAGAATAAATAAAGCAGGGAGTAAGCGATCCAGAAATACCAATGCTGGTATTTGTGCATCTTCAGGTGTTTCTGCGAATCAGCAAGACGAAGGAAGGGTCTCGCCTCTATATCATCATCTATCCCTTCAACATTGGTATACGTATGATGAATGATATTATGTTTAGTGCGCCACATGAAATTATTGGCGCCCAAAAAATTCAATGAAAGGCCTGCCAGTTCATTTACCCACTTATACCGGCTGAAACTACCATGCATGCCATCATGCATAACATTAAAACCAATGGCCGCGGTCAGTCCGCCAAGCAGGATACATTCAGGTATAGCGATCCAGGCAATAGGTGTAAAAAATACAAGATGAATATATACAAATGCAAATGCCAGGGTAAGAATAATGGCCTTGGCAAACAGTTTATAATTGCCCGTGGAAGGTTTCCCTTCTTTTGCAAAATAATCACTGATACGTTTCTTTAGCTCAGTATGAAATGACTGGGCAGATTGTGTGAATTTAACAGTAGCCATTAATGCGAGGATTGAAGCAGCAAAGATAGGCCAATATACTGAGTGAGAGCGGATAATGTTTTGTTATTGCGCCGCCTGAATCTCGTCCTGATACTAATGAGCGTTAGCTGATTAGCATATATCCATTGATCATTAACCGTTAGCCTATCTAAAATCTTTGACCTTTGAAGAACCAGGCTTTGATTAATTTTGACATCAAACTGAAAAATTAATGAAATTGGATATTCTGGCCATAGGTGTGCATCCCGACGATGTAGAACTGGGTTGTTCCGGAACCATATTGAAAGAAATTGCGGCAGGGAGAAAAGTGGGTATTCTTGATCTTACTCAGGGTGAATTAGGTACCCGCGGAAATGTGGAAACCCGTTACCAGGAAGCGACTAATGCGGCTATGATCCTTGGGGTTCATATAAGGGAAAATTTAAAACTCCGGGATGGGTTCTTTGTAAATGATGAGGATTCAAAACTAAAGCTGATCAGTATCATTCGAAAATATCAGCCCACTGTTATCATTGGTAATATTCGTCATGATCGTCACCCTGATCATGGAAGAGCTGGTGAATTGATCCGTGAAGCGTCTTTTTTATCTGGTCTGGCAAGAATTGAAACTAAAGATGAAAAAGGTAACGTTCAGGTAAAATGGCGCCCCAGGTATGTACTTGAATACCTCCAGGATTTTTATCATGAACCTGATTTTATGGTGGACATATCGGATGTGTTTGACCAGCGTATGAAATCTATTATGGCTTATGGTACGCAGTTTCATCACGCTAATGCAAACACTACTGAACCACAAACCTATATTTCCACTCCTGAATTCATAGAGGCAGTTATAGCAAGAGCCCTTGATTTTGGAAAAAGAATAGGAGTGAAGTATGCCGAAGGATTTTTGTCAGAGAAAAAGATCGGCATAAGAGATCTTGGTGCGCTGATTCAAAATGAGACCTGAGAAATTGTAAGCAGTATTAATGTCGATAAGGATTGGCATACCATCCTCCATCGATCTCCCTGACAATATTTTCAATATCGCGATCCAGCTTATTTTCTTTAAGGTTCCATTCCTGTTTTAGGTTTCCACCTACAAACCAGGCAACGGTCTGGTAAAACCTTGCATTGAAACCGCCTTTATATTCTCTTATAATATCGTAACAATTATTACCCGTCTGACGATTGATCAGCTTCATTAATATCTTTCCCTGGTATACACTTAGGTTTGTGAGCGGATCATTGAATTCATCCTTCAATTCTTTTTCACGGGTTTTTAAATAGGTCTTCCGATCTTTTTTAGATTCAAGATCCGTCATCTTCTTATTGACATCATTAATAGTGCTACCCGCAATACGTGCAAAAGGATAGGTGACATAGACCGCATTACGAAGCCTTGTCCATTCTTCAATATATTTTTTTAGTTTATCTCCTGAAAGATTGCTGACCCATACCATTTCCATCTCATGGTAATTAACGATCTCATTATGGTACCATATAGCGGGAGTAATGATGGTGTCATTAGGGCCCCATTTTTTTCGCTGATCTTTCATATGCTGAAGCGCAAAATCAGTGGAATCCTGTACAGCAGGAAGACTGTCTATCTGAGCCATAACCCGGATGCCCATCCCAAAGGAAAGGACTAAGAAAAATATAATCCTGGTTAACAGCGTACTCACTTTGCAAAGCTATAAAATCGGTGCAAGGAATGCTAATTAGCATTGGTAGAACCTGTTTGAGAAATGGTAAAGTTCTGTATTAGAATGCCTATTCTTCCTTAAGACGACGAATTCGGGCAGCCATAGAGATCAGTAAACCAATTGCTGTGACCAATATGCCAAACCAGAGCAGATTAATGAACGGATATTTAAAAGCTTTAAGTGTAATATATTTCATCAGAGCGCCTGACTCTTTTACCCCCACCACCATACTGTTGTCGGGGTTAACTTTTTGTAGTTGTATTACCATGCTTTCTGCAATGATAGTGTCTGCAATGGGAACAAAATCACCTTTTGCAAAAGCCATCTTGGTCTGAACAGAATAAATAGAACCTGTCTTCGCAAATATTTTCAAAGGAAGTTCAAAGAGACGTCCATCCTTACCAAAAAGATCTTCGGGAAGGTCCTTCCTGGTTTGAAGTGTATCGGCAACTATATAACCTTTTGAATAAAATATAGTATCGCCGCCTTTTATAGTATGTGGACTGAAACTAGCAGTATCCTTATTTTCCGGGTTTGGAAGCGAAGTAATATAGGTGAACACATCATGATCCCAATAATGTTTCGCTGAAGGATTCGCCATCAGACCTTCATTGCCTTTATAATTAACAAAGGCATTTGGCTGAAGAATAAAATCTTCTTTTCCATCTTTGCTCTGAAATCTTACTTTATAATACCAGAGCTGTTTTCTGGGATGCATTGAATCTCCCATGTAGGTAAGCGAATACTTACCCATATCTACTTTCAGATCCTTAACAAGTGTAAGGTTTTCGCGCGGATCTTCTTTTGGTCCTAGTGGAGCAGGAATACCATTGAGATTATTAGATAGAATTTCTTTTTTTGCGGAGGTGATGAGAATACCAAGCAATACCATTCCAAAGCCAAGGTGAGCTATTGATCCTCCGGCGAGACGAAGTTTTCCTTTTACGCCCAACCATATATATGCGGCATTGGCAATAATGGCATATACAGCGCAGGCTACAGCTACCCAGATCGCAATCTGAAATCCCATGCCTTTACGGGTGTAATTCACATTTCCAAAAATCAGGATCAAACTGGCAATGACAACAGATATTGCCAGTGGGATGCCCATTTTTTTCCAGAAATAATTGCGGGTAGTCGATCTGTATTTCAGGTATTGGGTAAAAGCAGTGAGTAATCCCACAATAATGGCAACATATACCTGGATGCTATTGTATGAATATTCAGGATCCTCCGGAGGAGCAATACTGCTGCCAAATAATTTATTGATCACTGGAAGAGAAGTCTTGATCATGATCTCAATGGCCGAAAGAAAAAATACCAGCGCCCCAATGAACATCCAGAATTCTCTTGAACTTGTTTCTTCTTCTTTTTTTGCTGAAGGAACCTGCTTATTTACAAAATAAGCAGCCCACACTAATCCTAGAATACAGGAGATGAGCGCCAGTGAATTTATCCTTAAAAAATAAGTAGCAAAAACGAGTACAACAGCAAGTGAAATTACCATCCATCTCTCCTTCTTCGTTGGTGCAGCCAGCAGCGCTGGTAACCAAATGAAAATGTACATAAAGAGGTATAGCTGAACGTTCATTCCAAGATCCGTAAACGCGTGAACCGAGGTTTCTCCAAGAATACCACTTCGGGTAAGAAAAGTGGAGTATAATACAAGTAAAAAACTTAGAAAATAAAATAAATAGGTAGACCTTAAAGAATAACCGGTGCTTTTAAAAATAAGAGAAGTATGTATGCCTGCGATCAAAACCAGCCATGGTACAAGAGAAGCATTTTCAACAGGGTCCCAGGCCCAATAACCTCCAAAGGTTAAAGATTCATAGGCCCACATTCCGCCCATCATAATACCTACTCCAAGTACTGCAGCAGAAAACAATGCCCAGGGCATTGCTTTTTTAGTCCATTCTCCTAAATCTTTTTTCCAGATACCAGAGACGGCATAAGCAAATGGGACAATAGTAGACGCAAACCCAAGAAACAAAACCGGAGGATGAATAACCATCCAATAATTTTGAAGCAATGGATTCAGATCATTACCATCCGTAATAGATGCCAGGTAATCGGGTCTTAGTCCCTGCGAAGGATCAAAATTTATATGCAGGGCAGGGGCATTATCAAGCACACCGGAATCGCGAAGCATTTGAAAAGGATTGGAACCCATTTTCCATCCTAGAAAATAAATACCTGCGAGCATTGTGGCCAGTGCAAACTGAGCAAAGCTGATCACGGTCATTACAGAAGATTCCCATTTTTTTCCGGTACGCATTATTATCAAACCAAGTACACAATGCCATACACTCCAGAGCAAAAAAGAACCTTCCTGTCCTTCCCAGAAGCAGGCCAGCAGATATTTAAATTCTAATGAGCGGCTGCTATGCTGCCAGGCATATTTGTATTCGAAATAATGGTTATGAATTATATAAAACAGGATAGCAAAAATGGAAAAAACAGAGATGGCTTCAATAATGAATGCATAGCGAGCCAGTTTTTTCCAGCCATCGGTAGTGTCGCTAAGACCAGCCGTTTGGCTGGACCTGAAATAAGCGAATGAAGCCACTAACGAAGAGACTAATGAAAGAACAATAAAGAAATGACCCAGTTGTCCGGGTAGAAGATGCTCTCCGGTATATTCCATGCAAATGAATTAATTGGTATTGGCCTGAATGTTCTTTTGTGCCGCTTTCATATCATCCTTGTACTTGGAAGGGCATTTGGTTTGAATTTCCTGACAATCAAAATAGCCGTCTGTATATTTTCCTTTCAAAACGAGTTTTTCACTCATCTCAAAATTATCAGGCTTGGCGCTATGATAAACTACTTTAATGGACTTATTGGTGGTATCAATAGCTGTAAAACTGAGGTAATTTGGATTTTTGATGGCATCATATTCTACTGGTTGGTTCTTATCCAGCTTAGCCATCAGGTGTACAAATTTTCCGGGTTTATTGCGGGCAGTTTCAATGGTGTCATAGGTGCTTGCGCCTTTCAAAAAGGTGAGCAATACAGCAATCGCAACGGCGATAAGAACCAGTAATACTAAATGGATCTTTTTCATGGTGCTTGTTTCAGGTGCAAATTTAAGCAATTCAGGGGGATTAAGGGGGGCATAAATCATTAGGCAAACTGATGTTTCACATATTCATACACAAGATTGCTCAGCCCTTATCTTTGTTAAAATTCTAACGAGCCATGCTATTCCAACTCAGCGAGGAACAAATTATGATTCGAGCCGCGGCAAGAGATTTTGCGCGAACGGAATGTTTACCCGGAGTAATTGAAAGAGATGAACACCAGAAATTCCCAAAAGATCAGGTTTCCAAACTGGCTGATCTTGGGTTTATGGGAATGATGGTCAATGAGGAATACGGTGGCAGCGGGCTGGATACAGTTAGTTATGTATTAGCAATGGAAGAGATCAGTAAGATCGATGCAAGTGTTAGTGTTTGCATGAGTGTTAATAATAGCCTGGTATGTTATGGTTTACAGGAGTTTGGTTCTGAAGAACAGAAACAGAAATACCTGACCCCTCTGGCACAAGGTAAAAAAGATGGCGAACTGTATATTGGCGCATTTATGCTCAGCGAACCTGAAGCAGGAAGTGATGCAACTTCTCAAAGGACCACTGCGGAAGATATGGGCGACCATTACCTTCTTAATGGAACAAAGAATTGGATCACCAACGGTGGAACAGCCTCTGTATACCTGGTAATTGCACAGACCGATCCTTCCAAAGGCCCTAAAGGAATCAATACCCTGATAGTAGAAAAAAACTGGCCTGGTGTAGTAGTGGCCGCCAAAGAAAATAAGCTGGGTATCCGTGGAAGCGATACGCATACGGTTATGTTCAATGATGTAAAAGTTCCCAAAGAGAATCGTATCGGAAGGGATGGATTTGGATTCACATTTGCGATGAAAACCCTTGCTGGCGGACGTATAGGAATCGCATCACAGGCACTTGGAATTGCAAGCGGAGCCTATGAATTGGCCAAGGAATATGCAAAAACAAGGAAGGCCTTTGGGACAGAGATCATGAATCACCAGATCATTGCTTTTAAACTGGCTGATATGGCAACACGTATCGAAGCTTCCCGTATGCTTTGTTTAAAAGCGGCATGGGAAAAAGATAATGATATGGATTATGCGCTGAGTTCATCAATGGCCAAGGTTTTTGCTTCTGAAACGGCCATGTGGACCACTGTGGAGGCCGTTCAGATTCATGGCGGTTATGGTTATGTGAAGGAATACCATGTGGAGAGATTAATGCGAGATGCTAAGATTACACAGATATATGAGGGAACCAGTGAAGTGCAGCGAATCGTGATCAGCCGTTCTATACTTAAATAAAATTATGCCTGTACTTCAGGAAAAATATCTTTCATTACGTAAGGACCTTTCTAAAAGAAAGATCAGCCTGGTGGCCGTCTCAAAAATGAAGCCTGCAATGGAAGTGCAGAAGTTATATGACCTGGGACAAAGAGATTTCGGAGAGAATTATGTACAGGAACTGGTAGAAAAAGCAAGTCATTTACCCACTGATATACGCTGGCATTATATCGGTCATTTGCAAACCAATAAGGTGAAGCAGATCATACCCATCGTGCAACTGATTCACTCGGTGGACAGTCTGAAACTGGCACAAGAAATTGAAAAGCAGGCTAAAAAGATCGATAAAAAGATCGATATTCTTTTACAGGTTCATATTGCAGAAGAGGAGACCAAATTCGGATTGGATGAAGAGGAATTACAGGAAGTAATTAGTTTTTTACCTTCTTATACTCATTTGCGCTATCGTGGATTAATGGGAATGGCCAGTTTTACAAAGGATCAGGACCAGGTAAAAAAGGAATTCAGATTTTTGTATTCGCTTTTCAATAAATATGGACCAGGTAAAAAGGGCATTCTATCTATGGGCATGAGTGGAGATTATGAACTGGCCATAGAAGAAGGAAGTTCACTGGTAAGAGTAGGAAGTCTGATATTCGGAGAGAGGAAGTAGTTAAAAAATCGTATTTTTTGCTCAAAATAATTCAATGAATCGTTGGCTAATCCTTTTTTGTCTGTTTTTCTCCCTGTCTGCATCTGCTCAAACTTCCCGAGATACGGTGCTGAGTAAATGTCCTGTATTCATTACGGATACAATGACCAACAATAATTATTTTATTGAAGCCAGACCTGCAACACTGAAAGTATATCGGGTTAAAGGAGATCTTACCATTGTAGTAGAACAGAAAGATCAGATGTTCTCCATGTTCTATCATTGCAAGCGATTAAGCACAAAGGGCACTGAACATTTTAAAATTGCACCGGGTTCCAGAGGCAATGATGAAGTGGAATCCACCTATTCATTTAAGTCTGGTGGCCAGGTGGCCTACATTAGTGTATCAAAAGGAACCATCACCTGTACCTACGATAAAGTCAAAAAGGTCTGGAATATGAAAGTTCTGGGTTATGTTACCAATATGGCAGGTAACGGCGTTTCATCCTATCGCGTAAAAGCCGACCTGATAATCAAATAAAATTAAGATCCGCGCTGAGAACCGGTATTCTGTTGCTTGCTTACAAATCCTGATTTAGGCTTCTGTATGAATTTGGAGCCCTGGCCCTTTTTTTCGGCCTTATTCTTTCCATCTTTTCCTTTTTTCTTGTTATTCTGATTAAGTAATGACATATGTATTGGGTTTATAAGTAATAAAATTATCGTTTCAAAAGGAAGAATAAAGGTCCACCTAATCTTTTTGACCATTCTTTTTCTGAGTGGTCGGCACCATAAAATGTCAGGCTCAACAGGTTTGAACTATTATATCCTTTTTTCTTCAACACACTATCTACGGCTTTTTGATAGGGATCATAATTCTTATCAAGGTTAATAGTGCCATGATCAAAATAAAACCGATGATTGGCTGGCGAAGGCGCTTTTGCCTGAAGATATTTCAAAGTCATCAGGGCATATTGTTTATTATCATTTCGGTTGGTCATTTGCCCCCCGGGCCAATGGGTAGATAGGCAGGCGGCACCTCCAAATATCAAAGGATATTCACAGACCGCATACCAGGCGATCAGTCCGCCAATGCTTGAGCCCATCGTAAAAGTGTTATTAACATCAGGGTAAGTTGAATAAACACTATCTATATATGGTTTCAATTCTTTTACCAGAAATTTCAGGTATTGATCCGACAACAATGATTTTTCAGTTATTCTCATATTCTTCATCATGGAATCTCTGAATGCAGGAGGCATACTTCTATATGGCCGGTTAGGCACAAATTCAAGCCAGCGCTTATCTGAATTATAGATCCCCACAACAATGGTTTCTTTAATAGTCCCATTCTTTAGCAGGGATCCAACTGCCTCATCCAGTTTCCATTCTTCCCGATTGTAGGTATAGCTGGTATCAAAAAGATTTTGTCCATCATGAACATATAGTACGGCATAATGCTTGGCTGATGTATAATCATCGGGTAGCCAAACATCAATATCGCGTGCTTCCACAAATTTGGATGGGAAATTGGCGATCTTTTCCAATCTGCCCGTTGATGGCCTGGGTACCTGGGCTTCTGCCTTCAAAAACCAACCCAGCAGGAATATTAGAATAGTTCTTTTCATACGGAGCAAATATAAACAGAACTTGGTTTGTTTTTCTATGAATAAGCCTGAACAAATGAATGTTACGTTAATCATATGTAAATTTGAATTAACCTGCTTTCAATGAGATTTTACTTTATCCTTCTGGCTTTTATTTGTCACAGTTATGTATTGTCTGGCCAGATCCTGCCACCCACTATTCCTGTTGATACCATCCAACAGGCCCTGGAGGTTCGACCCTTAAGTGAGGTTGCCTTTATTTCGTCTGACTCAAAATTGGCAGACAAATTTTCCAGCTTAAAATTCAGCTACGACCCTGGTTTTTCAGGTAAACTCACGAATGATAAAGTTGCCCGGAAACTTATAATGAGAATATCACTTATAAATAAAAGTGATTCTATGCGGGAGATGTGGGT
>JAYTXP010000257.1:0-2841 GCA_043742885.1 Chitinophagaceae bacterium | reverse complement strand
ACGGCTGCGGAGCGGAGCCCAATCATATTTACGACTGTGGCATGAATTTATGGAAGGCCTACTCGGTTATACTTCAGCACTGGAGTGCATTATCAATGATCAGCCGGTATAATCATAAGCAAGGCGTTCCCTATTGGTCATTTATGAAAGGCTATCGGTTTTTGAAAGAGTCGAAAAAGCATTTTCAACTACTTGAGAAATTCGATTAATTAAACATTTGGCAGATGAGATCCTTAATGAAAATATTTGCTGTGGGTATGCTGATCAGTTTCCTTGGATCATTACCCCTTGCCACCCTTAATGTGGCGTCTATGCAGATATCTGTCTCTGATGGTGTAGAATCTGCTCTGTGGTTTTCTATTGGATCGCTGATCATTGAAATGATCTATGTACGCATTTCATTAGTTGCACTGAACTGGATCAGAAGTCAGAAAAAAATACTCCGGGTACTTGAATATGTAACACTGGTCATTGTGCTGGCCCTGGCTATTTCAAGTTTCTATGGGGCACTTCATCCATCAATGCACAAGAATGCAATTCTCAGCAGCAGCCTGCCAAAATTCTGGCTGGGAGTTTTCATGTGTGCTATCAGTCCCGCTCAATTTCCTTTCTGGCTGGGATGGAGTACGGTTTTGTTTACTAAAAAAGTGTTAATGCCGAGGAACGACCATTACAATACTTACATTCTTGGCATTGGATTCGGAACCTTTCTTGGAAACCTGCTTTTCATATTCGGCGGACAATTGATCGCCAATAAGATCAATGATAACCAGAATGTTTTTCAATGGGTGATCGGAGGAATATTTACAGTTACGGCTATTATTCAGGTAACTCAAATAATAAGAAAAAGAGATGCTGTTGAAAAGCTGGAGCATCCCGAAAAGATCGAATTGTCAATGGAAAAGGAAATAAAAGATATCATTCTCGATGAGAATGATTCATCAAAAAAGCATTCCTGAATCATTATTTAGCCCATGCATCTCTTTCATCCGGACTGAATTTCCAGGGAGCAAAATTATTCTCGACATTACCGAACATAGTGGCCCATTCCTGAGGAGAATTGCCTTCCTCCATGATCAGATATCTTCTAAGTTGAATAATTATTGACAAAGGACTAATGGCTACGGGACATTCCTGAACACAGGCATTGCATGTGGTGCAGGCTCTGAGTTCTTCCGTGCTGATACGATCATGAAGCAGGCTTTTCCCATCATCCTCAAAGGATTTATTCTTATCAATGTTTTTTCCTACTTCCTCCAGCCGATCCCGAGTGTCCATCATTATCTTACGGGGTGACAATAATTTTCCCGTCTGGTTTGCCGGGCAGGCGGCAGTACATCTGCCACATTCTGTACAACTATAGGCATCCATCAGGTTTTTCCAACTCAGATCCATCACATCCTTTGCTCCAAATCTTGAAGGTGGAGCCGAGTTCGCAGGAGCCAGTTCTGGCTGCATGGCATACAGAACCTCCTGTTGTACGGAAGTCATGTTCTCCATTTTGCCCATGGGATAATTCCTGGCAAAATAAGTATTTGGAAATGCCAGAATGATATGCAGATGTTTTGAATAGGGCAGGTAATTTAGAAAAGCAAAAATGCCAACGATATGTAACCACCAGGCAGTTCTTTCAAATCCGATCAGTGATTGTTCACTCAGACCGCTTAGAATAGGCTGCAGATGTTGAGAAATAATAAAATTTCCGGTGAGATGAGCTGAATAATGTTCCGCGCCCTTTAATTGCAATAGGGTATCACTGGCATTCATCAGAAGAAAAAGTGACATAAGAACGATCTCAGTGACCAGGATAAGATTTGCATCTGTTTTTGGCCATCCTGCTAATTCAGGATTTGTTCCAGATACTCTTCGAACTTTAGTTATGTTTCTGCGAATCAGAAAAACAACACAGGCTAATAGTACAGAAAGAGCCAGCACTTCAAATGCGTTTATAAGAAAACTATAAAGCCCGTTCAATGGCTGGGCAAAAAGTCGGTGTTTGCCAGTTATTCCATCCAGGATGATTTCGAAGATCTCAATATTTATTATGACGAATCCCGCATAAACAAAAAAATGAAGAAAGGCCACCATAGGATTGCGAAACATTTTCTTTTGCCCAAAAGCAAGCAATAAAACATTTTTCCACCTTTCTGCTGATGAACCGCTGAATTCTTCTTTTTGACCCAGATGAATATTACGGCTGATCTCTTTTACTTTTATTGAGAACAGCCAAACGGCAATACCACAAAGAGCGACGAAAATAATTTGTTGAAGGATCAGCATAAGTTTGAATTGCTGCGCTAAATTAAGGATTAAGCGGCCTAGAAGTAAATACCATGTAACCTAAGTTTCCCTTTGGATAGTTCCATTGCCGGTAGTGGGCATTTAACAGCATTAAGAAGTGAAAAAAAGGTTTTTAATGCTTTATTTTTTGTTTTTATGCGGGTAAAATCCACATCAGGCGCTAGGTACCACTGACGATACCGGCTAATATCGCGACGGTCAAACTTAATAGCCCCATTCTGATCCAGCGCCAGGTTCTGCCTCCCGCCAAAAAGCCCTTCTGCTCCATAACCCACTGAAATATTTAACCATGCCGGTAAACTGGACTTTGGAAAAAAAGATCGAAGATTTAACGAGGCCCAATAGGTCTGGCCATTATAATCTTTTAAAAATCGTTCAGCAGAAGATTTGCCAAACAGTTCATCACTTCGTTGATTTAATAAAGGATCAGCATAGATTTTTTTATGAGTAGAGAATTTGATCTGTATTCGTTGTTCATTCCATCCCAGTTCCTGCGCCACAAAAGTTCCACTGCCCAGCATATTGGCGCTAAAATCTCCC
>JAYTXP010000256.1:0-5897 GCA_043742885.1 Chitinophagaceae bacterium | reverse complement strand
TGGCAAGCAGAATAATGGGATCGTGCTTTTGGCCGCAATGGAAGATCATAAGATCAGAATTGAAGTAGGCTATGGACTGGAAGGTGCCATACCTGACCTGACCTCTAAAGCCATTATTGATAATGATATTACCCCCAATTTTAAAGAAGGCAATTATTACCGCGGCTTAGATAAAGCAGTGGATGATATTATACTCGCAGCAGCAGGCAGATATAAAGCGCCGGATGGTTATACAACAAGGAAAGGGAAAAAATTTAACTGGGGCACCCTACTGTTTATTCTGATCTTTATAATCATCGGTTTGAGTGGAGGAGGTAGAGGTAATGGCACTAATTTTTCCCGTGGTGGTTCGAGACGCATTGGTGGAGGATTTCCCTGGTGGATGTTCCTCGGTAGTGGAGGTAGCGGAGGTGGTTTCGGTGGCGGAGGCGGTGGTGGCGGAGGCGGCGGCTTCGGAGGATTTGGAGGCGGAAGTTTTGGTGGTGGTGGATCCAGCGGCTCCTGGTAAAAAATAAAATGAATAATAAAAAAGGCCCCGATCCGGGGCCTTTAATATTTCAGGCAAAGAAGTTTTGCAATTCTAAAATGATTTTTTCTCGTCGGCCGGTAACAAGGATTTGATATAGTCTACCGTTTTTTGGGCACTTGGATCTTCTTTTATTTTCTTATTTTTTTCAGTAAGAATGCCTGTCAGGATCATACCATTAATATAAGGACTGGTTTGTGATTGATAAGCAGGGGGAACAGCCTCTCTGAACTTTATGATCTCATCAATACCCCATTTCACCTTATCATAATTTTTGATCGCAATAAGATAGGTCTTTAATCCGGCCAGTTTTCCAAATTTTGCATCACTTATTGGCATTTTAGAAAAATCGCCAATGATCTTATCCGCCATATTCTCATCTCCGCTCTTTAATATTTCTTCCATCAATACAGTATTCAGCTTTCCTTTTGTTTTCTCCGCATTCATTGTTTTCATAATAGCCGATGCAGTTGAAGGATCTATCTGTACCAACGCCTGAAGTGCATTTCCGGCTACTGTGTAGGATGAATCATTTGCAGCAGCGCTGAATAAACCGGCATATTCTTTTTTCTTCAGATTACCCAATGATGCTATGGCTGCCGCTTTTACTAATGGCTTAGGATCATTTTTCGCCAGATCTGCCAGAATAGGTTCGGCCAGCTTTAGCATGTCTGCATTTCGAATATTTAACCGATTAATAGTCAGAATACGTAACCCTTCAAATTTATCTTTAAGGGCCAGAGCCATTAATTCACGTGCTTTTGGATCTTCTGTTTTTTTAGAAGCGAAATCGATCGCTTCATTTCGATCCAGGTATTTACCAGCATATTTATACTGATGAATATAATTATCGATGGTTTTATTGTCTTTTTTTGACCAAAGCATTATTTTATCTCCATCTACATTTACCAGGTCGGGTCTTTTGCTGTAATTAAAAGTAAAACTGTCCACACTGTTTTTTACCCAAACATTGTGGCGGGTCTTTTCTGCTCCATTGTATACATCTATAGCTAAAGGCAGTTGAAATATTTTTCCGCTTTTTTGTGTTTGCTTAATGATCACTTTCACTGTGCCGGCCGCGTCATTGTATTCATAATTGATATCTACTTCAGGGTTTCCACTGCCAAAATACCATTGATTAAAGAACCAGTTCATATCTTTTCCAGTCACTTCTTCAAAAGCCAATCTCAGTTGATGAGCCTCGGTGGATTTGAATTTGTTGGTGATGAGGTAATTATTTAATGAACGAAAAAAGGCACTGTCACCAACCAGGTTTCTAAGCATATGTAAAATACAACCACCTTTCTGATAACTAACCTGGTCGAACACCTGCTCCTTATCCTCATAATAAAAACGAACCAGATCCTTTTTTTCCGAACCACTCCTCAGATAGCTAAAAAGACCCTGATAATTTTCATCATCCCCTGCGTCTTTTCCATATTTATATTCTCTCCAAAGGGTCTGACTATAATCTGCGAAAGATTCATTCAATGTAATATTGCTCCAGCTTTCTGTAGTTACATAATCACCAAACCATTGGTGAAACAATTCATGGGCAATGGTAGATTCCCAGCTGTTACCATCTACCAGTTCTCTAGCATCCTGCTGCGCACTTTCCTGGTGAAGGGTGGCTGTGGTATTTTCCATAGCACCGGCAACAAAATCCCTGCCGGTGATCTGTGAATATTTTGCCCATGGATAATCTACCCCGGTGATAGTAGAAAAAAAGTTTATCATCTCCGGTGTCAATCCAAATATTTTTTTCGCAGTAGATGCATAGGCTGGCTCGACATAATAATTTACCTCCTTATTTCTCCATTTATCCTTTATCACCGCATATTCTCCTACTCCAAGAAAGAACAAATATGGAGAATGAGGAAGGTCCATTTTCCAGCTATCAGTACGTGTACCATCTGCATTCTTTTTCTGAGAGATCAGCAATCCATTAGAAAGGGTTACGTATTTATCTGCAACAGTAACGCTGAGTTCTTCTGTGCATTTCTGGTTGGTTTTATCAATGGTAGGAAACCAGGCAGAGTTGGATTCGGTTTCGCCCTGTGTCCAGATCTGAGTAGGTTTGTCTTTTTCTTCGCCTTTAGGATTGATAAAATACATTCCTTTTATTCCCAGCATATCACCATGGGAGTATTTTTCTTCATACTCATTAGGTTTGGCTGTGTATTCAATATAAATGGTGAAGCTTTCTTTTGCTGTATAAACTTTATCCAGTTTGATATGTAATTGGAAATCATCATAACTGTATTTCAGAGCCTGTGCCTGAGTATTCTTCCAAAGCGTGATTTTTTTTATTTCCATTCCTTTTGCATCCAGGGTAAGTGTATCTGAAGCATAGAAATGAGGTTTCAATGTGACCCATGCTTTGCCATAAAGCCAGGATTTACTGAAATCAGGTCGAAGCTCCAGTTTGGTATGGACCAGGTCATGAGTGCGGGTAGCAGTCTCCCTGTAAATTCTTTTCCAGCTGGAATCTGGAATGGATTGTGCAAAACTGAAGAGGCCTGCCATCAGCAGGCAGGTCAGGACAAATATTCTTTTCATTATTCCGATTTAGGCAAGCAATTTAAGAATTGATCGGTATGCAAGACGAAGAAAAGGGACAAATGGTTACATATTTCACAAGTTCATAACCGGAAAGGCCAGTTTGTATTATTTGGATTAAATTTGTCTTAACCAAAGAGTACAATGAAAAAATTCATTTTCTGCATTTTACTGGTCATGGGACAGCAGTTCCTGATGGCTCAAAAAGTATATTTTGTTTATCTGCAATCGGAGAACCGGCAGCCTTTTTATCTGAAGATGGGAGGGAAAACCTTCAATTCCGGTAATAGTGGCTACCTGATCATATCCAAACTTCGGGACAGTGTGTATCATTTCACAATCGGTT
Organism: Chitinophagaceae bacterium; assembly: GCA_043742885.1. Taxonomy (GTDB): domain Bacteria; phylum Bacteroidota; class Bacteroidia; order Chitinophagales; family Chitinophagaceae; genus JJ008. The sequence goes on along the minus strand of JAYTXP010000256.1, from coordinate 2,466 downwards.
CGGCAGAAAACAAATATCCTGAACAGGCTTTTACTGTTATCGTTAACAAAAAGGATCATGGCTATCTGCTAAAGGATTTTGGAGAGTCTGGCCTTGGACTTTTTGATTTTCAGAGTCTGGAAGTTTTGAGAAGTGAAACGACAATGCCCAAAAAAGAAGAAGCGAAAACAGGAGAGGGCAAGAATGTTTCTTTGTTTACAGAAGTGCTTGCAAAAGCAGCCGATGATCCTTCGCTAAAAGAAAAAACAGCCAGGGTAGAACCAAAAGGGGAGATCAAAAAACCAGAGGAGAAAATACCTGAGGAAAAACTAACAGTAAAAACGGAACCAACACCAATTGTGGTACCTGAAAAGGATACACAGGCATTGGTTATTCAAACCATACCTGAAAAAAAAAAGGAAATTCGGGATACAGTCGTGCAGATCATAACCACTCCCTATCAGCGATCTGAGGTAAAGCGTCGTTCAGAAAGTTCTACTACGGAGGGAACGGGAATCGTGTATACTGATGATATGGGCAAAGGAGGGCTGGATACTATCCGAATTCTGATTCCGGCACCCAGGCAGGCTTTTGCAGGGAAAAAGGATATTCCACGCGAGGAGAAAAAATTTCTGAATGTAGATTCAGTGAATTTAAAGGATGATGAAAAAATAGCGGAGGGTAAGAGCCTGCCTGATGATACAATTAAGGTGGAAGAAAAAACCATCGCGAAAATAGATTGCAAAGAGCAGGCGGGGCAGGACGATTTTTTTAAGTTGAGGAAGAGCATGGCGGCTGTTGCTTCCGATGAAGAAATGATGGAGGAGGCCCGCCGGTATTTTCAACTTAAATGTTTCAGAACGCTGCAGATCAAAAATCTAAGTTCACTTTTTCTTAATGAGGAAGGTAAATTTCATTTTTATGAAGCCGCGCAGCATTTTATTTCAGACAAGGAGAATTTTGCCAGTTTACAATCCGAGTTGAAGGAGGAGAAATACATCCGGTTATTCAGTGCACTTTTAGTTCAACACTAAACCTTCAACCCCTCAACTTTCTAAACCCAAAGTTCTAACCCCTAACCACTTCAAGAAATGCGTTATTTCCTCGAGCTTTCCTACAGGGGAACTGAGTATTCAGGATTTCAGATCCAGGAAAATGCACATACAATACAAGCCGAATTGGAGAATACGCTGCAGATACTTTTCAGAGAAAAAATTGAGTTGACGGGATCTTCAAGAACAGATACCGGTGTACATGCGCTGCAGAATTATTTCCATTTTAATCTGGCATTTCCATTGGAAAAATACAGGCTGAAGGATATCAGGGAATTAGTTTATAAACTAAATGCAATACTTCCAAACGACATTGCGGTGCGATCAATACAAGAAGTAAAGGATGAATCACATTGTCGTTTTGATGCGGTATACCGTGAGTACAATTATTATTTGACGAGGACTAAGAATCCATTTTTGCAGGACAGGTCCTGGTATTTTCCGTATCCTGTAAATATGGACCATTTGCAAGAGTCGGCGAAGATCCTGATGGAGTATGAAGATTTCACTTCATTCAGTAAGAAGAATACGCAGGCAAAAAGTTTTGAGTGCCGGATCACGGTGAGTGAGTGGATGGTTAGGAGGTCGATGCTAATTTATACTGTTCGATCAGACCGTTTTTTAAGGGGGATGGTAAGGGCATTGACAGCCACTATGTTGGATGTAGGAAAAGGTAAGACCAGTTTGGAGGAGTTTCGCACTATAATAGAGGGAGGAGATTGTATGCGGGCTAATTTTGCTGCGCCGGGTCAGGGATTATTTCTGATGAAGGTGGTTTACCCGGAAGATTATTTTGATAAGGATAATAATTCCAAAAAACAATAAAGGAGATAACCAGTTGGGCTTCAATGCTCATTTTCTCGCCACCCTTTATATTTCATTGATTATCAGTAAAATTTTAGTCAGTCTGGAAATTCGCCAGGAATAAGGGTCAGATTTGACCAAAAAACGGAGTAAATAATTGAGATTTTCTTGGAGAATAAATGCAATTAAAATTGGTAAGTAAACGCATCCTCCCTAACTTTGCCGTCCGCTTCGAGAAAAGGAGCAAGTTCTTTACAAAACAAGTTGATTTTCAAACCAGATGATTCGAGATAATTTTCTAAAGAATCAAAGAAAAATTTGGTAGAAATAATATGGTCCTTACCTTTGCACTCCCATTCAAAAAATGGGGCGGCAATAAAAGGCCGAAAAGATCTTTGAAAGTTGGGAAACAATAGCACTTTACTTCGATAGCCATTGAAGTAAAAACAGAAGGTAAGTCAAGCGAATAATTATTCGATTTTGACAAGTTAATTTTTTCTTTTTGAGAATTTTAAAATGTCAGTATCAAACTTCATTTACAATGGAGAGTTTGATCCTGGCTCAGGATGAACGCTAGCGGCAGGCTTAATACATGCAAGTCGAGGGGCAGCATGACTGTAGCAATACAGTT
>JAYTXP010000255.1:0-5134 GCA_043742885.1 Chitinophagaceae bacterium | reverse complement strand
CTTTTACTGAAGGACGTTTTTTATAATCTACATCAAAAAAACGGTAGAGCACCCTTCCATCTTTATCAATAATATACACCGCTGGCACCGGTAACCATTTACCATTGGATCCATTATTTTTTTCAATATCAATATTGGCATTTCTATACCGGGTAACCGTATTCTCTGGCACCTCAAATGCTACATTATAGGCCTTCATGATCTTCAACCCTTCATCATGAATTACCGGGAAGCTGGCCTTGGTTTGCGCCACCGTTTTATCAATGTTTTCCTGCTTCTCAGGAGAAACGGCTACCACAAAAGCGCCCTTGTCAAGTATCAATTGTAATGAATCCTGAAGGTGTGAAAGTTCTTTATTACAGAATGGACACCAGTACCCTCTGTAAAACAAAAGAACCACACGTCCTTTTTTTAATTGATCTTTCAATCGAAAATCCGCGCCAGTCTGATCTTTCCCTTTGAAATCCGGCGCTTTAGAATCTATGAACAAACCTTCTGGTTGAGATTGCGCCTGGCTCATTAGAGAAAAAACGCATAAGGTAATTAGAAGAATGATATGCTTCATTTTCAGCGAAATTTTAATTATTTTGTGGCAAACCCCTTACTTATGCCAAGCCACGAAGATAAATATATTACAAAGCTCCTGTTGGGATTTGGCAGTATCATTGCCGCAGTAATGATCATTTTTTATGCCTGTTTTGAAAGGGTAAAATATGATGACTGGTATTTCTGGGGATTGGCTGCATCTGCCCTTTTTTGCCTGGGCTCCTATTTGATGCTTCAGGCATTTGTACATAAATTAAAAGCTGACATGACCCGTCGTCAGAAAATGAGGCAAGAATACAAATCAAAAACGGAAAAAGAACCCATCGAATAATCCTGCTTTACCCGAATCTTTTGGTAAACATAAAATAAGCGGCTGCCAATAAAAAGGCAAAGCTTATCAGGTACCTGTAATGGAAAGGCTCTTTTAAATAATATACTGCGAAGAATCCAAATACGACCAGGGTGATCACCTCCTGAATAAGTGTGAATTGAAAACCTGAAAACCCCTTCGCATAGGCAATACGATTTGCGGGCACCATTAAACAATATTCAAAAAAAGCAATAAGCCAACTTATTAGTATTGCCTTTGGCAATGACCATCCGTCCTGTTTGAGATGAAAATACCAGGCATAGGTCATGAATATATTCGAAGCAAGTAATAGTAATATTGTACGCATGCTCTTTAATTACTGCCCAATCCGCGGAAATCAACAGGCACCAGTTTGCTTACTCCCGGCTCCTGCATGGTAACACCGTAGATCACATCTACAGTACTCATGGTGGTTTTATTGTGAGTTACAATAATGAATTGGGAATTTTCGCTGAACTGTCTTATCATATTCGTGAACTTGCCCACATTCGCATCATCCAGCGGCGCATCTACCTCATCAAGAATACAGAATGGAGCTGGTTTTATCAGATAGATCGCAAATAATAATGCAGTAGCAGTAAGGGTACGCTCTCCCCCGCTTAACTGAGTAAGAGAAGAAGGTCTTTTCCCTTTAGGTTTCGCTATTACATCGATACTGCTTTCAGCGATGTTTTCAGGATTTTCAAGAATAAGATCGCACTGATCATCTTCTGTGAACAGGGTTTGAAATACTTTCTGAAAATTCTCTCTGACACGATGGAAGGTCTCTACGAATTTCTGATTAGCGGTTGCCTCCACTTCTTCAATAGTGAGCAGTAAACTCACTTTTGCTGTTACCAGGTCACCTTTCTGCTCTACGATAAAATCATAACGCTTCTTCATTTCAGTGAAGGCTTCAATGGCAGTTGGATTTACATCACCCAGGTTCTCCATCCTCTTTTTCATCCTGTCCACTTTCTCCTGTAATTCTTCCAGCGGCACTTCGCCAGTTCTGGATTCACCAAGAATGTCATCCAGGTTAATTCGGAATTCCACATCCAGCCTTTCCTTCATACCGGCAAGATGGAGCTTTAGTTCATTGAGTTTATCCTTGATGGCTGCAAGCATATGATCCACCTGCTCTTTCTCTTTTACTCTATGCCTTATCTCACTTTCTTTCTCATTGAGATGATTGCGGAAACTATAATAAGCCTGGTCGGCCTCATTGAGTTTTTTCTCTTCTTCATTTTTATTCGCCAGCATTTGTGTCAATGATTCACTGATATCGTTCAGCGCTTGAACCGCTGCTTCAATATTCACTGCTGTTTCGGATAATTGCTGAGCATTAGAACTGATCTGCTGCATCAGATCGGATAACTGTTTTTCCTTGAAATCCAGTTCCTGTTTCAGCACATTGATCTTGCTATGATGGCGGGTAACGTTCAGATTAAAATCATTATACTGTCTGCTTGCATCATTGTAAGTGAATTCACTATCATGAAATCCCTTTTCTGCTTCCTGAAGTCTTGCTATTCCCGCCTGTAACTGTTCATTGAACTGACCCAGTTGCAGACGCACTTCCGCAACAGAGGTCTGTGTATGGTCCATTTGCTGCTGAAGTTCCTGCAAACGGCCTTCACTGCTCAACTGTTGTGTATGAATATTCTCCAGTTTATTATGAAGCGAGAATACCTGGTTGCCCAACTGCTGAATTTCTTTTTCTGTATCTCTGACAGTAGTTTCACGAAGTTCTTCATTGAAAGCAACTACTTCATTGTGACGTGCCTGTATACGGGCGCGAAGTTCCTCTGCAATTTCCGATTGTGCTTTGATCACATCCTGCAATTTTTCAAGGTTCTTTACCCTGCCTATTTTTTTCCCTTCTATCATTCCTACACTTCCACCTGTAAGTGAGTATTTACCTTTTACATACTTACCGTGTTTTTCTATCACTACAAATCCATTACTGTTTTGAAGTGCCTCATCATTATCTGCAATAAAAACATTTCCCAACAGATGCTGAGCCAGATCACGATATTTTTCTTCCACATCCACTACCTGAAGCGCTGGAATGGCATTTGGCAAAGTATGTGACAGTTCATTACGCGGCGTATTCTCTGCAGTGAATTTATCAAGCAGGAAAAAGTTCGCTTTACCTTTCTTATTCTCATCGAGCAGGTGAACGGCTTTCATTCCTTCAGCTAAACCACTTACCACATAATAGTTGAGATAAGGTTCCAGTACATTTTCCAGGGCAGTACGATATTCCTCATTTACATAAAGTATATCAGAGAGTATCGGAGAACTATAATCCCAGTTCTGATTTTTATGCAGAAATTTTACGCTATCCGGATAACCTTCCATTGAATCAATCATACTTTTCAGCAGATCGTATTCATTTTTGCGGGCATCCAGTTTACGATTTTCTTCTGCCAGTTCATTTCTAAGCGTATCCAGTATTGCCTGTGTCTGCAATATCTGATCACGGGTATTTTCCTGGTGTTGCTGTAATTGTTCCAGGTCCACTTTCTTAATGCTCAGCTCTTTTTCTTTCATCTCACGCTCCTGGTCCAGCTGCATGCGATTGGCCTCACGATTCTTACGCTCCACTTCTATCTGGTAGATGACGCGTTGCAGATTCTGCAGGGAAGTATCAGCCACCGCCACTTTTTTCTCTGCGTCAAACTGGCTGCGCTGCAATTGTTGCTGTTCTCCGCGTTGTGAATCCAGTACTATCCTTTTTTCATCAAGCACAATTCTTTTTGCATCCAGCTCTTCTCTCAATTGATTCAATTGCTGGTTCAGTTCATCCAGTACACGAGTTTCTTCCTGTACCTGACCCTGACTGAAAACGATGCTTTCCTCAATTCCTTTTTGCTGTCCTTCGGCCTTACTTAAAAATTCTTTGAGGCTAAATTCTTTTTCACGAAGATGTTCCAGTTTCTGTGCAGCGAGATTTTTATCATTCTCTTTGCTACGCACATTCTGCAAAAGGCTGTTAAATGCCTGTTGCATATTTTGAAGATCCTTTTCTTTTTCAATGAAATTCAGCTTCTCTATTTCCAAACCTTTCTCATCCCCTTCGATCTCTACTTCAAGACGGAATTTTTTCTCCTGTTCAATTTCATTTTGCTGATTGAGTTCCTGGTAGGTAAGATTGAATCCTTCCAGGGAAGCCTTGGCAAGCTCAATGCTCCACTCCCTGTACTCTTTTTTTATCTCATGATATTTCTCCGCTTTCTTTGCCTGGCTCTCAATTGCCTTTAGCTGGTTATTGATCTCAAAGATCAGATCATCTATACGCGCAAGATCCTGCTCTGTAGCTTCCAGTTTCTGACGGGCTTCCTTTTTCCTCGTTTTATAAATTGAAATTCCGGCTGCCTGTTCTAGCATGCGGCGGCGACTATTGTCCTTGTCCTTGATCAGGTCATCAACCATTCCAAGCTCGATAATGGCATAACTATCGGTACTAATACCCGTATCCATAAAAAGATTCTGGATATCCTTTAACCGGCATTGCACATCATTAAGGCGGTATTCGCTTTCACCGCTTTTGTAGAATTTGCGCGTAATGGTTACCGTACTGAATTCTGTTGGCAAAAGGTTACGGTTGTTTTCAAAGGTTAAACTAACCTCTGCCAAACCCGATGCACTTCTTGTTTTTGAACCATTAAAAACCAGGCTATCGAGGTTCTCACTCCGCAAATGACTGATCTTTTGTTCACCTATCACCCAGCGTATACTATCTACAATATTCGATTTACCACACCCATTGGGACCAACAATTCCAGTAATATTATCATCAAAGCGCACAATAGTCTTATCAGCAAAGCTTTTGAAGCCTTTGATCTCTAAGCTTTTTAGTCTCACTCTTATTCAGGTTTAGTAGCGGCGAATTTAACGGAATTAAGCAGATTACTCCCTGCCGGGGCCTGGCAGTTTATTCACAATCGAATTTGTTAAAATGTGGAGAAACCGGCTGGAAATCTGGCATAGTTTTTTGAACGTATGTATTGAAGATAAAGCAAAAGCTTATGACCATTAAATACGCCTCCAGAGCAGCAAGAGAACTGGTTTTTCAGTTTGTCCTTGATAGTGTAGAGCAAAAGAAGAAAACCTCCTATTTACAGGAGATTGTAGCCATGGGTAAAAAGGACAGGGTGTGGAATCAATTCCTCAATAAATTTTTTGAGGCCTCCGACAATATTGATTTCTGCTGGAAGTTTAGTTCAAACTAAG
>JAYTXP010000254.1:0-32111 GCA_043742885.1 Chitinophagaceae bacterium | reverse complement strand
GATAAAATATTGTCGGAAAATGAAAGAATCCCAATTATAAATAATTGCCGGGGCAAAAAACACAGTTACTGAACTCTTTGAAAAAAAAGTGGACCCACGGTTTGTATTTCATAACCTGGAGCATACCGGACAGGTGCTTGAGTAGGTTAAACAGCAATGGATAACAAAACTGCAAAAAAGGTCAATTGCATAAAACATTCCTTGATTTTAATTGGTTCAGCATTTTTAATCTTTTTGATAATTCACACACTTTCAATTAAAGTTCTCTATTAATGAAAAAAAGTATTCTGTTTTTACTGTTGCCATTGAGTTTGATTGCATCAGCTCAAAAAATTACTGTCAGCGGATTTGTAAAAGACGGTGTTAGTAAAGAAGCCCTGATTGGGGCAACAGTAGTAAATGCCAATACCAAATCAGGGGCTTCGACGAATCAGTACGGCTTTTTCTCGCTGACAGTTCCTATTGCTGATACTATTGAATTATTAGTTTCTTACCAGGGGTATAAACTGCAGGCAAAAAAAATAGTTACAAAAGAAAATATTCAGTTTGATATATTACTTGAAAACTCAACTGACAATCTGGGGGAAGTTGTAGTGACGGCAGGAAGAAATAACCGTAACGTACAAAAGGCTCAGATGGGTGTGATTGATGTACCCATCAGGGCTATTAAAAACTTTCCAGTATTAATGGGAGAAAGAGATATATTAAAAATCATACAGCTTTTACCGGGTGTACAGGGCGGCCAGGAAGGAACAACGGGCTTTTATGTGCGGGGAGGTAATCTTGACCAAAACTTAGTTCAATTAGATGAGGCTACTGTCTATAACCCCAATCACCTCTTTGGCTTGTTCAGCACTTTCAATGTTAACTCTGTTAATCATGTGCAGTTAATCAAAGGAGGTTTCCCTGCGGAATACGGGGGAAGATTGAGTTCCATTCTCAATATTACAATGAAGGAAGGAAATAAAACCAAATACCAGACAGAAGGTGGTATCGGATTGCTTTCCACCAACCTTACATTTCAGGGCCCTATACAAAAAAATAAATCATCTTTTATTATATCAGCAAGACGAAGCTATATTGATTTATTGTTAAAGCCATTTACTTCAAAAAGCACTTCGTACAAATTTTATGACCTTAATTCAAAAATGAATTATGAATTAGGCACTAAGGACCATTTATATTTCAGTTTTTTTAAAGGCAATGATAATGCTGCCTACACCGGAGCCAACAGTTTTAATTATAATACTGATTTTGGTAATACCACGGCTACCTTTCGGTGGAATCATTTATACGGCAGTAAAATATTCTCCAATACATCCCTCATTTATAATGATTATCATTTAGGATTAGGTACTACACAAAATAATTATTACGAAGTATTATATACAGGAATTAAAGACTTAAATGCCAAAACCGATTTTACTTACACTCCCAATAATAGACACAAAATAAAAACAGGATTTACTTATATTCATCATACTCTTTATCCAGCTTCCGTTTCTGCGAAAACACCCAGAAGAGGCAATCAGATTACCATTAATAAGGACAGCATTATCAAACGTCCTTCAGATGAGTTAGCCTTTTACTTATCTGATGATTATGATGTTTCTAAAGTCTTTTCTATTAATTACGGAATTCGTATTCCTGTTTTTAGAGCTACCGGAACTACTTACACTTTTATTGAGCCAAGAATAACCACAAAAATTTCTCTGAATCCTACTACTTCCATAAAAGCATCATGGACAATGATGAATCAATTTCTTCATTCCGTACCCAACAGTACGGCTTCGCTTCCAACAGATATCTGGTTAAGCAGCAACAGTATAATAAAGCCGCAAAAAAGCTCACAGGTTGCATTAGGCTTATTCAAGAATTTTAATGACAATAGTATTGAAGCCAGTGTTGAAGTCTACTATAAAACGATGGATAACCAGGTGCTTTTTAAGGAAGGCTCACAGATTGTATTATCAACCAACCTGGATGATATTCTGACATTTGGGAAAGGAAAATCGTATGGTATTGAATTATTCGTAAAAAAGAATTTTGGAAAGCTGACTGGCTGGGGTAGTTACACGCTGGCTAAAACAACGCAACAGTTTACTGCACTAAATTACGGTAAAGAGTTTCCGGCGTCATTCGACAGGAGGCATAATCTTTCATTGGCCGGAAGTTATGAGCTCAGTAAACGATGGACTGTATCTGCCGATTTTGTTTTTTATACAGGCAGGGCTTTTACATTACCTTCTGGCCGTATTACTGTTCCTGTAAACGGTTCATTGTATGATGGAGTGTATTACGATTTCACCAGCCGCAATAATGCAAGGTTTCGGAATTATCACCGCCTTGATGTAAGTTTTTCCAACAAGAAGATCTTAAAGTTTTTAGGAAAAAAATATGAAAGAGAATGGGTGTTTGGTGCATACAACCTTTACAGCCGCCTAAATCCCTATTTTATTTATCTCTCTACAAATCCAGATACCAAACAACCAGAAGCCAAACAGGTCTCCTTACTTCCCATTATTCCAAGTGTAAGCTTCAATTTCAAGTTTTAAATAAATAAACCTGTAATTATGAAATTATTTTTTGCATCATCAATATTTATAATAGCTGTGTTTCTCTGTTCCTGCCAGAAAACTATAACTATTGCCCCGCAAGCATATCAAAGCAAAGCCAGCATTCAAAGTATGCTGGAGCCGGATAGCCTACCTGTGGTCTATTTTAACCGTACTGTTCCCTATTTTGACCAAAAGGTAAGTTTTGCTGAACTGGTTATCAGGAATGCAGTTGTAAAAATTACAAGCACTTCAGGTACAGATATTTTGCGTTTAGACAGTGCCTATGACAGGCTTTATTGTCAATATAACTATTATTACAAAGGCAGTATCCCTGTTCAGCTTAATAAACAATACACGCTTACCATTATAAGCGGTGCTGACAGCTATACAGCTACAGCAACTACAGCAGGTCTTACTAAATCCACTATTGACAGCACTTCCTTTACTGCAAAATTCAATGACTTATATGGTGAACACGAAGGAGTGATAGTATATTTTAAAGACATACCCGGACAAACGAACTATTACCGGTATGAAATGGACAGGTATGTGGATACCAGCACAAAACTTGCCAGTGCGAAGATTGCCAGTATATGCCTTGGCAGAGACAGCGTTTGGGTTCATGAACTCGGACGTTCGGTGTATACTGATCAGGGACAAACCGGACAACAAATTAAAATAGTATTAGAACCAGCCTATTCGCACAAAGCCGGAACAAAGGGAATGATTTATATACAGACAATTGATAAGAATGGCTATGATTTTTTTGACCAGTTGGATAAACAAAAGCTCGCACAATTCAACCCATTTGTAGAACCGGTATTTTTAAGAGAAGGCCAGTTTGGTGCAAGAGCAATTGGATATTTTTCCGCAATGGTGAAAAGCGATCCTGTCCTATACATTTACCCGGAATAATATTTTGATTGGTTATGTTGGATACACTATGCCGGAATGTTAAGAGGGATTTTTGATGATCAAATGTAAAACACTGCAAAACCCCGCTCATTACCTGGATTGCAAAAGGTATTTTTGAATTGAACTTTATACGAATTAATTATATAGTAAAAACATGGCTACTAAAAACTTTATAAAAAGAATAATACTTTTTTTTAGTTTAACGTTTGCATATAATAATAGCTATTCGCAGCATGCGGACAGTTTAGTTATTGGCAATAACTCAATATCCAAAAAAATAATTATTCCGGCTTTAGGTGAAACATTGATTAAAATGAGCGAGGGGAGAAAGCAAATTAAATCACTTATAATGCCCTTCTCATTAATTTCATATGGGTTCATAGCGTTAGAGAATGACAAATTGCAATCTTTTGATAATTGGGTAAGACAAGAAATATGGGTGGAAAATCCTCATAAACCTGCACACTTTGATGATGCACTACAATATATGCCAGGTCTCTCTGTTTATGTTCTGAATGGGCTGGGAATCGAGGGAAAAAACAATTTACTGGATGCAACAAGACAGTATCTTATTTCCTCCTTTTTAATGATGGTAGTTGTTCAATCAGGTAAAGCAATAACAAGACTTAGAAGACCAGATGGTTTTGGAACAAATGCTTTCCCGGGCGGCCACACTGCCACAGCTTTTGTTGCCGCCGAATTTTTGCACCAGGAATATAAGAATAAATCTCCTTTGATAAGCATGATGGGATATGCAATGGCTACAGTTGTTGGGTATATGCGTATTTACAATAATCGGCACTGGTTGAAAGACGATATTGCCGGAGCAGGTATTGGAATCGGAATTACTAAACTTGTGTATTGGGCATACCCCAGTATTAAAAGAAAATTCTTTAGAGATAAACCTATGAATACAATGGTAATGCCTTACTACCAAAAAGGAGGAGCTGGCATTTCAATGGTGTATAATTTTCATAAAAAATAATGATCAGGTATTCATTTTTAGAAAATGAATCAATAGCAATCTGGTTACCTATTTTGAAATTTTTAGTATTCCCAGCGGATTGAAGAACGCCATTGAATGGTATGTTTCTACGACCGTTTTTTCTGATAAAACTATCGGACTAATTACTGCTTCTGCAATCGGACAAAAAAAACGACTTATCTTCACAATCACCTGATGGATAGCAATAATTCAAATATAAAAATTCTAACTAAACAGGGTATGCCATATAGATTCATCATTTCCGCTTTCTTTTCAATAATTATGTTTTCGGCTTGTACCAAGACCTATGACTGTGAGGATCTGCAAATCAGACCCGCATTTATTAATTATCTGCCTTCGGATATCGATACTTTTGTTCTTCGTAAATATAAAGCCGGTGACAATTACCAAACCTTGATCGACACCTTGCCTGTTATGCAGGGGCTTCAAACTTATTATCAGGTATCTAATGACACCATATCTGTGTTAGTAACTGATGGTAAAAATGGTATTAGGGCTGGGTATGATTATAAACTATTTATTCCAGTTAAAAATAGAACAGTTTTGATCTCCGATATTATTAGTGAGAAGAAAAGGGGCAAGAGAGGTTACGGAATATTCAGTATGGACCCCGGACCAGGTTGCGCAAATAATGTTTTTTCTTTGAAAGTGGACGGCCAGCTTATTATTTTTTCAACCTTGCTATACGGTGGCCCAAGTATTTTTATTAGAAATTGAAGAGTAGAGTTATTGAAACCTTGCTACTTAAAAACTATGAACGATTCAACTAAACAACTTTTCCTCGCTGAGCAAAAGGCGAATGAATTATTTAAAGCCGTGGAGGATCGGGGCTGGCTCCCAGCCTTTAATTTCACCCAATATTTCCCGTTCTAAAAACAAATTTTGCGAAACCGAATGGCTGCACGTATATTTGCAACCGAATGGCTTCACAAATAAAAAAAAAGACGATGCGGCGCGATGTTTACCAGGCAATAGCCGACCCAACCCGCAGGGCCATTATTACCCTGATCGCCCTGCAGGCCATGACTCCAAATGCCATTGCCGACAATTTCAACAGCACCCGGCAATCGGTTTCCAGACACCTGCGTATCCTTACCGAATGCCGCCTTGTAAAACAGGAACAACAGGGTCGCGAGATCTATTATTCCCTTCAAGTCGAAAAAATGAAAGAGATCGATAAATGGCTGGAGCAATTTCGGAAAATATGGATCACCCGCTTCGAACAACTGGATGATGTTTTAGCTAACCTGACTGCCAGCCGGAAGGCAACCAAAAAAAAGAAGAAATAATATTCAGGGCTAACTAGTAATCAGTAATTAATAATCAAAAGTCAACACTATGGCAAAGTTCAATCCTTATTTACATTTTCTTGGTAATACTGAAGAAGCCTTCGCGTTTTACAAATCCGTATTTGGTGACGAATATATCCGGGTGGTTCGATTTGGTGAACTGCCTCCTTCTCCTGATTTCAAATTACCGGAAGAGCATCTGAATAAAATAATGCACATCGCATTGACTCTTGCAAATGGCAATGTCCTTATGGGTTCGGATGCCATAATGGAATACCCGGACAGGAAATTTACGTTTGGTGATAATTTCCATATCGCCATCAGTGCTGAAAGCATGGAAGAAGCCGACAATTTGTACAACAAACTTTCTGTTGGCGGAAGAATCGATATGCCTATCGCGCCAAGTCCCTGGGGTTCTTATTTTGGGATGTTTGTTGACCAGTATGGCGTGCAATGGACAATAGATTTTGACACAAGAGAAAATAATTAATAAAACGTAAAAAGAATAATATGAAAACTAATTTGCCCTTTGAGTTTATCGTCGATAAAGAAATGAAAACAGTGTATGTAAATCGGGAGTTCGATGCCGATCCTTCACTGGTCTGGGATGCATTCACTAAAAAGGAGATACTTGACCAGTGGTGGGCGCCTAAACCATGGGAGTCAAAAACAAAATTTATGAATTTTGAACTGGGGGGGCGAAGGTTTTATGCCATGGTAAGTCCGGAAGGAGTAGAAAGCTGGTCGATTCAGAAATATACTTCTATTACGCCGAAGACTAATTTTAAAATGTTCAATTCATTTGCTGACAAGGATGAAAATCCTGAATTGCCTGGTTCTGATTGGGATTTTAATTTCAGTGAAGAAGGCGGAACGACAACAGTCAGTATCACTATTTACAATGAATCTCTTGAGCGTATGGAGAGATTGATTGAAATGGGCTTCCAGGGAGGATTTACAATGACTTTGAATTACCTGGAGACGCTGTTGCCAATTTTAAAGGAGAAAAAGTAAAGTAGAATTAATGAGATGTGAACGTCCTTAGTCCTTTTTAAAATTTCTGAGCAAATAGGTAACTTCAAAAAAAATAGCCTGTTTGCAAAACACCCCTCCAAATACTTTTTGGCAATATGATACCGACTATTGGTTCAAAAAACTCAATAGCAGTATAAATGGGCTTAGTCAGAGCCAGGCCGAACAAATTTTGCTTTCTGCTGGAAATGGGAAAAAACAAAAAAGCAGGTTTAAAAAGGATCTCACTCTTTTTCTGGACCAGTTTAAAAGTCCGTTGATGCTTTTGCTTCTGGGGGCCGTGGCTTTATCCGCTTTCCTGGGCGATACTTCAGATGTATTCATTATTCTATTTATCGTTTTATCAACCGGTATACTTAGTTTTTTACAGGAGAGAAATGCAGGAAGGGTAGTGGAAAAACTGCAATCGCTGATCTCCTTGAAATGCGATGTGATCAGAGATGGGAAGCAGAAGGAAATTACCACAGATAAAGTGGTACCTGGAGATGTATTGATATTTAATGCAGGTGATATGATCCCTGCCGATTGCCTGATCATTGAGGCCAATGAATTAAATGCGAATGAATCTAGTCTTACAGGAGAATCTTTCCCCGCAAGAAAACAGGCTGGAATATTACAGCCAGAAACAGCATTGGCTAAAAGAGAAAATTGTTTATGGGAAGGGACTAGTATAGTAAGTGGACATGCAAAAGCGCTGGTCATCCAAACCGGTACAAACACCATATTTGGGAGCATCACAAAAAATCTGGGGTCAGCGGTTGAAACAAGTTTTGAAAAAGGCATAAAGGATTTTGGATTTTTCCTGATGAAGATCACGCTGGTGCTTTCAATATTTATTTTAATAGTCAATTTGCTAGGTCATAAAGGAATCATTGAGTCAGCGCTTTTTGCCCTGGCCCTGGCAGTAGGAATGGCGCCCGAATTATTACCTGCCATTACCGCTATCGCCATGAGCGCAGGGGCAAAAAGAATGCTGGCGAAAAAAGTGATCGTAAAGAAATTGTCTTCTATTCAGAACCTGGGAGAAGTGAATTTGCTCTGCACCGATAAAACGGGGACTATTACGGAAGGCGCGATCAATGTGTCGCGAATGGTAAATGGAGCCGGAGAGGATAGTGATTATGTACGGGAACTGGCTTATTGGAATGCTATGCTGGAATCGGGCTATGCTAACCCTATTGATGAGGCATTAAAAAAATTAACCTTTACTCCTTCCCTTCATCCGGAGAAAACAGGCGAGATCCCTTATGATTTTATCAGGAAGAGACTTAGTATAGCTATTAAAACAGAAAAGGAAATTTTACTGGTTAGTAAAGGCGCTTTTAAGGAGATGCTTGGTATCTGCACAAAAATTTTAATGCCTGATGGAAGCATAAAAGATATAAGGGAGCAGGTAAAAGAATTGGAAAATAATTTTCAAGAATTCGGGGATCAGGGTTTAAGAGCCATAGCTGTTTCGTTTAAAAATATTGATAGCGGGACAGTTACTATTGAAAATGAAAAAGACCTGGTCTTTGCAGGATTCATTCTGCTGGAAGATCCCGTTAAGTATGGGATCATCGAAACGATTGAGGCCTTAAGAGCCCTGGAGATCGATCTGAAAATTATCACAGGAGATAATCGGAATGTGGCAAGATCAATCGCATTGAAGATTGGAATCACCAATCCGGTCATTATGTGCGGGGAGGACCTTGTCAAAACAAGCGATGAAGCGCTGATACCAAAGGTTAGGGCCACGCATATTTTTGCGGAGGTGGAGCCGCAGCAAAAAGAGCATCTTATTCAGGCTTTGAAAAGATCTTTTACGGTGGCCTATATGGGAGACGGAGTTAATGATGTGTCGGCCATTCATGCGGCCGATGTGGGAATATCTGTAGAGAATGCGGCTGATGTAACAAGAGAAGCGGCTGATTTTGTTTTAATGGAAAAGGATCTTTCTGTATTAGTGGATGGTATCAAAGAAG
This sequence comes from Chitinophagaceae bacterium, assembly GCA_043742885.1. GTDB lineage: Bacteria > Bacteroidota > Bacteroidia > Chitinophagales > Chitinophagaceae > JJ008. The sequence goes on along the minus strand of JAYTXP010000254.1, from coordinate 23,347 downwards.
GAAGAAAGACTTTTGCCAATACCCTGAAGTATATATATATCAACACGGGTTCTACATTTGGTAATATGTGTAGTGTGGCTGTGGCCTCTTTGATGTTGCCTTTCCTGCCCATGCTGCCCAAGCAGATCTTGCTCACTAATTTTATTACTGATTTTCCTTACTTGTCTGTAGCCTCGGATAATGTAGATGAAGAACAAACCAGTAAGCCGGGTAAATGGAATTTAAAATTGATACGGAGCTATATGGTCATTTTTGGAATTCATAGTTCTTTATTTGACCTGGTTACTTTTATTGTGCTTTTATATGTATTAAGAGTAAGAGAATCCGCCTTTCAGACGGGATGGTTCATAGAATCTGTATTATCTGAATTATTTATTCTATTTATTATAAGAACGCATAATAATTTTTTTAAGAGCCGTCCTTCCCGGGCCTTATTCCTTTTAAGTGTTCTCGGACTTTTCATTACACTTGTACTTCCTTACCTGTCTATTGCAGACAAGATAGGATTGGTTCCCCTGCCATTTATTAATTTATTGAGTATGCTGGCCATTGTGGCTGCTTATATTTTAACGGCCGATCTGTTGAAGGTCTGGTTTTTTAGGAAGTATAAGAATGCATAATTCTTAACTACTTCACCGAAAACAAAGCCTGTTTCACCGATTTGATCTGCTGAATTCTGGCCCCTGCCTTATTTTTGCATTTTATAAGCCATGAAACCTTACCTGCTTTCAACTGCCGCACTGATTTTTTTCAGCATGCCCTTGCTTTCTCAGTCGACTTTTATTAAAGGGGTAATCAAAGACAATAAAGGAAACCCGGTTCCCGGTGCCAATATTACCATCAAGGACAGTTATGATGGTGGGACCTCTGATTCAACTGGAAAATATTCTTTTAAATCGACTGAAAAGGGAGCTCAACTTCTTTTGATCAGCAGTATTGGCTTTAAGACCCAGGAAATAAAGATCAAACTGGATGGCAGTCCGCTGGCTATAAATATTGATCTTAAACAGGAGATCACTGAACTAAGCGCCGTAGTGTTATCTGCTGGTACTTTCGAGGCCAGTGATCGCAAAAGAGCAGCAGCGGTATTAGATCCGATAGATATAGTCACTACTGCGAGTGGTAATGGTGATATTACCGGCGCATTAAAAACACTGCCTGGGGCGCAACAGGTAGGAGAGAGTGAAGGATTGTATGTACGAGGAGGTACAGCCGCAGAAACAAAAACATTTATAGATGGTACGCTGGTAAATAACTTTTTTTTCAGCAGTGTGCCTAATATCGCGCAGTTCGGAAGATTCTCTCCTTTCATTTTCAAAGGCACTGTATTCAGCACCGGAGGTTATTCTGCGCTATATGGTCAGGCACTTTCCTCCGCATTGATCCTTGAGTCTATAGATCTTCCGGAACAGAGTTCGGCCAACCTGGCCATAACGGTATTGAGTGGCAGCGCAGGATTTCAGCAGCTGAGTAAAAAGAAGAATGGCTCCTGGGGTATAAATTATAATTACACGGATCTTTCCCTGGCTTTTTCCTTATTAAAACAACAGCAGGATTATTCAAAGCCGCCACGCACGCATAATGTGGATGCAAATTTTCGTTTTAAAACCTCCAAAACCGGTTACCTTAAATACTATGGCTATGTCAGCCATAATTCCCTGGCCTTTACTGCCAATAGTATCGATACCCTGGGTTACCGCGATGGTTTTTCATTGGCTAACACCAATATTTACCAGAACCTGTCCTATAAGGAAAACCTTCCCAATCGTTGGAAAATAAACCTGGGTATTTCTTATACTAATAATAAAGATGATATTAATGGTAATCTGCAGGATCAGCAGAAAAATACAGTACAACTTTCCGGACTTGAAGGGAAAAACTTTCAGCTAAACAACAAGGGTAATTACTGGAACGCGAAAGCGGTGATCGAAAAAAAATTGAAAGGGTTAAGCGCTGTTCGTTTTGGCACCGAATTTAACCGGGCGAAAGATGAAGTGAATTTTAAAGCCTATAATGGCCAGTTGTATCCATCTTCATTAACCAGTTCTATTAATTCATTTTTTGGTGAAGCAGACCTCTATGCCACCAATTCCCTGGCGCTTAAGGGCGGATTACGGGCAGAGCATTCCAGTCTGCTTGACAAAACCAATCTCGCTCCCCGCGCATCACTGGCTTATAAAATTTCAAAATCAACGCAGGCCTCTTTTGCCTATGGCATATTTTACCAGGAGCCCGAAAGAAGATATCTGCCGGGTTATAAAGGCATGGATTTTATGCGGGCCGATCATTATATCCTGCAATGGCAGAAGGTGGCCAGCGGAAGATCACTTCGTATAGAAGGATTTTATAAAAAATACCAGCAGTTGCAGAAGACGGGAGTGACCGGATATACTGAGACCGTGATCAATAATAATGGCTATGGCGATGCCAAAGGGTTTGAATTTTTCTGGAGAGATAAAAAGACCATCAAAAATTTTGATTACTGGATCTCCTATTCCTTCCTTGATACTAAAAGGGATTTCCTGAACTTCCCTTATGCTATCACCCCCAACTTCGCGGCAAAGCATACACTATCGTTGGTCGCAAAGAAATTCGTACAATCTATAAAGACACAGTTTAACGCTGCTTATAATTATAATAGTGGAAGACCTTATTATAATATAAAATTGGACAATGGAAGCTATAAGTTCACCGACCAGGGAATCGTAAAAGATTATCATAATGTGAGTGTTTCGCTGAATTATCTTCCTTTGCTTGGGAAAAAGGATTCAAAGAATTTCGCTATCTATGTCTTCCAGGTGAGCAACGTTTTCGGCTTTAACCAGGTCTATGGATACAAGTATTCCTATACAGGCATGAGACGGGAAACCATCCGGCCCCCTTCGAAGATCTTTGTATTTATCGGCGCTTTCCTGAGTTTTGGGGTTGACCGCAGCCAGGAAGTGATTGATAACGGACTTTAACTAAAAAATAAATCAATGAAAAAGTTTTTTTCTCTTGCTCTATGCTCAATTTTCAGTCTGGCCCTTTTCGCGCAGAGCGAAAAATTTGAGGCGGCTATGAAATCAAAACTGGAAAATATAGATAAGCAAAATAGTCCTGAAGACTGGAAAGATATGGCCAATACATTTGAGCGTATTGGTGATGCAGAGAAGACACAGTGGCTTCCTTATTATTATGCTGCTTATTGTAATATACAGTCGGGGTATAGCGCTATGCCAAAAGATGGAAGTATGGGAGACAACAGCAGTATTACCGACCCGATGGCAGATAAGGCTGAGGTTTTATTGAATAAGGCGGAAGCAATGAGCACGGATAATGCCGAGATCTATGTGGTAAGAAAAATGGTTCATGCTATGCGCATGATTGGAAATCCTATGGCAAGGTATATGAGCGAAACGCCAAAAGCTACAGCTGCCTTAAATAAAGCAAAGTCATTGAATGCGGATATTCCCCGGATCTATATTTTGGAAGCGCAGGATAAATATTTTACTCCGGAACAGTTTGGAGGATCTAAAGAGGAGGCAAAAGGTTTATTTGAAAAAGCGCTCTCGTTATTTGATAAGTATAAGCCAGCTTCGGTGATAGCGCCTAATTGGGGAAAGCCTTCTGTACAGTATTTTCTTTCGCAATACAAATGAAGTTGAGAAGTTGAGCTGTTGAGGAGTTGAGGCCTTTCTGAGAAAGATCTTGAATGGAATGTGTTTATCCTCCCCTTTAGGGGCTGGGGGCGGCTGTTTGGTGGCTGGGTGTAAAAAAGTTTGGGGTCCAAAAAAATGGACCCCGCCCCACTGATACTCTATTAACAATACATTTTGGTTATTGGCGAGGATCAGCCCTCTCAATTCTTTTTTATTCTTATCGGTTGAAGTATCCACTGCTTTTGCTGTCCGGTAAGCTCCTGCAATGCATCTTTCAACTTTTGAACTGTTTCTTTAATCTGTTTAGTAATGGTTGGCATTTGAAATCGATTAAAATAACAAGGATGAATGATAACTCGAAGGATGAATGACAACGAATAACAATAATGGATGTCAGGATCGATTAACAGAAGGATCAATGGTAATCACTTCTGAGTATTCTTCTTTGCGGTCCTTATTTACCAACCTGATCCGGTAAGAGATCTTTTGTTTGCCCGCTTTTTCAAAATATTTATATTGAAACTGTCCAGGGATGTCAGAACCGAAAGCCAGAGCGGCTACTTCAAAGTTCTTACCATCGGTACTTTTTTCGATAACGAAACGGTCAGCCGTTTCATTCTCAGTTACTCCCCAGTTAAGAAATACTTTTTGTTGCCTTACTTCCGCTTTAAGGCTAACTACCTTTGCCGGTGTAACAATAGAAAAAGCCAGAAGTTTTGAATCAGAAGGGGCCTGCAAATTGGCCAGTTTGAATGCGAGAATGATTGCTAAAGCGTAAAACTTTGTCATTTCTAAGGGTTTGTCCGGCGGGTAACCGGGGGGATTAATAAGATTCCGGAATAAAGGCCCAAGTATTTCTACGTTCTCCTTCTCGTGTTTTCCGTATCTGAAACAAACGTACAATCCGCAGGTGGATTATGCAAGCAAATCGTAATTTTTTTTTGAAACCATTATCTTTTTACCCGCTCGTTTGTTCATAGTTTTACCGATCCATCTATTTTCAAATGAATCATAATTTATTAAAAGTCAGTCATCTTACCAAGCAATTCGGGGAAATAAAAGCCGTTGATGATCTAAGTTTTTCAATGGATAAAGGTTTTATTTATGGCTTTCTCGGACAGAATGGAGCAGGTAAATCTACGACGATCCGCATGCTGCTTGACCTTATTCGACCCGATGAGGGGACGATCGAGATCTTCGGAATGGATCTGAAACGCCACCGAAATGAGATCATGCGTCAGGTAGGAGCTATCATAGAGCGACCAGATCTATATAAATACCTCACTGCCCTGGAACATTTGAAAATGTTCTCTATCATGAGTGGCATTCGAAGTAAAACTGCTACACTTATAGATCAACTGGCAGTGGTAGGTCTGGCTGATAGAGCGCATAGTAAAGTGAAGACCTATTCGCAGGGAATGAAACAGCGGTTAGGTATTGCTATTGCTCTGGTACATGATCCTGAATTAGTAATACTGGATGAACCTACAAATGGATTGGATCCGCAGGGTATTGCTGATATGCGTAATCTTATTCTTTCACTTTGTCATGAAAGAGAAAAGACCGTATTGATCTCTTCCCATTTACTGAGTGAGATAGAATTGATAGCCGACTCCATGCTGATCATCGATCGCGGAAAAAAATTGGTGGAAGGAAAGGTCAATGATCTTTTTGATCCGGGAGAACATATCTGCGAGCTGATAAGTCCGGATAAAGAGATCACAATAGAAAAAATCCGTAACTCGCCGCTTGCTATTTATCTGAAAGAGGAAACCGAGGAAGCGATCTTATTGAAGTTGCCAAAAGATGCCGTTCCATCGCTGGTAAAACAATTGGTGGAAATGGATGTATCAATCCTGTCATTACATACCAGGCATTCACTGGAAGATTATTTTTTATCATTAACTACCAAACGAGATGCTGCTTCCCTTATTAAGAATTGAGTTATATAAGATATTCAGAAGGCCTCGCACCTATATCTCTTTTGGAGCTATTGCTGCCATTGTATTGCTGGTGCAGATCGCTCTTAAATTTGACGGACCGGCATATATCGATCTGCTGCTGAATAATATCAAGGAATCTTTTCTCATCAATGCGGAGCTGAAACATAAAATATTAAATGGCTATCTGATCTGTTTTATCATTTTGAATACTATACTGATCCAGATGCCTTTACTGGTGGCCCTGGTGGCAGGTGATAGTATCGCGGGAGAAGCCAATATGGGTACACTTCGTTTATCAATGACCAAACCGGTAGGACGTACCCAATATATAGCAGTGAAATTCCTGGCCAGCATAATTTATACGGTGATGTTGCTTGTTTGGATGGCGTTATTAGCATTGTTCGGGTCCATGCTGATATTCGGTACAAATGACCTGATTGTAATGCGTTCAGATGCGATAGAACAAATGCGTTCCTATGATGTGATGTGGAGATACCTAGCGGCTTTTTGTTATGCGGCAGTAGCCTTGAGTGCAGTGGCGTCGCTGGCCTTTCTGCTAAGTGTGATGGCGGAAAATTCGATTGGGCCAATTATCGCTACCATGAGTATTATTATTGTGTTTACTATTCTATCGGAGATGAATATTCCAATTTATGATGAGACAGTAAAACCATGGTTGTTCACGACGCATATGGTGGCCTGGAAGGGTTTTTTCTATGTAAAGACCGATTCTGAAGGAGTGACCATTGATGGAAGCATACAAAATTTCCCTGCTATTATGAGAAGTCTGAGTATACTGCTGGGCTATATTGTTTTATTCGCAGGAACAGCCACCTTTATTTTCAGAAGAAAAGATATTTTAAGCTAGACTATGAAACGTATCTATATAATTGCCTTAAGTTTTTTAATTTTTACAAATGGCTTTGCTCAAACGGCAGATGAAGCGATCAAAAAAGTAAAGGCAAGACTTGAAAAAGTAAATGATTATCAGGCAGTGGGCAAAATGAAGACCAATGTGATCTTTATTAAAGCGCCTATTGCTAATGTGAAAGTATATTATAATAAGCCTGATAAACTAAGGATAAATAATGAGCAGGGTATTTCATTTGTGCCTAAAGGATCGGTAAATATTAACCTGAATAATGTATTTCTTAATACCGAAGGCTTTGATATAATAGATATGGGAAAAGATGCGAAGTCGGGTTTTCGTATCATTAAATTACTTCCCCGCGATGAGAATTCGGATGTGGTGCTCTCAACTTTGTATATAGATGAAGTAAAAGGATTGGTGATGCGTGCCAGAACAACTACCCGTGACAATGGCACCTATGAATTACAGATGAGCTATGGAAAATATGAAGAGTATGGACTCGCAGATAAGGTGATTCTGGAATTCAATACTAAAGAATATAAATTACCCAAGGGAGTGACCTTTGATTATGATGATGGTGCAAAAAAACCACCTACCGACAAAATGAATAATAGAAAAGGCAAGGTAGAGATCGTGTATACTTCATATACGATCAATAAAGGAGTAGATGATGCTGTTTTTAAATGATCACTCTTCGATGCGTTCGTCAACCGCGTTGGCCAGGATAGCGGGGATCATTTTCTTTAATGGGTTCTGGCGGTTCTGATCATATTCCATTCTTCGGTTGATAATATCGACACATTCAAATATGGCGGTAATAAATGAGGAAGTATCTGCCTGGTTCTTTCCTGCAATATCAAAAGCCACTCCATGATCAGGAGAAGTGCGTACTGCGGGTAATCCTGCAGTAAAATTTACACCATCACCGGATGCAAGTGTTTTAAAGGGTATCAATCCCTGGTCGTGATACATAGCCAGCACCGCATCAAAACGATCAAAGCTGCGGCGGGCAAAAAATGCATCGGAACTATAAGGTCCGATTACCAGCATGCCGCTATTCTTTGCTTCCTTAATGGCAGGCTTGATGATATTCTCTTCTTCTTTTCCTATCAGTCCTTCATCACCCGCATGCGGGTTAAGTCCGAGTACAGCGATACGAGGTTTATCTATACCAAAATCGCGCTGAAGACTTTTATTCAGGATCTGCAGTTTGCTGAGAATTTTTTCTTTGGTGATATGCTGTGCTACTTCAGATAAAGGAATATGTTCGGTTACTAATGCCACCCGGAAATTTCCGGCGCAAAGCATCATCACCACATCTTTGGCTTCGAATATTTCTTTGAGATAGGGGGTATGTCCGGTGTAGGAAAATTCGGCGGACTGAACATTTTTTTTATGAATAGGCGCGGTTACTAATCCGTCGATCTGTTTTTGTTTTAATGCTGCTGTGGTGCTTTGCAGAGAGATCACACCATATTTTCCACCTGTTTCGTTCAGCACACCCGGGGTGATCACCACTTCCTCCTCCCAGCAGTTGATAAGATTCACCTGCTTGGGGTTTATGCTGTTAAAATCTTTGGTGGCAGAAAAATTAATATTGATCTCGGGCATCAGCTTCCGGTAGAAATTGATCGCCTTATTAGAGGAAAAGATCACCGGGGTACAATGATCCAATATCCGTGAATCTGAAAAGGTTTTTATGATCAGTTCAAGACCGATGCCATTGAGGTCGCCGCAACTGATGCCGATAACGGGTTTGGTAGTATTCATGATGAAGCTATCCTGCAAAAATAGTCATTTGGCCACCAATATCAGGACTTCAAAAACAGAGGTAGTCCACTGTTTTATTTCTTGAATAGCTTGCGGCTTATAACAATGCTATCTCTGCTTACCTGAAGGATATATACTCCCGAAGGAAGATCACCCGTGTATGGTAATACCATTGCATTTACGCCCGAATAGATAGTGTATGTTTTTTGCCTTACAGGCTTGCCGAGAACATCAAGTAAAGAAATATTCACTATTCCATCCTTTGGGGTTCTGATATTGAACTGCACATCGGTATTAAATGGATTGACAAGGTTGAATACTTCAAACTGTTGTAATTTATTATCCAATTCAATGATGTTGCTGTACCTGGAACCTTTATTTTTAAATATAAGTTTTAGGCGGTACCAAACTTTTCCATTTACAGGTTGTGGGTCTGTGAAATTATAGGCATTTACTTCGCTAGCTTGATTATTATAACTATTCACCTTTCCTGCGAATGAGAAATTGACGCCATCTGTACTTCTTTCAATTTGATACTCGATTGGATCGGTTTCTCCTGTGGTGGTCCACCGCACCAGGGCTTTGTCACCATTCAGCTTACCATTAAAGGATAACAGTAGCTTTTCAAGTACTCCATTGCAATCTATTACATTCAAGGTCACAATACTCACCACATCAGTAACCTGGCAGTTGACATCCGAAAGATTGGCTGCAGTTGTCCCTACGATCATCCTGTACTTATCTCCATTGTTACCAAAATAAGTACGGTTTGCCGGAATGGTATAGGAAGCAACATATTCCCATGCCGATCCATTCCAGTAAGGAGTGGCCGGTCCCAGTGCACTGGTTACATCAGTCCAGGTGAGACCTCCATCTGTACTATGTTGCCATTTGTAATAAGTGTAATTGTCATAACTGGAACGCACAGTATCCCGGATAGTGAGCGTATTTGAATCACATACATTCGGAGTTGTAGATGGTGAGTATGTCATTATTGGGAAACAGGTAGCGACTGAAATATCATCTATAGCCCAGTCGTTTCCACCACCACCCGGGGCGTTGTTTCGGATCAGCATTTCAAAGGAGGTCTGGGTCAGGTCAGTCTTATATACAAATCCTTTTTTTACCCATATGTTCATTGAGTCGGAAGCCTGTTGGGTTATTCCCGGTCCTGTGCCGACGTATGGTATATTACCGGTAGAATAGTAGTCCTGTCCATTTATCTGGAATGCCAGGTTAGGCTGTACACCGGAGGAGTCGTTCGAAGCAAATGGAATATAACCTACGGAGCTGGCACCTCTTCCTGCAGAGTCGCAACCACATTTGTAGCATATATTTCTTACCCATGCAGAGATCTCATAATAAGTATTTGGACAAAGGCTGGAAATCGTTGTACGGAATGCCGTATCCGTTTTATATGCTGCATTAACGACAAGCATATATCCACAAGGGTTTGTGGCGCTGACGGGTTTTGTAGTATCACAGGGCGCATTTCCTTTTGCGGTATTGCTGGCACCGGTATGGTCACCAATGATATCCCAAAGATTAAATACACGCTGGTTCACAGTACCTGATTTAGGAAGTGCATTGGTTACAGAGAATGTAGCACTGGTATTATTAGTAATACCATAATAGTAATCCTGAGGTCCATTGCCCACTCTAAAAACATCATAAGTATAACTGGGTACAACTGCGGAGGTTCCTCTGTTTCTGGCTAATGGTGCCGGGTTGGAACTTGTATTAAAGGTTCCGTTTGTTTCTACTCCCATTTTATTTACAGTAGACAATGCGTTCGAGCAAAGTCCGGGGCTGATATAAACTACAAGACTATCATTCTTAAATGAAACCGTTTGCATCTTGCCCGTTGCCGTATCACGGTAGGTAAATCCACCCCCCCCCCAGTTGATCTTTGTATTGTAGCCTCCGTAAACCTGTACCCTGTATGTAGCCATCATTATGCAGGTATTCGTATAAAAGGAAGGGCGGGAAGTATTCCGAAGTTTACCTCTGGTAGTACCTGTCGCGCCAATTCCAATATTTATGAGTATAGTTGTATCCAGCGGATTTGTTCCGGTTCCGATACTCCCTTCATCGGTATCTAAGGCATCTGAAAAGGCCCGATAAACTTTTCCCTCATTGGTTTGTGTGGAAAGTGTGCCAGGTATATAACTAAATCCATTATTATTATCCAGTGTATCAAAAAAAGCAAGACTATCTACAGAATTAGACCTTACTACAAAGGTGGCCCTTATCTCAAGCAAGTCACCGGGTTCTATGCTACCTCCATTTGTTGATTTAGTAAGGTTGATATAGCTCTTACTGTAATCCACTGTAGCTGCCATAGCAGGATCAGTTATACAGATATTAAAAGTTCCTGTAACGTTAGTAGAGGAATATACCCTGACAAAATATGTTGTACCTACGGTAAGTCCTGTTGCGGCAAGCGTATTGGTTCCACATAATAGAGGTGTAAGCGATCCACAGGTTCCGGAGAATATCTGAATTCTTGGGTTAGTGGGAGGGCTTGATAAAGTAATTGTAGGCTTGGTACTTTGGGCCACAAACATATACCATACGTCATTTTTTAATGTAGTACCGCAACCAATAGTTGGTATAACTGTATAGGTGGAACCAACAAGGGTACCAGCGGTGTTAACGCAGGTGCTGCCAGAGGTTAATAAAATTGCATTAGCACAAAGGTCATTAGCTATTCCTGTATGTGTTACGCATATATCAAAACTGGCTGTTGTGCCATTTCCGGAAGGGTCTGTTGTTAAGTTTCCAACTCTTACATAATAGGTGGTTCCTATTGTTAATGCAGCATTCGTCAGGGTATTTGTTCCACAGGTCATAGAAGTCAGACCAGCACAAGTACCACTATATAATTGTACACGAGGATTGGTAATATTTGCACCCAGGTTACTTATTGTAACAGTGGCGTTAGTAGCGGCTGCTACAAAAGAGAACCAAACATCATATTGTACACCAACTGGCTGGCAGCCTGCTGGTACAACAGATACACTGGCAAGGTTAAGTGAGCTATTTACATTAACGCAAGAGTTGCTGGAAGTAAGGCTGACTGCGCCTGCACAATCATCATTGGTTGGCCTGGTATGCGTGACACAAATACTAAATGTACCACTTGCATTAGGATCAGTGTATACCCGGATATAATAAGTTGTTCCAACAGTAAGTCCGGTGGCAGATAATGTGTTTGTTCCACAAACTATTGAAGTAAGGGATCCACATGTTCCCGAAAATAGTTGAAGTTTCGGATTCGCAGGGGGAGATGTTAAGGTGATGGTGGTATTTGATGCCGCAGCTACAAAAGAGTACCAAACATCATTCCGGCTTGCGACACCGCATCCTATAGAAGGAATAGTAGTATAGGTAGCGGCAACCAATGTTCCGGCAGTACTTACACAAGCCAGGCCCGAAGTAAGCGAAATAGCAGAGCTACAGTCATCGTTTATCGGCGCAATATGAGTAACACAAATATTAAAATTGGCTACAGAACCAGAACCGGATGGGTTGGTTGAAAGATTTGAAACACGTACGAAATAAGTGTTTCCTATTGTTAGTAAAGCATTAGTCAGGGTGGTGGTTCCGCAGGTTAATGAGGTCAAACCAGCACAGGTTCCACTATATAATTGAATTCGGGGGTTGGTAATATTTGCACCTAGTCCGCTAATGGTAACGGTTTCAGTGGTATTTGCGGCGACAAAAGAATACCATACATCATAATGGGTGCCTACTGGTTGGCAACCGGCAGGAAGACCTGCGGTAGCGGTAGCGAGGTTCAGTGTTCCGGCTGTATTGATGCAGCTGGCATTTGATGTAAGGCTTATGGCGCCGGCACAATCATCATTGACAGGGCCGGTATGGGTTACGCAAATATTAAAACTTCCTGTTGAATTATTTTGTGAATAAATGCGGATATAATAGGTGCTTCCTACTGAAAGAGAGGTAGCGACCAGCGATGAATTTCCGCAGGATACAGAGGTAAGCGAAGCACATGAGCCAGAGAACAATTGAATCCTTATCTGACTGGGCGCCGAACTAAGTGTAATCGTTTGTGTGGATGCTTGTGCAACAAAAGTATACCAAACATCATTTTTATTGGTGGCTCCGCAACCTGTGATAGGAGGAGTATAGGTGCTGGAACTAAGTGTACCCGCTGTATTGATACATGTGGTGGATGAAGTAATGGAGGTTGCACTGGCGCAACCATCATTTGCAGGTTGTGCAGAAGCGTCAATGGTGGTTAGAAAAAAAACTATTACCGATAATAAGATCTTTGGCACAAAAAATAGTATTTGGTTTTTCATTGGAATGGAACATTAGCTAGGATCAGACAAAATAACTTATAATATGATTTGCCACCTAGAGCAGTAGTACTCCATATTCATTCGTATAACTACGATAAATAATAGGGGGGAACTGCGTAAGACTTGTAGTACTTCATTTTTATCTTGCGAGTCCAAATCCTGATAAACCATGTTTTCTATTAATTTTCGTGTAGTATTAATTTTAATTTTTGTAGCCGGTTCAGCAAGTCTGAATACTGTTTTTGCGCAACCGGGCAATAATACAGTTGCCACAGCCACCTCTCTAATTCCTGTCACCATTTGTGGTGCTACTTCTGGCACTCTGGGTTCATGCACTTCGGATGGTATTAGCAGTACCTGCTCAGTCACCACCAATGATGTATGGTATTATTTTACTGTACCAGCAGGTATAAGTGCCATTATTTTAAGTGTAACAGAAACAAATGTCTTTCCTTCAGGAACAGCCTATTTAGAAGTTTATAATGCTTCAACACCTGCGTCGGTTACTTCTGGAAATTCCAGAATTTGCGGAACCTCAGCATCGGGTCTAAATCTTACTGGCCTTACTCCCGGAGCAACTTATTATTTCCGATTATTTTCATCCGGGAATGTGAATAGTAGTCCACAAAATAAATGGCAGTTTACAATTTGCGCTTCTTATGTTACGCCACCAACTAATGATGATTGTGCAGGTGCTACTTCATTAACGATCGGTTCTTCTGCCAGTGGTACAGTATGGTTGGCTACTGCCAGTTCAGGTATTCCTGTAGACTGTGCAACAGGCAATCCTGATGATGATGTTTGGTATTCTTTTACTGCTACAGCTTCCAGTATGGCAATTACACTTAGTTCAATTGGAACAGACCTTACTACTTCCGGAGCGAGGATGCAATTATTTTCAGGAAGTTGTGCTGCCCTGAGTTCTGTTGCTTGCGGAACAACTACAATATCCTATGCATCACTCTCTGTTAGTAGTGTATATTATGTTCGTGTATATAGCGCGGGAACAGGGGCTTTAGCCAGTTCCGGCGGCTCTGTTTTTAATATTACAGCTTCTATTACACCTGGAAATGATGAGTGTTCATCGGCCTACCTTATACCTACTTCTTCCAGTTGTTTAAATGCTGAAGGAACCGTTGTAGGAGCTACACAAAGTTCAGGTATACCTGTAGGATGTGCCACCGGTACACCTGATGATGATGTATGGTACAAATTTGTAGCAGGTAAATCTTCACCTACGATTACACTAAGCAGCATCGGAACTAATCTTAGTTCTTCCGGTTCAAGATTACAATTGCTTTCGGGTGCCTGCGGTGCATTAACATCTTTATCATGTGGAACAACTTCTATCGCGGCAAGTGGATTGGTAACAGGTAATACTTATTATTTAAGAGTTTATTCCAACGGAGCTACACCAATTGCTACTAATGGATCATTTAATCTTTGTATAATCGATCCTTCACCGGATCTGATCGCCGACTCAACTACTACTTTATTCACTGTGGATACGGTTGCTCGTCAATTAGGATATCCATGGGAAGTAACCTATGGTCCGGATGATTCTTTATGGATCACCGAAGCAAGAGGATACCGTGTTTTAAGAATCAGTGGAACAAGAACCGGTACACAAAAAAATGTGGCACCACAGCAGATCTTAAAAATTCCCTTAGGCGGCACTGAAGTAACCTTTGGCCGTAGTATTGGAACCTGGCCACAGGGCGGAATGGAAGGTCTGGCTATTCATCCGGATTTTATGACCAACCCGGCGAAGAGATGGGTTTATATAGCCTATGTATATTCAGGAACATGTGCTGCCAGCCCGGCCACTCCCTGTTATTTCCGATCTAAAATAGTTCGCTGCCAATTTTATTTTGCAGCTGATGCGGGTAACCCAACCAGCATTCCAAAACGAGACACCTTGGTTATTCTGGATACAGTAATTTCTAATCTTCCTGGTAGTAATGACCATAATTCCGGCAGACTGAAAATAGATCCGGTAATGGAAGGGGGTACTTATAAAATGTATTACACGATTGGTGATATGGGTGCCGGTCAGTTCAACAATGCAAGCAGACCCAACAATGCACAGTTCAAAGATACCTGCGAAGGGAAAATACTAAGATTGAATACTGAACCTGATGGTGATGCTTCATATCCCGGAGTAACCCATGATTTCAATACATGGAGACAATGGATACCGAACGATAATCCATTTACACATTCAAAATATCCTTCGATGCCTACTCCTATATTTACCTATGGGCATCGAAATGCCCAGGGCTTGTCATGGGGACAGGTGAATGGAACCTGGAGACTTTATAGTTCCGAGCATGGAGACCATTCTGATGATGAAGTGAACATACTAGAGTCGGGTAAAAATTATGGATGGCCTTTAGTTGCAGGTGTTGCTGACAACAATTATACAACGGGAGATGATGTCTCTGATGGGTTTACCTATAATAATGTTTTGGCTGGACAAACAGTTGTTAATGAAACTACCTGGGCCAATGCACAATTGAATTATAAGAATCCTATTTTCGATTTCTTTAACTGGAATCCGGCGCAGATAGAACCAAGCAATACCGGTAACATTTTTAACTGGCCCACCATTGCTCCTTCTGGTATTGAATTTTACGGAGGTAATATTCCAGGTTGGAAAAACTCCCTTCTGGTTACTTCTTTAAAATATGGCATATTCCGATTGAAACTAAATGCCAATGGCGATGCAATTGACAGCACCGTGTCTACCGTGATCGTGGATACCATTCCATTACTGCATGGCTGGAGGGTTCGCGATGCAGCCATTAATCCAAGTCCTACCAGTGGAATATTTTGGGTAGTGATCGACAGTTCTGGATCTACTTCCGGACCTACCGGTGGATTTGGCGGAGCTAATATCGCAACTAAAGATGGTGGTAAGGTTTTAAAACTTACTTATAAAACGCTGATCACTTTGGCCGTTGACTTTGTCAGCTTTAAAGGAAAATTATTGCCAAACCAGACCATTGGCCTGGTATGGGATGCTAATGCCGATATTAATCATGATTATTTTGATGTGCAGAAAAAACTTAACGGTACATGGACAACCATTGGCCGTGTGACAGGCGGGCCTCCGTATAATTTTATAGATATTCATCCTCTGGAAGGAGATAATCTGTATAGGATTAGCGCGGTGGAAAATACCGGAAAAATGAATTATAGCAGTATTGTGAATGTCAAGTACCAGCCTTCAAATTATATCGTATCAATTTATCCAAATCCTGTTCACAACTTTATAAATTTGAGGATCAATTCACCCAAGCCGGCTAAACTGCAGGTAAATGTGGTAGATATGCAGGGTAAGATTGTTTATAAGAGTGTTCAGACAATGACTGGTGGATTGATGCAGGTAAATATTCCGGTAACGGGATGGCCAATGCAAGCCTACCTTGTTGAATTAATTGATCAGAACGGTGCAGTGATCTATACTGAAAAAGTACTTAAGAATTAATTTGATAAGCTTGAAAGTTTTATGAAAAAGATTTTTGGAACCTTCCTCCTGCTGTTATTTTCTATTATTCTTTTTGCGCAGGAGGAAGGCCAGGATTCTGTGGTCTTCCTTTCTAAAGTGATTGTAAAAGCGTTTAGTCAGAACCGTTCTTTACCCGAAGCAACAGTTTCTGTAAACTATATAGACGCAAGAGCCTTATCAAGGTATAATGATATGTCTGTTCTTCAGGCTGTAAATAATACGGCAGGAGTAAGAATGGAGGAACGTTCACCCGGAAGTTATAGATTAAATATCAGGGGAGGTACCCTTCGTTCAACATTCGGTGTGAGAAATATAAAGATCTACTTGAACGATCTTCCATTGACCGACCCCGGAGGAAACACTTACTTTAACCAATTGTCTTTTTATAATGTTGGATCCCTTGAAATAATTAAGGGCCCGGGCAGTAGTTTATATGGTGCAGGATCCGGTGGAGTGGTGTTATTGAACTCTGACCTGGACAAAAGAGAGAATAGTATCAATGCCGATCTGATCGCCGGAAGTTTTGGAACAAAAAATATTCACCTGGCAATTAATACCAGTTCACCCGGAATTCAAAACAGGATGGATTATTCTCACCAGGAGTCCGATGGTTACCGCAACCATACCCAAATGAGACGAGATTTCATAAGTTTCCAATCTTTAATACAGTCGAATGAAAAAAGAGAAACCAATATCCTGATCAGCTATGGAGATCTTTATTATCAAACTCCAGGTGGCCTGACAAAAAAAGAATTTGATAGTGCTGCCAGAATGGCCCGACCAAAAGCTGGTACACTTCCCAGTGCGGACCAGGCAAAAGCAGCTATTTTTCAAAAAACATTTTTTTCAGGAATAAGTCAAAAGTATAAGATCAATTCGCATTTCAGTAACAACACTTCTGTGTATGGTGCCTTTACCATTTTTAAAAACCCAACTTTCAGGGTTTATGAAAAAAGATCTGAACCGCATTTTGGTGGTCGGACTGTTTTTCAATGGAAAAAAGATCTTAAAACTGGTTTCTTCCAGCTGAACTTTGGTGCAGAGGGCCAGAGAGGATTTTTCAACACCAAAACTTATGCAAACATTAATGGGAACCCCGGGGCATTACAGACAGACGATGACCTGGATAACTGGACCTATTTTCTTTTTTCACAAGCGGAACTCAAATTAAAAAATGACTGGAATTTCACACTTGGATTAAGCTCCAATAAATCTGCTATCAGGATCACCCGATTATCTGTCAGCAATTTTCAGCCTATAAAAAGGTCCTATAATGATATCTGGACACCAAGGATAGCTGCCACAAAAAAACTGTTTAAAAAATTATGGATCTATGGGAGCTATTCAAAAGGGTTTTCTGCTCCTTTAGTTTCTGAGTTGCTACCCGGAACGGTGACTATTAATACCAGTTTACAACCGGAGGAAAGCAGGAATTTTGAAGGCGGACTCAGAGCAAGCATCTTAAATGATCATCTGTTTTTTGAGTACACTCATTTTAATTACCAGTTGACAAATACGATCGTGGTAAGGAAGGATCCTGTAAACGGAGATTATTATGTAAACGCGGGTAAAACGGAACAGATCGGGAATGAAATTCAAATGAGTTACCGGTTTAAAAGCAAACTCTCCTCATTTTTAGACAACGCAAGGTTGGAGTTTGCATTAACTCAGTATAATTTTCACTACAGCCGGTTTAAGCAGGGGGCTACAGATTTTTCAGGAAAAAAATTACCAGGAATATCTCCTTTATCTATTGCTATCAACTCTGATCTTGTTTTTAAACATGGGTTGTCTTTTAACTTATCTTATTTTAAAAGCGGTAGTATTCAATTGAATGATGCGAATAGTTTTTCAGCTCCTTCTTATGACCTGGTGAGTTTTAAATTAAATTACCAGATTGTAAAAAATGCTCATTTCATTTTACATATTCTTGCCGGTGTTGATAATTTAATGGATACAAAATTCAGCCTGGGTAATGATATTAATGCTGCAGGCGATCGCTACTATAATGTGGCCGCAGGAAGATCCTATTACGGAGGCCTGAAAATTCAAGCCCGAAAATAGGCAGGGGTAATTACTATTCCCTTTCAGTACAAGTTCTATTTCCCTCTTAGCCATTGCTATTTTGGTGTATAAACGTGGGAAAAAACATTTTCACTCATATGTTTTGTCGAAGCATTCTGTCAGTATAAAAGACAGGCATTATTACTTTGCAGGAGCCATACATGCAGACTAGTTTAGGGGTATAAAAATTACCCTTATGAAAACAACAATTCTTCTGACTGCGGTTATGATGAGCAGTCTCTTCACTTCAGCCAACAATTTTCCTGAGCGCATTCAGCTCAACAAAGAGAAAATTGAATCTGTAAAACCAGATCCGGTATTCAATGCTTTTCGTGCGCACAGGCAGGGAAAAGGAATCACTACTATGTGGTTCAGCAGCGCCACACCGGCTACTGTTTCTTGTTTTACAGTGATCAGAACCTATGAAGATCCTACTGATCCATATTCAGAATGGACCGTGGTTGGGTCAATGAACTGCAATTCCAGCAGAAACTATCGTAATACAGATGATGGTGTATCACCGGGTTTTGTTAGTTACCGTGTAGTTGCCAGCCTGGCCGCAGGTGGATATGTATATTCTGATATAGAGACCGTGCATATAGTGCAGCATTGATTTAGGAATTCGATGGTGTTCTAAACATCAAATTCAGTTTTGTGCAAAAGCCAGATCTATGAGGAGAATTTTAGTCATACTATTTATTACAGGTCCCCTATTTCTTAGCGGGCAGATCACCATACCGGTGATAAAGGCCCGCTTCGGAGTAGATGCTGACCTGAGAGCCAATTTTTTTAGTGGCCTTACCCAAACGGGAAATGACGATTGGTTTAACCTGATCGCATCAGATACTTCTGGGAAAGCAATAATAGATACAACAGGCGCGACGGCAATGGTTGCCGCTTACCTGGCAGATATTTCTCCTTTTCCAAAAAGAATGGCTTCATTTTTCAGGACCATGAACCGTCCCAGTTTTTCTATCGTAAACAATCGTTTATGGCTGGATGCGCTTTTTGTTCGTGATTACCATGGCAACGATTCAACTGTTTTTACAGCAGGTGGTGATAAGAATGGAATGAGTCCGTTTTTCTGGTCAGGCGGCGTACAGGGAATCCCTGACAAAAATGATATTCTGGATATCATGATGCATATTCGAAGGGCGGGACCTTCTTCTACTGATTCGCTATGGATGTTTGGTGGTATTTCATTAGACAACACGACCGGTAACCGATATTTTGATTTTGAAATGTATCAAACGGATATTTATTATGATCGTATCTCTCAAAAATGGTATGGCTATGGCCCTGATGAAGGACATACCAGTTGGGAATTTGATGCTACAGGTAAAGTGACAATGCCCGGAGATGTGATCTTCTCCGGGGAATTTCAAAGCTCCACGCTTACAAATATTGAAGCACGCATTTGGGTGAAGCGCAGTGTGTGGTCGTCAGTAACGCCACTGGCATTTAGCTGGAGTGGTTTGTTTGATGGAGCCAGCGCAGGTTCAACATTTGGTTATGCGAGTATTCAACCAAAAACAGCCGGCGCATTTTATACCGGTCTTGCTTCAGCGGTAAATACCTGGCCAGGTCCATTTAGGCTGATACTTCAGAATAATACAGTGACCAATTCCTATGCGAAAGACCAATACATTGAATTTTCAGTTAACCTGAGTAAACTGGGATTGGATCCGGTGACTTCAACCGGTGGTGATATTTGTGGAACGCCTTTTAACCGAGTGGTAATTAAAACCAGGGCCTCAGCATCATTTACATCTGAGTTAAAAGATTTTGTGGCGCCCACTGATTTTTTTCTGGCCCCACGCGTAATTATCAATACAATTACACCACAGATATGTGATACAGGAAGCATAGCGCGGATATATGTAACTAATCCTGTGGCCACTTCAGTATATGATTGGTCCACACCCAATGGGAATATTCTTCCTCCTGCTACCGGGCCCGCAATTTTTGTTGACACGCCCGGAACTTATATTGTAAAACAATACCTGCAAGCAGGTTGTACAACATATGCTTCAGATACTATAACTATTAGTTCTATTCATGGTTGCCATTTATTGCAAACAAAATTTGGCGAATTACATGGACGCAGAACAGATAAAGAGACTATTCTAAACTGGGCCATCTTTGAAAATACAGCTGTAAAAACGCTGCAGGTAGAAAAAAGTACAGATGGAATTCATTTCCAGGCATTATCTGTTTTGCTTCCTGAGTCAAGTAATGAACAGGGAGAATATCAATATACAGATATCATGTCTCCGGCAGATCCAATTATAATTTATTACAGAGTATTCGCTTATTCTTCAAGCGGGCAAATTTTACGCAGCGCCGTTCTGAAAACCATAGGCAATGCAAAAGCAAATCTTCTGCAGGTTTATCCAACAGTGACCAATGGCCTTATTAAGATACAAACCAATGGGGCTGCGAGGGGAATTCTTGATATAGAGATCTACAATGGAAGTGGGAATAGAGTTATAAAAACATCACAAACTGTTGAGCAAGGTTATCAAACACTAACGATGGATGAACTTATCGATAAACCCAATGGTGTTTATTTTATAAAACTTCGCCGTGGCGAGGAGGAAAAAGTTCAAAAAATTGTTTTAGCCCGATAAATCATTTAGCTAAGCTCATCCTGACACAATGATTACTTTTGCAGCATGTACACGCTGAAAAAATCGCTGGGTCAGCATTTTCTGAAAGACGAGAACGTCTGTCTTAAGATCGTGTCCTCTCTTCAGGAAAGACCGTTTCAGCAATTGCTTGAAGTAGGTCCGGGTGGAGGAGCACTGACGAAATACCTTCTGGAAATAGCCTCAATTGATTTTAAAGCGGTAGAGCTGGATACTGAAAAAGTAAAATGGCTGCTTGAAAATTATCCCTCACTCAAGGATCGAATTATACATCAAAGCATATTGGATTTGCAGCCCCCATTTGAGGGGCTATTTACCGTGATCGGTAATTTTCCATATAATATTTCAACGGAGATCCTTTTTAAAGTCATGGAATGGGGCGATCAGGTAGAGTGCATGATCGGAATGTTTCAGAAGGAAGTAGCCCAACGCGTGGCATCCAAAGAAGGAAACAAGATCTATGGCGTTACAAGTGTTCTTGTTCAGGCATTTTTTGAGGTGCAATATTTATTTGATGTGAATGAAGGAAGTTTTAACCCTCCTCCAAAAGTGAAAAGCGGTGTTATAAGATTAGTCCCCAGAAAAGATCTGCTTAAAATGAAAAGCAAACAATATTTGACACAATTGGTAAAGACTGCCTTTAATCAACGCAGAAAAACCCTGCGCAACGCGGTAAAGGAACTTTTTGATCCGAGCGAATTGAAAGATGAATTGTTTAATAAAAGAGCCGAACAATTAAGTGTCGAAGATTTTGCTGCCTTAACATTCAGAATGAAATGAAAAAACTGATCATTACCGCCAGGGCCCATCCCGTATTAATGGAAAAGTTGGAGCAGCAGGGCTTTCAGGTTGAGTATGCACCTACGATCAGCTATGAAGAATTGCTGGAACAAATCAGCGATATGGAAGGACTGGTGATCACTACAAGAATTAAGGTGGACAGGCAATTGCTTGATCGGGCAGAAAAATTAAAATGGATCGGTAGACTGGGTTCCGGAATGGAACTGGTAGATATTCCTTATGCGGAATCAAAAGGTGTTAGTTGCATAACCAGTCCGGAAGGAAATCGAAATGCTGTAGGAGAACATGCATTGGGTCTTTTGCTTGCTTTAATGAAAAGAGTCATCTCTTCTGCAGAAGAAGTGAAGAAAGGACAATGGAGAAGGGAAGAAAACAGGGGAGTAGAACTTAGTGGAAAGACAGTAGGTATTATCGGACTTGGAAATACAGGAAGCAGCTTTGCCAGATTATTGCAGTCATTTGGCGTTACGGTACTGGCTTATGATAAATATCGCAACGATTTCGGAGGCGATTTTATAAAAGAAGCCAGCCTGGAACAAATTGGCCGTTATTCTGATGTTATAAGTCTGCATATTCCTCTTTCAGAAGATAGTTTTCATATGGCTGATGCGAAATTTTTCAGATCCATGGAAAGAAAACCCTGGTTTCTGAATACGTCAAGAGGAAAGGTGATGGATACCACCGCCTTGATCGAAGCATTAGAAACGGGAAAGATCAGCGGGGCAGGATTGGATGTATTGGAAAATGAGCGGATCGATCAGCTTCAGCCCGAAGAACAGGAATCATTTAACTGGTTGCTGGATCAGAAAAATGTGATCATTACTCCCCATATAGCAGGTTATAGCGAGGAAGCATTTTTTAAGATGGCAGAGGTTCTTTATAAGAAGTTGTTTCCCTGATAGTTCACTCTTTATTTACTACTCACAACTCTCTAAATAGTATTTATTGAATTAATTTTCTATCTTTGTAATTATTACTGCAACGCTTCAGCATTCGCCTGAGGCGTTGTTATTTTTTTTTATCAAACAAGGAAACGATATGTCAGACATTCAATACGTGACACAAGAAACACTGGACCTGATGAGGGTACAACTACAGCGCATGAAAGGTGTGGAAAGGCCAGCTGCCAGCAGAGCTATAGCTGAAGCCAGAGAGAAAGGTGACCTGAAAGAGAATGCGGAATATGATGCGGCAAAGGATGCTCAGGGTATGCTGGAAGCGAAGATCGCGGCCCTGGAAGGCGCGCTTTCGAATATTCGGGTACTCGATGAATCCAGTATTGATACCAGTAAAGTATCTATACTTACTAAAGTGACCCTTACGAATCTTATTACGAAGAAAAAAGTGACCTATAAGATAGTGAGTGAAAAAGAGGCCGACCTGAAAGCGGGGAAGATCTCTGTAACATCTCCGATAGGTCGTGGCATTCTTGGAAAAATAGTTGGCGATACTGCAGAAGTGCAGGCCCCGGGAGGTACCCTGAAATTCAGGATCGAGGAGATCACTGCATGACGATTTTTGAAAAAATAATCGCCGGAGAAATTCCATCATACAGGATAGCGGAGAATAAGAATTTCTTCGCTTTCCTTGATATTTTTCCCCTTCGTCCCGGGCATGTATTGGTCGTACCCAAGGAAGGCACTGATAAGTTTTTCGATCTTCCGGAAAATATTCTTTCAGAAATGCTGGTATTCGCTCGGCCCATTGCCAAAGCGATTGAAGCAAGCTTTGATTGTAATCGGTGTGGGCTGAGTGTAATGGGTTTGGAAG
>JAYTXP010000253.1:0-6049 GCA_043742885.1 Chitinophagaceae bacterium | reverse complement strand
AACCATGGCTCAGAATTTCCACCATTATCAGCCCTTCTCTGTCCTGTTTTTTGCAGATTATAAAAAGCAGAAAGTGTTGGTAAATAGGAAAGCTTGTATCGCTTTACATCAAACGATTGTAATTTTCTTACCTCCGCAAGCAATTGTACTTCGTTTCTGTTTTCATAGTTAACATTCTCCTGCAGCAATCCTTCTTTTAACAGGGCAGCGCTAAGCGTGTCTCGCAGCACCAGAGTATCAGATTGGTGAAGTCCCAGGTTAAGTTTAAGCATTGCATATCCGATACTGATGCCATTGATCAGCTGGCTCTCTACTGCTTTTGTATTGTTCTTTGCTACATTGGCTTTATCAATATCAAGTCGCTCGGCGAAACCATTCTTGTACATGATATCCATATCATGAGAAAGTTTTTCCAATCGTTTCAAACTTTCCTGTACATATTTTAGTTGCTTATCGGAGATGAGTACAGCATAATAACTTTTATATACAGCCTCTCTTACTTTATCCTCGGCCACTTTAATCTGAAGATCAGTGGTCTGCAATGCTACTTTTCGGGCCTGTAATCCAACAAATACCTGTGGTTCAAAAAGTAATTGTTGTACAGTGGCTCCAAATTGCATATTCCATGGTGTGAAGAAAGAGAAGTTCTGCAACTTAAATTGTCCGCTTGCTGTTATGGGGTTACCGTTGGCATCGCGAACGCCCTCTTTTCTCAGCACATCATATATGGCAGTTTCAGTCGCGTCGGGGAATTGTATCAAAGGCAAACTGAAATAATGATTGATGGATGCCGAACCGGTAATTTGCGGATAGGCCATACCCGTGATCTCTTTATTTCGCTGGTCTGCGATCTTATAATCCAGCCGTGCATTCTTAAGTTCATTTACATTCTTAAAAGCGATATCTACCGCCTCTTTCGCCGTAAT
Source organism: Chitinophagaceae bacterium (assembly GCA_043742885.1). Classification (GTDB taxonomy): domain Bacteria; phylum Bacteroidota; class Bacteroidia; order Chitinophagales; family Chitinophagaceae; genus JJ008. The sequence continues at coordinate 5,123 of JAYTXP010000253.1, read as the reverse complement.
CTCATATCGATGTTGCGCCATCGCAGGGGCCAGCGATAAACATGCCACTATGAGCAACCACAACCTGCTCCTATCTTTTTTCATGAGTCTGGTTTTTGATTCTTCGTTGATTATATTTCTGTATTAGTTTATTTCCTTTAAGTGTGCTTAGCCCATATACAAAATTCTCCAGCATTTGTTTGCTGGTTTCCAGTATGGTGAATTTCGCCGGAGGAAATGCCTGCATATTGAAAGGGATCAGCATGGATTCAATACGGAACCGGGTCATAACCTCTGCATTTACATCTTCACGATAAAAGCCATCCCGAATACCCCATTCAATATTATCCTTCACTACCCGGTAAAGAAATTTATCCTTGTGCTCACGAAATCGCTGGTAAGCTTTGAAATGAAATTTCTCGAGATCATGTAGTACCATCGGATTTATATTAGTGAATTGCTCAAAGCTTTGCTCCATGGTCAGGAACATTTCATGAATGGCATTATCTGATTTTTGCTTACAGTTACCGCAATCTTCTTCCATCTTGGTAATATGCAGGTCTACTACTGCCACTACCAGTTCATCCTTGTCGGCAAAATACTGGTAGAGTGTTTTCTTGCTCATGCCAAGGTCAACCGCCATATCATCCATCGATACAGAACGAATTCCAAATTGCATGAACATTTCATCGGCCTTGAGGAGTATGCGTATTTTTGCGTCCATAATGGGATTGTGGACAACAAAACTATGGAAACTTTTAACGTAACCAAAGTTTCCAACCTGTTTTTTATGTCACCTTACCCGACTGAAACCGGCTTTCGCCGATTTTTAGTTTAACTTGCAGCTTCAATTCATTGATTATGAGTACTGAAAAACCTTCCCTTTTACCTCCTCCTTTTCACATCAAAAAAGCTATTTCTTATTTTTTACAGGGATTGCTCATTATAGCTCCTATCGCGGTTACTATTTATTCTATTTACTGGATCGTTTCATCTGTAGATAGCTGGATCCCCATATTCCGTGAACCTGTCAGAGATTTAGCAGGCCATATCATAGAATACAAAGTGAAAAATTATGGACTTGGTTTTCTTATCATCATTGCCAGTATCATCCTGATCGGTTATTTCAGTTCCACTTTTATTCAATCCCGGTTATTCAACCTTTTTGATTCCTGGCTGGAAAAAACTCCGGGCGTTAAATACATCTATTCCTCCGTACGTGATTTTTTCAGCGCTTTCGCGGGAGAAAAAAAGAAATTCAATCAACCTATACTTGCACGCATATTTGCTGATGATGTATGGATTCTTGGATTTATTACCGATGAGGAAATGGAGAAAATGAATCTGGGTGCTGATATGGTTGCCATTTATGTTCCACAGGCTTATAACTGGGCGGGACAACTTTACGTACTCCCAAGAACCCGATTGAAGAAAATAGAAAAATTCAGTCCGGGTGACGCGATGAAATACGCAGTGACAGGAGGTGTTGTGGAAGTGGATGAGGGGAAAAGGTGAATAGGTGAATAGGTGAATAGGTGAATAAGTGAAAACTGAAATGTGATGAAGATATTCCTGACACAATTTTTTCTTTTTTTGAATTTGCCTTTATTGAACAGCTGGGGCTTCTACGGTCACCAGCATATTAATCAATACGCCGTATTTCTCCTGCCCCCGGAAATGATGACGCTGTTCAAACCCCGCTTAGAATTTATAACCGAACATGCTGTAGATCCTGATAAAAGAAGGTATGCCATTCCCGAAGAAGGACCACGTCATTATATTGATATGGACCATTATGGCTCCTATCCTTTCGATTCTCTTCCCCGTAAATGGAATGAAGCCACCGAAAAATATTCAACAGATAGTTTAAATGCACATGGAATTGTTCCCTGGTGGATACAGGTAATGTTGGGCAGGCTTACAAAAGCGTTTCGCGAAAAAGATGAAATGCATATACTTCAATATGCTGCTGAACTGGGGCATTATGTTGCCGACGCGCATGTGCCACTTCATACAAGCAGTAATCATAACGGACAATATACCGATCAAAAAGGCATTCATGGTTTCTGGGAAAGTCGCATACCGGAATTGCTGGCCGAAAAAAAATGGAACCTGCTTACAGGTAAGGCAGATTATATATCTGACCCCCTTCAATTTACCTGGAAGATCGTTCTTGAAAGTGCTAAAGCCGTTGACACCGTTTTAAAATTTGAAAAACAACTCAGTCTTTCCTTCGCTTCAGATCAACGTTTTTCCTTTGAGTACCGCAAAGGCGTGATACTGAAACAATATTCTACAGCCTATACTCTCGCCTACAATGAAAAATTAAATGGTATGGTGGAAAGAAGAATGCGTTCCTCCATTCATGCAGTGGCTTCTTTTTGGTATACTGCCTGGATCAATGCGGGTCAGCCCGACCTGAGTGTACTTAGCCATAAAAAATTGAGTCGCGAGGAGCAGGAAGAGATAAAAGATCTCAATCAAAAATGGAAATTGAAAGGAGGACGGCAAGATCATTTACCATAAGCGGAAAATCACTCTACCATCGCTTTGTACCGAATCAACTAATTTTGCTGAAAATTTCTATTAATGGCCATTAGCCCAGGGGTGATTCATAATTTCAATGCAGGTCCTTCCATACTTCCCAATGAAGTATTTCAACAAGCCAGCCAGGCCATTATTAATTTCAATAATTCGGGTCTGTCTATCCTTGAAATTGGTCATCGCACCCCATTGTTTCAACCAGTAATGGATGAAGCAAGATCCCTGCTTAAAGAATTAATGGGATTAGACGATGATCATGAAGTGCTTCTGTTGCATGGAGGTGCCAGCACCCAGTTCATGCAGGTACCAATGAATCTTTTAAATGATAATGCGCTGGCCTGTTATACTGAAACCGGCACCTGGAGCGTGAAGGCTATTAAAGAAGCTAGATTATTTGGTCATGTGGAAATTGCAGGATCCTCTGCTGATACTCATTTCACCAGCATGCCCACCGAGCTGACGGTTCCGGCCACTGCCACTTATCTTCATATCACAACCAACGAAACCATTGCCGGTACTCAATGGCAGCAGCTTCCCTATGATTCGGGTGTGCCGCTGATCGCCGATATGAGCAGCGATATATTAAGTCGCGAGATAGAATTCAATCGCTTCTCATTAATTTATGCGGGGGCACAGAAAAATCTTGGAGCCGCTGGTGTCAATATTGTCGTGATCGATAAAAACATGCTGGGAAAAACAGAAAGAAAGATCCCCACTATACTTGACTATCGTAACCATATTAAAGAAGGGTCCATGCTGAATACGCCCCCAATATTCGCCATTTATGTTGTCTTACTGAATCTTCGCTGGCTGAAGAAAGAAGGTGGAGTAAAAGAAATGCAACAACGAAGCGAGGCCAAATCAACACTATTATACGATACGCTGGATAGTCTTCCTGTTTTTAATCCGGTAGTAGCTAAAGCACACAGAAGTAAAATGAATGTGGTATTCACTATAAATGATCCTGCCTTGGAAACTGAATTTAATGCGCTCTGTAATAAAGAAGGTATGATCGGCGTAAAAGGTCATCGTTCTGTAGGCGGATTCCGCGTATCATTATATAATGCCCTTCCAATGCAAAGTGTAGAGGCATTTACTGACCTAATGAAAGAATTTGCAAAAAGAAAAGGATAATCATGGCTATCATTAAACCGTTTGACGCGTTAAGACCCCTACCTGAAATTGCTTCTTCTGTAGCATCAAGGCCTTATGATGTATTGAACAGCGAGGAAGCGCGAACTGAAGTGACTAATCAGCCCCTTTCATTTCTACATGTGACCAAGGCGGAGATCGATCTGGATCCGTCCATTGATACACATAGCCCGGCTGTATATGAAAAAGCAAAAGAAAATCTGAACCGGCTGATCGAAGAAGGAACACTGTTTCGCGAAAATAAACCCTGCTATTATATTTATCGATTAGTAATGAACGGTCGTAGTCAGACCGGATTGGTTTGCCTTTCATCTGTAAAAGATTATTACAGCGATATGATCAAAAAACATGAATTCACAAGGCCTGAAAAAGAAAAGGACCGCATTGATCATATGCGTACCATCGAAGCGCAAACTGGAAATGTATTCATGGCCTGTCGTGATGTAGTGGAAGTGAACGCGCTGATCGATGGATGGAAAGCCAGCAATAAACCTGTTTATGATTTTGTTGCCAGTGATGGCATTGGCCATACTATCTGGGTCATCGACCGAGATATTGTTATCAATTCCATCACACGCTTATATGAGACCGAAATTCCTTTCACCTATATTGCCGACGGACATCACCGGGCGGCCTCAGCAGCTAAATTAAGTAAGGAAATGCCCGGCAATAAAGAAGCAGAATATTTCCTGACCACTATTTTCCCCGCCAGCCAGTTAGCCATTTTAGATTATAACCGATTAGTTAAGGACCTGGATGGGTTGACTTTGCAAAAATTGATTTCTCTTTTGCAGGATGAATTTTATATCACATTAAGTCCTGAAGCAGTAAAGCCTTCTCAATTGCATGAATTTGGCATGTATCTGGAGGGTCAATGGTATATATTGGTGTCTCGTCCCGGAACATTTACAGAAGATCCTATTGGAGTTCTGGATGTGAGTATACTTTCAAATGATATCCTGGATAAATTGCTCCACATCCGTGATCAGCGTACCGATAAAAGAATTGATTTTGTAGGTGGTATTCGTGGTTTGAAAGAATTGGAAAAAAGGGTGAATAGTGGTGAAATGAAACTGGCCTTTAGTTTGTATCCTGTAACCATTGAGCAATTATTTAACATTGCTGATAGTGGTAATGTAATGCCTCCCAAAAGCACCTGGTTTGAACCCAAGCTCAGGGATGGTTTGTTGACCCATATGCTTTAATTTGCAACGGATGGGGTGACCCTTTCGTCTTCCATAGCCTTAGTATTATGAAAAAATATATTCTCATTCTTCCATTTCTTTTGCTGACTAGTTTTTCCCTGCTTGCGCAGCCAACAGATGTAAAGACTTTACAGGAAACAGCCCGTACTTTTATGCGTACCGGGGATTATGATAATGCCATTATCGTTTTAACCCGTGCATTGCAGCAGGATAAAAAAAATCTGGAACTGCAGAAGGACCTGG